>JAPKFF010000101.1:0-6912 GCA_028821715.1 Dehalococcoidia bacterium
CTTTCTAGCAGATCAATATCTTCTTTGACGCCAGACACCATCTCTTCGATAGTTTTTTGCGTCGGTTGACCGTCTGTATTGAGTTCCCAATGCTTGGAAGGAATTTCGTACGGAGAATTAAGAATCGGGCATTCGAAAAATTGATCGCTCAGGAGGATTCTCCAAGATAGGACCATTGACTGGTCTAGTCAAAATGGCATCAGCGGCAGAAGATACCTGCCGGACATGCAGGACTATATCTGAATTCCATCATCTAAATTATCTATCCAAACCAACAAATCAGCTATTGCACCATCCTGGGTAATATCAATGGCACCTGTACACAAAACTTACTTTGGCTACTTCGTGTTGCAATTGGTCTAGACGTACTCACATTCGAAGAACGGCAGAACCTGCTCAGTTTGGTGGTGGAGCGAGTAGTCGTAACGGGAAGCCGAGTTAGAGTTGAAATGGTGATACCTACCGACAAACAGCATGCCGGTATATTGAGTGCACGTCACCCTGAACTTGATTCAGGATCTCGTTCGATTGAGCGATAATTCAAGTTGTCACGACTGGCTGTGTTCTCTCTCTCCAACAGTACCCCGCCCGTCCATTGCCGAAGGTCTCTCCACTCCGCTTTGCTTCGGTCGAGAAATCGCAAATTCACGCCATAAAAAAGAGTCGCACCTTTCGATGCGACCCTTTTCTAAATTGCTTAGTAAAGCAAAGGCTATTTAGAAGCCCATGTCTCCACCAGGAGGTCCGCCTGCCGGCATTGCTGGCATTGGCTCGTCCTTTTCGCTGATGAGAGCCTCGGTTGTGAGGATCATTCCAGCTACGGAAACTGCGTTTTCGACTGCAGCACGGGTGACCTTGGCTGGGTCAACAATACCCATCTTTACCATGTCACCGTACTCGCCGATGTGAGCGTCGAACCCAAAGTTCTTGTCGTCGCTCTCGGAGACCTTGGCAAGAATTACAGCGCCTTCGAAACCGGAGTTTGCGGCGATGACCTTGATAGGTGCAACGAGTGATCGTCTAAGAACGTCGATACCTGTCTGCTCGTCGTCGTTGTCTGACTTCACGTCAAGCAGGCCGGCAGCGGCTCGAATGAGAACTGTTCCACCACCGGGAACGATTCCCTCTTCAACAGCTGCACGGGTTGCCGAAAGGGCGTCTTCCATGCGCTGCTTCTTCTCTTTCATCTCAATTTCGGTGGCTGCACCGACTTTGAGGATGGCAACACCACCGGACAGCTTAGCGAGTCGCTCTTGGAGCTTCTCACGGTCGTAGTCGGATGAAGTGTCGGAAATCTGTGACTCGATCTCGGCCTTGCGACCCTTGAGAGCGTCAGCAGAACCATTACCGTCAACAAACGTGGTCTCGTCTTTAGAAACGACGACCTGCTTGCACTTGCCGAGGTCATCGAGAGTAACCGTGTCGAGCTTGCGACCGATTTCCTCTGAGATAACCGTGCCACCGGTGAGGATAGCAATGTCTTCGAGCATTGCTTTTCGGCGGTCTCCGAAGCCAGGAGCCTTTACGGCTGCAACGTTCAGTGTGCCACGAAGCTTGTTAACAACGAGAGTAGCGAGAGCCTCGCCCTCAACGTCTTCTGCAATAACAAGAACATTCTTGTTGGTCTGCAGAACCTTCTCAAGAACAGGTAGAAGGTCTGAAATTGCAGAAATCTTCTGCGAAGTGATCAGAATGTAAGGATCGTTTAGAACGGCTTCCTGTTTTTCTGAGTTGTTCACGAAGTAAGGTGAGAGGTAACCACGGTCGATCTGCATACCCTCAACGAACTCGGTCTCGTATGAAAGAGACTTGGACTCGTCAACAGTAATAACGCCGTCTTTACCAACCTTGTCCATAACGTCGGAAATGAGGGTGCCCATCTCGTCGTCGTGGGAAGAAAGGATTGCAACGCTTTCGATCTGTTCCTTTGAGTCAACAGGAGTTGACTGTCCGGCGATCGACTTGCGGATGGAAGCCATAGCGATTTCCATGCCGCGCTTAAGTGCCATAGGGTCGGCGCCTGCTGCAACATTCTTGAAGCCTTCAGCAATGATTGCCTGAGCGAGAACAGTTGAAGTAGTCGTGCCATCACCAGCGTCATCATTAGTCTTCTTTGAGACTTCTTTAAGAAGCTGTGCGCCCATGTTTGCAAACGGATCTTCGAGATCAATCTCCTTGGCGATTGTTACACCGTCGGAATTGACTTGCGGAGGGCCGAATTTCTTGTCAACGATAACGTTTCGACCACGTGGGCCAAGTGTCGACTTCAGAGTGTTGGCGAGAACGTCGATGCCTTCTTTAAGGCGTGCTCGAGCGTCATCGCCGAACTTTAGATCTTTAGCTGCCATTACTTATAAATCTCCAAATTGAGATGATTAGTTCGTGATGAACTATTCAACGATTGCGAGGATGTCGCTCTCTCTAATGATGAGGTAGTCAACTCCGCCTTCTGCGTACTCGGTACCTGCGTACTTAGAGTAGATGACGGTCTGGCCGATTGAAACAGGCATGTCTATGACTGTGCCATCGTCGGTTGTTCGACCTGGGCCGGCTGCAACAATTGCACCCTGCTGAGGCTTTTCTTTCGCGGTGTCGGGAATGATGATTCCGCCGGGAGAGGTTGATGCCTCTGAGTCGGCAGGCTCGATAATCACCCTGTCACCAAGCGGTGTGAGGTTCAATGCCACTGAAATGGTTCTCCTTAGTGGTAGACGAGAACTCGGAGTATCAAACTCAGATGAACGATGCGGACACACCGATTCAATCTTAATTCATATCGAATTCTTGATTAGCACTCAACCTTTCCGACTGTTAGCAGTCGCGAACTTAGAGCGCTAGCCAATGAATTCTATGAAGGGGAAGGGGGCACGTCAACAAGCTATGTCACTGGGTTCGTTATATGAGATGTGATTGGATGTGACTCGAAGGGCTCTACGGCTTGTCCGATTCGAACAGGATTTCGCCATCGATTTCGATTTTTACTTGGCGATGGTATTCGCGAATTGCATCGAGGTTTACTTCTACGCCGAGTCCGGGCTTGTCGGAGGCCCGTACTAATCCATCGGCGTCTCTGAAAATACCCGTTGGGGCTGTTAGTCCAAGAATGAGTGGCGAATCGCCAGCAGGGTATTCAGTTAGATCGAACTCTTCGTATCCAGCGAAGACGTGAATCGAAGCAGCTATTGATAGATGGCTTTTGAACGTATGGTTCACATACTGTATGCCGAGTTCGTGTGCTTTTTCAGCGACCCGTTTGGCTTCAGTAATTCCACCGATGCGCCCAACATCGATCTGTACGAAGTCGAGTCCTGCGTTTGTCATCATGTCGTCGGCAGCTCGGTAGTAATCGGCGCCTTCGCCTCCGGCAACACCGATATTTATACCGTTCGCACGAACCCTGTCGCTCAATGCTTTGTATGCGCCAACTTCTTCAGTTCGAAACGGTTCTTCAAGCCATGTAACGCCAAGATCAGCAAACGCGACAGCGCGTTCGTAAGCAGTATTGACGTCGTCGCCCCAAATCACACCGGCGTCGACCATCAGTTTGGCATCGGGGCCGAGTCCGTCACGGGCAGCCTGTACAAGACCGATGTCATCTGCAAGCGAACCGCGACCCATCGGACCCCATCCGAACTTGGCAGCACGGAAATCACGTTCAACTATCGAATCGGCGACTGCGCGGGTCTCAGCAGGATTATCGCCGAACAGCACGCTGGCGTACGGAAGTTTCTTGTGCGAAGCTTCGTGACCGATCAGCTTCCAAACTGGTTCGCCAAGATGTTTTCCGAGTACGTCCCACATAGCGATATCGGCACCGGCTACAGCGTGGTCAAGTTGCTGGATATCGAGTCCGTACTCTCCGGCTTTATTTCTAAGGCGAACTACGTCTTCAGGTGAATCTAAACTTTCGCCGAGCAGTGCCTCACGAATGTTGATGATATTCGAGTGTGACATCGGCATCACATAAGCAGTCAACGATACGAGAGGTGAAGCGTCGCATTCTCCCCAGCCTTCAAGGCCGTTGTCCGTTCGAACACGAACTACAAGGGAGTCCTGCGTGCCATCGGCGGTTCGTGTGATTTTCGGAAGTGCGACGTAAAAGAGATCGATAGCTTCTATTTTCAAAGGGCTAGGAGGCCTTCCATGTCATTAGGTCATCGATAGACGTCAGCAGAGTGTCGTACTCGGCCAGATCGTAGTTGTCTAAGTTGCTTTTGCCGGGAGATCGGGTGGTTGGGGACGTAATAACGCCTCGGCGATAGAGAATTTCTTTGAACGCTCGCATGCCGTAAAGGCTTTCGTAGTTGTTGAGGGGCGCCATACGAGTGTGAATCTCTCTCGCCTCAGACTCGTATCCGTCATCGAGCAGGTTCCACATCTTCGAGTGGATATCGCCAAAGTGAGATGCTGGCATGTTCCCGCACATTCCGCGATTGAATTCGGAAATCAGAAACTTACAGCCCATCCCGCCCATAACGCCTTTGACCGAATCTCCAGCCTGATCCAGTAAGGCGGTCGTTAGTTGTGCCGCAAATATAGTTTCTTCTTTAACGTAGCTCACGTTTTCAACGTTTTTGCAGAGGTCGGCTAGTTGTTCCGCATTGAACGGTGCACCTAACGAGTGATTCTGAATCCAGATCGGAACATTTACGGCATCGCTGAGTAGTTCGAAGAAGTTTCTGACTTCGTCCGTAGATGGTCTCGAGATGTTGAACGGCGGCATGGCGATCACCGAATCGAACCCGACACCTTCTGCGTATTTCGCCAGTTCAATCGAGTGAATATTCGATATACCAGAAATACCTGCAACCGTTGGAATACGGTTGCCAACCACTTTGGTTGTGAGATCGAATACCTGTTTTCGCTCAGTGTCGGTTAGTGCTTGGTATTCGCTCGCCATTACTGGCATCACGATCCCATGGCAGCCGTTTTCTACTGAAAACTCAAGAACGCTTTCTAATGAGCGTATGTCGAGAGTTTCGTCTTCATTGAACGGAGTGGCGGGTATTCCGTAGATGCCACGGTATTGATCGGTAGTGTTATTGGTCATCTATTTATTGAGGAGTTAAGGGTAATCGTCAGTATGTTAGTTTTTGCGTAGTCGCAGAATGTAGTGGCGGCCGCCGAGGGTATACGGAACGATGCTTTCATTCATGATGTCGATTAGTTCACGTGCGCCGATCATCCCGGATTCGTGAAGTAGCCGTGCCTCTGTTTCTTTCGCTCGGTTGAATGCGAAAGCTAGGTCAGTAACGTCTAGCGGTATTTCTAGTTCAAGTCCCCAACTTTCAGCGAGCTGAAGGGGCGTGACTTTGGGATCTTCAAACAACGAAACAACAATGAAACTTCCACCGGGTTTTAGAACCCGTTTGACTTCAGCAGGGTCGTAAACGTCGGTGGTTATAACCATGTCGAACGAGTTGTCGTCGAACGGTAGATTTTCAACCGAAGCCTTCACGAATGTGCAAAGTTCGGAAATATTCTCGATTTCTGCAAGATCTCTAGCGACCGTTAGGGCTTGCTCATCGATGTCGTTCCCGTACACCTGGCATCCGTACAAAGACGCCATCCATCGAGCGTTTCCGCCAACTGCGCAGGCGGTATCTAGCACTTTAGTTTCGGTGGTTATCTTTTGATCTTCAAGAGCGATCCGAAAGATCGTCTGGTTACCACCGACGTGCATGAACTCTCCATAGGAGGCGCGATCCCACCTTGGTTGGTCGTCGAACCACTGTTGAAGTCGTTGAGTTTTGTTGTTCGAGCTTTGAGGCATGTGCGAATTTCCTGAGCCGATCTTAGGTTCAAGTTCAATCCGATGATTCTACCGATTCAGAATCGTCGAATAATTTACTCCGAACATATTAGGCTTCTGTCGATTGGGTGTCGGTACGAATAATTCTCTAAATCGTTTGAGATAGACGCAAAAAGCGCTCCTCTATAAATCGAAGAGCGCCATTCGTAGGAGGTCTGGTTAGTACGGACTAAACGCTAATTTCATCACCGTTCGGTAGAGTGAACGATGTACCGGAGCCAGCCTCAGGGGTAGTTTGGTTGAATCCTGGTCCACGTCCTTGGTCCCGACCCTCGGGTACGACGCGGTTATGGCGTCCGTGACGCTGTCGACCATATCGGCCTTCGCCATTTCGACCACCCTTTAGCTCTTCACGGAGATCGTTGAGATAGTTGGGCTTGGCTTCGGCCCATGCAGTTATTGCGTCAGCTTCAGACTGCGAGATGACTTCCTGATCAACGAGTGCTGCAATTCTAGCTTTGATGCTTACGTCGTCGCCAGTGCCGTGACCGCGTCCGAGCTTCATCAGATCGTCGATAACTTCAGGCTTCGAGTCTTTCCAAGATTCGATCTCGTCGGCCTGTGCCTGTGTAATAGTTTCTGTTTCTACGAGGTTTGCTAATCGCTTGTCCTGCGATGCCTCGCGGTGCTCTTCTCGAGCAGTTCTCATTGCGGTGTCGAGGGACTCCCGATCGATGCCGAGGATTTCAGCGACTCGGTCCTTGATCGAATCCAGTGGCTTCTCACCGTCTACCGGGCCCTCTTGAGCGAAAGCCGCTCCTGCAAGGGCGAATGCTCCGAGGAGTCCTGCGGTTACGCCGAGGGTAATTTTTCTGTTGAACATTTTCTATACCTTTGGTCGATTGACCTAACTGATTGATTGCCTGCAACCAAATTTAGAAAATGAATGTGTGGAACCTGTTCAGAGAGTGTGTAGAAATGTTGAAGCAGTGCTCGAATCCGTCATCTGGTTGGGTGCTGATGAATTCCCAAGGCTTTTTACTAAGATATTCGTACTTGCCTTGGGTGTGGAACGATCGAACTGATGAACCGTGAAAAATACTGCTTTATCGTTCGGGCTTATCGAAGGATTATAAGGTGTTTAGATCGTAGTGATAATC
>JAPKFF010000013.1:0-28259 GCA_028821715.1 Dehalococcoidia bacterium
CAGGTTCGCCAGCACCGTGTAGAACGTATCGCCTACGAATCCGCTAATTGGAGTTTGAGAACCCAAAAGGACAACACTGTCAGCCTTCACGCCGGTTTCCTCTTCCAGTTCACGGGCGCCGGAACCGACTGCCGTTTCACCGTCTTCGATCATCCCTGCTGGAAATTCCCACATGTACTTTTTCACCGGATACCGATAAATTCTGATCAGCAGATACTGCCCCAAAGGAGTCACAGGAACGACCATCACGCCGCCATTACCAGAGTGGATACGCGCCCAAGAGTAGTTGCCGGGTTGACCGTCGGTACGAACCGTTTCGTCGTAGTAGAAATCGAACCATGGCGTCGGATATACGAGACGTTCTTCCTTCGTTTCGACGTGCGGTATGTCGCTGAACTCGTCTTGCTCTGACATGGCTACTCTGCGGCTCCCGGCATGCCCGGTTCGAGCGGCTGCGAATCTTGAGGTACGCCACCAGCTAGGAAGCCACCATCGACCGTTATGGTCTGGCCGTTCACGTACTCCCCAAGTTCAGATGCCAAGAAAACGCAAGCACCAGCAATATCCTTCGGAAGTCCTCCTCGACGACTCGGGATGAAGCCGATAGCAGAGCCGAGATAGTCATCATTGGCACGTGTGTGCTCTTCTTCCTGCGGCAGCACTCTGCTATCGATGTAGCCCGGCGCAACACAGTTGGCGGTGATACCTGAACCAGCAAGATCGTGCGCCATCGATTGCACCATACGGTTTAGGCCAGCCTTAACGATTCCGTACACCCCGTCGTGCGGCCAAGCTCGGTAGCTATGGACGCTGCTGATGTTGATGACGCTGCCGCCGTGACCGTGTTCGATCATACGGTTCACTGCTCCCTGAGCAAGAAAGAGATAACCCTTCAGCGCGTGCCCAACCAGATGATCCCAGAATTCCTCTGTGATCTTGGTGAAGTGCATATCTCGTGAAGCAACAGCATTGTTGACGAGGATATCGATACGACCATGCTGATCAACAAATTCGTCGAGCATACGGGTGCGATCCTCACGATTACCAACATCTGCCTTATGCCATGATGCTTTTCGGCCGATCGATTCGATCGAAGCGATCGCCTTATCGGCTTCGTCGTCTCTAGTGATGTCATTAATCCCAACATCCGCCCCATGTTCGGCAAACAGTTGAGCAATACCCGCACCAATGCCTCGACGTGAGCCGGTAATCAGCGCTTTCTTGCCTTCAAGAAGCTTTGTGGTCATAGGTTCCTAGATTCCTTGTGTTTACTCGTCTTAGTCCTGCATGGTCTTAGTGGCGATCATTCCGCCATCGACCAGAATCGTTTCTCCGTTGACGTATTGTCCTAGTTCGGAAGTCAGATACAAAACGGCGTTCGCAATGTCGCTTGGTAGCCCACCCTTTTCAGCTGGAAGACGTGCCGTGAATCGCGAAGGGTCGTGCGGTGCGCCATCGATTACATCATCGGCGTCGCTGTCTGGAAGAACATTCGAAATGGCTCCCGGAGCGATGCAGTTAGCGTTGATGTTGTGACCTTTCAGATCTATAGCAAAGCCCTTGACCATTCGACGAAGTCCGGCTTTGGCCGTTCCGTAGGCTGTCCAATCTTCGATCGCCGTGTACGCATGAACACTGGCGAGGCAAACGATACTTCCACCCGTATCCTGGGCAATCATTTCCTTGGCGGCGCGCTGCGAACCGAAGAAGTATCCCTTCAGCGACAGATCCATCATTCGATCCCAGAAAACTTCATCCGTATCGAACAACGGTCGTGCCTGATCAGGGAAGATTGCATTGTTGATCAGAATATCGATACGACCATGCTCGGCGATAAATGAATCGATTACGGAGTTGATACCCGCGACCGTGCTCACATCCCCAACATGGAACGTGCCTTTGACGCCCCTGTTCGAAACAAGTTCGGCTGCTCGCTGCGAGACTTCATCGTCGACGATGTCGTTAATCCCAACATCGGCTCCTTCGTTTGCAAGTGTGAGGGCAATACCCCGGCCGATACCTTTTCGTGCGCCAGTGATCAGCGCTTTTTTACCGTCTAGCAAACCCATCGAGTGCCTCCGAATTACGTTTGAAAATCTTCTGCAGCCGATCTTAACCTGAGTTTGTCGACAAGGTTGGTTTTTATGGCCCGATCATTGAGAAATTGGCGACTGTATTTCCTCACGAATCTTGGAGAGAGCGGCATTTTTAGCTGTTTCCAAATCGTCGACCACATACTCTCTGGCAGTATCACCGACTCCGCCATTTGCAAATACGAGAACAGCGCTACGAACTTTCATCCCCATCTTTTCGAGCACAAGTGCATATCCAGCCAACTGATTTTCATATCCTCGAGCGCGTTCTTCAAGAAATTCACCCTGTACCCGGTCGGTCTTGTAGTCGATTATCGTGATGGTACCGTCTTCGTGCTGAACAATTAGATCGACCGATCCTTCGATCTCGATGCCCTTTTCCACCTCGGCGGCGACCCACGCCTCGCTCCAGCTGTTTTCGCCAGTTGCTGCGGCGACACTCGGACTCGACAGCACGTTCCGAACTAACAGCGCTACATCTTTTTTAAAATCGGGAATGTTGTAAGCCACGACCGCTTGGGCAACCAGTTCATCTAAGTTAAAATCGTCGTCAAAATCTATGTCTTGGAGAACGCGGTGAACCGCCGAGCCCACATCGGTTCCGCCGCGACCACGTAATGTTGTGTTCCACTCAGTCGATTCAGTATTATCTTCGGGCTTTGGAGCAGCAAACATCGTGTGATCGGCCAGATCCGAAGGCGTGACATAGCCCCGGTACTTTGCTTGCTCAACGACAGCTTCCAGATCCTCGAACCAATCCTTTCGATTATCCAGCGAAAATGGCTGCGCATTGGTCGGAGTCGAATCCGGTTTAGTCTGAGGGCTTCTGGTCTCGCTTGATATGCCGAATGGTTTTGAAACTGTGTTCAGCGCATCCAAATCAGCAATCTTCGCTGCCAACGTTGATTTGTCCTTGCCTGATCTATGAACGCTAACGACAAGATGCTCACGGGCTCGGGTCGCTGCAACGTACGCAAGTCGTACCTGCTCTGCGGAATCAGACTTCTTGCTTACCTCTAAACGATCGGCGAAATCGGCGGTTGAAATGCCGAGATCTGCCGAGCCCAATCGAACCGCTATGATCGGCTGACCAAGTTCCTCTTTGGTGATCGAATTACCTTTGAACGCCGACACACCGACTTGCAAACCCATGAGCGCAACGATAGGAAATTCAAGTCCTTTCGCAGCATGAACTGTCATGACTCGGACAGCATTCAATTCGCTATTTGATAGCGCACCCTCGGCTACTTTGACACTCGCTTCCGCTTGCTTTGAGACCCAGCGAACAAATTCTCTCAGCGATCCGTTGCCAGATCGTTGAAGTGATCTAGACATTTCGATAATTACGTCGATCAACCGCTCGCGATCGCCGTTTGGATTCGACAATGCGGCGATTTCTCGTAGGCGGCGATCTCGAACGAATTTTTCGATCAGGAATGGGGTTGAATACATCTGGCGCGTGTCGTGATAACCCGCCAGCCCTGCGAGTGCAGTTGCGACTCGATGTACTCCGGTATCAATTTCGAATTTGGCAGGATCGTACGTGGCTCGAGCGTATTCAAATTTGCGATCCGCACAAGCCCATTCGTAAAGGTCCTGATCAGAGCAACCCCAAGCTGCCGACTTCAATGCAGCGACAATTGCAACCTGATCGGTGGGGTCATCGATGGCAATCAAATTGTTGCTCAGCTCGTGCACAGTCTGCGACTCAAAAATCGGTGCTTGGCCTTCGAGAATGTAAGGTACTTCGTGCTTGAAGAACGCATCTTCCAAGTAGGAAAGTGCGGTGCGGCGAGGCATCAATACGCATAAATCACGATAGTCCGACTTGCGCATACCTTCCGATTTATCGGGAAGATCCCAATCCCCTGCTCCTACGCTCAAAGCCAATTTTGCCAAATCTTCCGCTTCTGACTCGCGGGCGACTTCAGTGTTACCGTCAGCCGGACCTCCAGCGATCATCACTCGCGGTTTTTCGACGGTAAAATATAAGTCTCTTCCCGGTTGAAGCGCCGTATATTCAGCTTGATTCGTATCTGGCAAGATGCCTTCAGGTCCGTTCATCCACGGTTCAAATATTTCGTTCACCCAGCTGAGTATTCCTGGGTTAGATCGATAGTTTTTGACCAAGGACATATGATCAGCGTGCAGCGATGAAATGAGTCGTTCCAACTGTGTTAAATCCGCACGTCGGAAACTGTAAATCGACTGCTTCTCATCGCCAACCACAAACAACGCTCCTGGTGTCGGTGTGCCGGTTGCGTTCGAGCCGCTCATACGGTCGGTAAGTCGCATAGCCAACTTCAGCTGAAGCGGATCGGTGTCCTGAAATTCATCGATTAGGACATGTGTGTATCTTCGTTGAAAATACCAACGAACCTCGTCATCGGATTCAAGCAACTCACATGACAGAACGAGTAGATCTTGGAATTCGAGTAGACCTTCATTCCGACGTTTGCGGGCGTAGTCGAGAACCATCTGCGAGACGGCGTTTACCAGCGGGACTACCGTCGATTCGCCAAGTGATTGCCGTCCTTGCTTGAGTCGTGCTTGAGCTTCTTTCAGCAAAGCACGAACTTCTTTCAAGCTCGAATCCCCACTCTCAAGTGAATTCCAATCATCTTTGCGACCGCCGCCTACGGACAGTTTTGGCAACTGCGTGACGGCGAGAATACTCTCTTCATCCGAATCGGCAGCTTGAACTTCGTTGATCCATCTAAGTGCTTGTGGCACAACAGATTCGAGATGAGCAAGTAACTTGTCGTCAGGATTTGTGCAGTAACTGCGAAGATCGTATGCCAGTTGCAGATCTGATCGTACAGCTTCGAGAATTAGATCAGGTTTGTCGGTCTGAGTCGGCTTAGGTAGTTCACCGAAACGTTCGACGAGATCGTAGTTGGCGTGAAATTCCAAAGCGAGATCTTTGAGATTACGAAGCGGCTGGCTCAATCCCAAACGCTGTACGCCAATAACCGCGTCTGAGAACGTCTCATCGTTAAGAGCCTCATCTAACCACGTTGACCATTCTTCTTCGAATCTCGCATCGCCTTGAACTCCGTCATTTAGTTCGAAGACAGGCGGAAGTCCGACCGAAAGGGGACGTTCTTGCAGCAGACTCTGAGCGAACGAATGGATCGTTCCTATAAACGCCGAATCCAGACCGTCGAGTGCCTCGGCAAATTTCATGCCCTCAGCTGATTCGACCGATTCATCCTGTCTGCGCTCCAGTTCCTCTCGAACACGTTGCCGAAGTTCCGAAGCGGCTGCTTTGGTGAACGTTAGTGCAGCGATATTTTCAGGTCTGACACCAGCGAGTAACACCAGGTTCGCTATTCGCTCGACAAGCGCTTTAGTCTTACCCGTTCCGGCACCTGCACCGGCGTATATCGTCTGTTCCAACGACCCGTCAGCGAGACCTACAATTCGATCACGAACGACGTCGCTTGCGTGTGGAGAATTCATCAATCTTGATCCTCCGCTAAAGTCAAATATTTCGAAAGCGCCGGGTCAGAATTTTTCTTCGAGTTCCAGAGCCGGGCTTTGCTTTTCGGGCACACTCGCGAATACTCGCAGAACAGGCAGTTTTCGTACGATTCACTACCACCACCCCAGTTCGCCGAACCACCCGGTCGAGCAGGGAACACGCCGCTATCTATACCTTCAACAATCGTTTCAACAGCTGCGGTTAATGCGTCCTCCGCTTTTTCGCTTTCATAGTCGCTCGGCGGCGGTTTCAGCTCCGACGACGACTCTCTCACAAACCAATACGAAGCTTGAATTTCGGCCTCAGGGTATTTTTCTGCGACCGCCTTCGAATAAAGAGGAAGCTGTAGCTTCGTGCCTTTCTTGACCGGATCGCTATCCAGCTTCGAGTACGAACTATTACCTCCCGACTTATAGTCGTAGACGATCACTCGGCTACCATCCTCGGATATATCGACTCGGTCGACCTGCCCTCGGAACTTTACCGTCTTACCCGAAACAGTTCGTACTTCAACCGGCGGTTCGCTTTCCGCACCCGACCTCGCACCACCAAACGAGTATTCCGCTTCGACCTGGCGCATATCTGGTTGCTTGGCAGTGTCTGGCTCTCGACGTAACCACTGGCGAAGAATCAACCATGCTCTCGAAAGCTCGATTTTCCAGGCACCTTCAGATCGACCCGGCGTCTCTTCTTTAAGACTTTCAACATGCGAAAACGCTGCCGCTCGAAGCCAGTTTTCTTGTTCAGTCGGCGAATCGGAATCAGAATTAGGTTCCATTCGCCACAGAGCGAATTTTTCCAGAACATCGTGGATCAATGTTCCGAACGAAAGAGCATCAAGAGCGACTTCCGTTTCTGGCGAATCGGTCGGTTCGATATGAAGACGGCGAGACAAGAAATATCTATATGGGCACGCCGCGTAAGTTTCGAAAGCCGTCGCAGAGCCGATCGTTTCAATAGCTTCGATTTCAGGGGTTACGCCCGACTCTACATCAAGATTTACTCTGCCGTCGTACTCAGTCCAATCAGAACTTTCCTGCGCATCTTCGAACTTAACACCAGCTGCAATAGAAGGTTCAGAGATCACAAGCGGAAATGTTTCGGGCGTCTTCTCGCTTCGTTCGCCCCAACTACGGGCACCAACGACATCGTATTCATGGAGGTCTCCAGCCTCTGACAGTGGCATGTTGATCGAATCCGAGCGACGTCTAAAACTCAGACCGGGAATTTCAGATTCAGCTAATTTTCCGGCCTGCAAAAGCGGCTGATCAGAAACCTCTCTAACGGCAGACAAGAACCATCTTGCGGGACCGAACTCTCGCGACTCGCCAGGAATTCCGCTTGGCCAGTACATGAAGACCTGCTTGGCACTGTGAATGACGGATATGAACGACTGGTGGCTCTCCCCCAGACGTGTATCGACCGTGCTGAGCAGTCTGCCAGTGGAGTCGATTTCTTTTTTGATCGGATCGGGCAATAAGGGATCGATAAATCCAGCGCTCGGGTATCGTCCTTCGGACATTCCCAATACGAATACGGTGTCGAACGGACATCCTGCTGCAGTCCACAATGGTCCTACGTACACGCCCGAACCGAGCGATCTAAGCCCAGCTGATCGTTTTTCAAGTTGATCACGTAACACGCCTCGACAATGCTCAAATGTTGGAACAGAACCTGTCGTCTCAAGCGATTCCAGCCGGTCGATGAGTGTCATTAGTCGAGAAGATTGAGATTTCGACGACTCCTCGGCTGCGGTGGCAATCCACAGATAATCTTTGACCACCGACCGAAGCCATGCAGCGAATCCCGACCAGGTGTCTTCTTTGTCAGTCGGTTTTCTCTGCGATAACCCGACGATAAATTCCTTCAACCAAATAGCGTATTCGGCATCTGAGATCGCAGCCTCAACCACGTTCATCTTGCCTTCATCGCGTTGATCCGAACGCCTGGCATGCTTGACGATGTTCTTCGAATATCGATCTAGCCGTGGAATCCAGCTGTCGGCTACCGATTCGGTTACTCCAGAAGTTCGAGAAATGGCATCCCATCTAGCAGACGGAACCATTTTTTCGTTTACGGGATCCTTGACCGGAGCAGCAGCCAGCCAAGCAGTGAAATCGAGTCGGTTAAAATCTCTCTCGAAAATGTCCATCAGTCCGGTCACGAATCGACCTTCAGGCGCATCAGACAATGCGGTTCGGTCGGGACCCGATACAGGAACTCCAGCTAGTTCCAGAGCTTCTGCGATTCGGCTTGAATAGCTATCGTCTTCGAACACTACCGCCATACGAGAAAATCGCTGTCCGCTTCGAGCTTGAGCAACGATCTCTCGGACGACCCCACGTACTTCTTCAGCAACATCAGGGACTGCAATTGGATGAACCTGATCACAAGCGGTCGCACGATCGTCAGAATCTTGCGAATCGTCTGAATCGACTATCGATATGGTTACCGAATCAGACATATTCGCCAACCCATCGAACAGCGGTTTCTGAACTGGTGCAACTGGCGCTGCTTCCACTAGAAGTATAGTTCCAAGTGTGGCGATTCGATCTAGCTGCGAGCCTGATGAGATAATGGCGGCAGCCTTTTCGGCGACCAGTGCCCCTCTTTGATACGGCTCGGCAAGATCCATGTACTTCTTAAACCGCTTTACCAATTCTCGTTGAACGGCATTTTGTTCCTGAATTTGATCTAACTGATCGTTTCTTAATAGCTCCAATTCTCTAAACGTAGAGTGAAGTGCCGACTGGAGCTGAGGTGAAACGTTTGACCCACCAAGTTTTGTGCCCAAAGAAGAGTCGCGGGCTGCTTCAAACACGAATTCTGATGCCTGCAAATCATTTAACAGTGGTTGATCAAACTCACGCCCAGCGAGTGTTTCCGCAATGTCTTCAAGTCGCTTGAAGTCGACGTTAAAGAGACCTTCTTTAGCAAGGCTACGGCGGATATAGAACGACGCCTGATTGGTAGGCGTAACTATCGTAATTCGATCAAGGCCACGATTGGAACGAATCTCGTCGATCAGGCGACGCAGCACTAGATCAATACGTTCATTGCGACCAGCAAATTCTGTTCGACCGGTCATCGAGCACAACCTTCGCCAGTGGATACAGACCCGTAGTGTTGCCGTTTTCGCCCTATGCCCACAAAGTGTGTGGAGACATCACAAAATTCATCATGCAAAACAACAGAATCAGTGCCAGTCGTGTTGCGTTGTACGATTCGAATATTAGATTGATCGTTAGTGTTCATATGCAATAAATCAGCGCTTGGAATCCGCTTCGGTAGAGTACCCGTTACATCGATCGAATGCCTAATGAAAGAGACACCTAGGCAAAGTTTGATCGGACAATCACGCAGCATTGCTATGAAAATGGCGCCCCCGGCGAGACTCGAACTCACGCTCCCGGCTTCGGAGGCCGGTACTCTATCCAACTGAGCTACGGGGGCTGACATTAGATATTAGTTCAATTCTTCAAGATCAACCAACGATTCATTCGTTGAAATCTACCTGCCTTGCTGATCGCTATACAATCAAGTGTCACTAGTAACGCACCATTAGCCTAAGTTTCCATCACAACAATATGTCCATTCATAGCAAAGTCGAATCGATTCCGACAACTCTTCTTGGCAATATCGACTTTCCGCGGCTAACGATGGGCATCCATCCCTTCGATGGCGTGTCTTACCAGAGCGTTGAACGAGATGCCGAGAACCTCAAGCTTTTTGGCGAAGTAAATCACGTAGCGGACATTATTGCTCACGCTGTGCAGAACTTCGGATTTACGGTCGCGCAGGTCGACCACATGAACCCCGAGTTGAACCGGTTACACTTACAGGCGATTTGGGAGACCCAACGACGATTAGAAACCGAAATCGGCCTTCTCGCATACATCCTCATACCGATCACACTCAACGGTGAAATCGTCGCTTACTCCAAACGGGCGCATTCGACTTTGTTTGGATACGATCTCGCCGCCGTTGGTGAAGAGGCGTATCTTGCCCAAATTCGCCAGGACAAAATTCTCGAATACACAGTTGGTGGGAGTCTCGACAATCTGGTCACGCCGAAAACGGTCGAGCCCTACAGCCAAGCTGACGCAGAGAAGTTCGAGATCGATTACGCCACGCTCGAGCAGTATTTGGGATTCTTTGCTGGATGCAAAATCTTCGTCGCCGATCCCGGAGCCGAGATTGATCTTCTCGCTGCGGTTGGACGTTTCGACCTTATTCAGGAATATCTCGATTTCTTGCGTACCCGTTTTGACACGGTAATTTCAAGCGTTCATCACGGCGGAATCACAATTCCATTGATCGAGGAACAGGGGATAGATTTTGACGGCTACATCGTGCCTGTCAACGAACCGGGTATGTACATGTTCCCTACCCAAGATCGAGTGCTCGACGCAGTCCGCAACACCAACAAGCCCGTGATCGCTATCAAACCGATGGCGGGTGGAAGATATCTTGGCGAGAAGGCATTCGAATACGTGTTTAACGACGTTGGGGTCGAGTCGGTTATGTTCGGAATGGGAACAATTGAACAGGTGACTGAAACCGCAACTGCTGCCCGATCCGTACTTGGTCTTAGGAGCTAAAAAATATGAATTTCTTCAGAACTAAGCCAGAAGGTGTGATCGCAGCAGAAGATGCGCTGACGGGTCGAGATACGCCGGTCAAGATCAGTGGCAAGCACTTTGTGAACGGCACTTCGATGCTGCCGCCCTTCCCTGCCCAAATGGAAACGATCATTTTTGGAATGGGCTGCTTCTGGGGTGCAGAACGACTCTTTTGGGAAGTACCCGGTGTATTCACGACAGCTGCAGGATATAGCGGTGGCACGACGCCGAACCCGACTTACCCGGAGACGTGCACTTCTCGCACAGGTCACACCGAGGCGGTGATCGTCGTTTTCGATCCCGCTGAGGTTGATCTAGACACTCTATTCAAGGTGTTCTGGGAGAACCACGACCCAACACAGCACATGGGGCAAGGCAACGACCACGGAAGTCAGTACCGCACTGCAATATACGGAACAAACGAAACGCAGTTGGTTGCAGCGCAGGCGAGTGTTGTGAAATACCAATCGGAGCTGACTTCATCTGGATTTGGCAAGATCACAACTGAGATAGCCGAAGCCGGGGAGTTCTATTACGCCGAAGAAGAGCACCAGCAATATTTGGCGAAGAATCCGTACGGCTACTGCAATCACGGCTTCTGCCAAGTTGCGTATAGCTAGATTGCCCGGCCCAGATCCAAGATCAGTAAACCCTAGTTTCGTACGCTTCATCGATCGACTTTTGAATTTCTTCAGCCGGTTCATCGATATTCGAATGAGAAACCAAAATTTCTCCCAATGTCGGAATCCCGTCGACGCTGCCCCAGCTTTCAGGCTTCCAAAGTCCGGAACGGATAACGCATTTCGCACAGTGGAAGAACGCTTTTTCCACTGAGATCACCAAAGCGAGCGTCGGTATTTTTCCTTGTACCGACATCGATTCCAGTAACGCCGTATCACGAACGATCTGTGCAGTACCGCTTACTCGCAAAGTTTCTCGGTATCCGGGCGCTAAGAAATACAGCCCGACTTTGGGATTCTGGAGGACATTAGAAAACGTATCGCCTCGACGATTTCCGAGTCGGTCGGGAATCACGAGAGTTTTATCATCGAGCACTTTCACAAAGCCCTCGGGATCGCCCTTCGGCGACATATCCATGTTGCCATCGCTATCTGCCGATGAAATTACCAAGAACGGCGAATGGGCGATTAACGCCGCGCAATGCTCATCAATGTGATCGATCACCTTATCGGCGGCACGCTGGCCCGGATATCCAAGAATCGCCCTAATTTCATCTTCAGACGTTATTACTTGCTCGAAACTATGGGCAGACATGTGTCATCTCCGAACTACGCCTTTTCAGGTTGCTTTGAGACCGTACGGACAGAAGCATACACATGCGTAAAAGACGTGCAACGGTCTTACTCTTCGGTCTCTGTTTCATTCTTTTCGGCGTTCTTCAGTCCGCTTCCACCCTTGAACGCAGGGATGAGGAACACTGGCGCCAGAACCGTTGTGATCACGGTCATAACAATTGCGACACCAAATACGTCCTGCCCGATAACGCCCGATGCCAGACCGATACCGGCGATGATCAAGGCAACCTCACCACGTGGCAACATGCCTAGTGCAATCCGGGTGGCTCCGGTTCGGTTGAAACCAACAAACAGTGCTGGAACACCAGCACCCACAAGTTTGCTGATAACAGCGAATACGGTGAGAACTATGGCGAAAATAACTGCTGACATTAGCGAGGTATCGCCAGCTCCAAACGCTGAGAAATCAACCTGCATACCGATAACTACAAAAAAGATAGGCACAAGGAAATTGTTTACCGATCGCATAGAGTCTTCTACTTTATGCTTCAGTTCAGTGCTAGAGAGAGCAAGCCCCATCGTATACGCACCGATAATCATGGCTAGCCCAAAGTATATTTCTGCAACTGCTGAAGCAATAAAGGCCAGCGCCAGAGCGAGTACCAGCGCCCCACCTGCGCTCTTGAACCACAACACCACTTTCGAGATTTGCTTTGATACGAGCGAGCCCAGAACCAGAAGTCCAAGCCAGAATCCAACGGCTTTAATGAATATGAGGCCAATCGATCCAGCGGTAACTTCACCTTCTTCAGCGATACCGACAACGATGGCAAGAATGATAATTCCGAGAACGTCATCTACTACCGCACCGGCAAGCACTGTTACTCCTTCCGGTGAATCAAGGCGTCGAATATCAGCCAAAACTCTGGCGGTGATACCCACCGATGTAGCTGTCATGATCGCTCCGACGAACAGCGCGGGGATCATGCCCTCGATCGAATCCATATCGGCAAATCCGAGCATCACTGTCGCAGCGAATCCCATCAAGAACGGGAGGATCACTCCACCCGCAGCAACTGCGGTTGCAGGGCGAACGTACTTCATGAACTGATCACGGTTCGTTTCGAGCCCAGCCTCGAACAACAGCACTACTGCTGCCAACTGAGCGACGAAGAACAGCTGTGGTTCTACGGCCAATCCACCACCATCGTGCGGCAGTTCGAATATAGCTCCGCCACCGAACCAGTGAATGCCACCGAGCAAAAATGGTGATATAAGAATTCCGGCACCGAGTTCACCAAGAACAGGTGGAATTTTCAAGTATCGCTCCGACACCTCTCCACCAACTTTTGCTGCGACAAGGATTATCGATAGCAGGAGGATTAATTCGGCTACAACCGCTAGCGGACTATCGTGCAATTTGGAAACTCTTACGTGGCATGAACACTTGTGTTCACCTATTTGAAATGGGATTTACTGCGAACCATATTTATATAAATATCTGGCTTCGACTATAGCAAGCACTAGTTTAGTTGTGCACCATGAATTGCTGTTCTGGCGTCTCGTTGGCTAAATTCCGGTCAAAACTTTTTCGGGTCGCCAACCTAGTTTTTCAGGCTCAAATATTAGAATCGCCAGAAGCTCCTCCTCTGGCGTGTAAGCCCGTATCCGATCGCCCGACTGATATTCGCCAGGCTTTCCGATGTCACCGTCTGAAAGTTGCCGACCGAACTTGACCATCTCTACGAATGATTCTGTGAGCGTGATTTTTGGCATGTGCTGAAGTGTTGTGTCGATCGGCAAAGCAACTTCACGCCAGTCTCCGGACTTAGCGGCTGCAGATACCTGCTCGATAGTCACAGTGTCCTCGAGCTTGAATGCCCCCGCGTGCGTACGCACCAGACCTACTAGGTGAGCGTGAGTTCCGAGCTTCTCGCCAATATCGTGTGCAAGAGTTCTGGCGTAGAACCCGTGCCCACATTCAACATCCAGAATCATTTTTGGTGCATTGAATTCGACCAGCTCAAGACTCATCGTCTCAACCGGTCGCGCCGGCCGTTCGACTTCGATTCCCTTACGAGCCAGTTTGTACAGTCGTTCACCGTTGTGGTGTAGCGCCGAAAACATCGGTGGTACTTGGTCGAACTTGCCGCGAAAGTCGTTCAATGACTCGACGACTTGTTCTTGAGTAACCGCAGACCAATCTGCCTCTGCCGTTGTGTCGCCTTCTGAATCGTAGGTATTGGTAGACGATCCAAGCCTCATTGTGATTCGGTACGACTTAGTGCCTAAAAGCACCGTGTCGGCAAAACGAGTAGCCGAGCCAACACATATCGGAAGCACCCCGGTTGCCAAAGGATCAAGTGTTCCGCCGTGGCCAATCTTCTTGGCACGAGTAACGCCCTTTAGTTTGCGAACCACGTCGGTCGATGTCCAACCTTGCGGCTTGTTGATGTTCAGATAGCCCCCAGCAGACAGCCCTACACGCTGCGTTTCTGCGGATGCATTACGCTCGTCGGTCAACTGCCGTCCCGGTCGACAAAGCGGCGACTGTCTTCGCTCATCACACGATCAATGATCTGATCCATGTCTGCACCGGTCTGCATCGTCGAGTCGACAAAAAACGAAAGTCGGGGCATTCGGCGAATGACGATTCGCTGTGAAATTTCCATACGAAGCCGAGTGGCCGCAGAACGAAGCGCCTCAAGCGTATCTTCACGTTCCTGATCAGTGCCAAGAACGCTGATGTGAACCTTCGCCATCGATAGGTCACGGTCCACTTCAACGCCGGTAACAGATGTCATAGGAGACAAGCGAGGATCGCTCAACTCTTCGATACATGTGCCTAACTCGCGCTGAATCGTGTGGTTAACGCGTCCGCCACGTCTTTCGTCCGTCACTTACTTAACTCCTGCCGTCTTAACCCTCAAATCAATCGAATGAAAGGAACGATTACTCCAATCAAAACGGTCGATTATCGTCGGGTGACCTGAATCTCGTAACATTCCATCACATCGCCGGTTTGGTACTCGTGGAAACCATCGATCTTCACACCACCCTCGAAGTTATTGGCCAACTCGCGGACACTTTCCTTGAGGTGACGCATCGAAGTGATAGCACCATCGAAGATCTCGTCGCCACTTCGAATAACGCGCATTCGACCAGATCGCTTGAACATACCATCGGTAACTCGTACACCAGCGATTTGTTCACGCTTGCCGTGTGTGAACACTTCGAGAACGCTTGCATGACCAAGAACAACAGTCTTGCGTTCTGGCTCAAGCAAACTACGTACTGCATCTTCAACTTCGTCAACGAGGTTATAGATGATGTCGTAGGTTCGGATCGTGATGCCTTCGGCGTCGGCCTGACGTCGAGCACCAGATTCGACCGATGTCTCAAATCCCATGACCATAGCGTTTGAAGCAGATGCGAGAAGAATGTCAGATTCGTTGATAGCCCCGGATGCAGCACTAAGTACTCTCACTTGAACTTCATCATTCGATATTTGCTCGACTGCACGTTGCACAGCGTCGATAGATCCGTGATTGCCAGTCTTAATAACGACCAACAGTTCCTTTGAATCCGACTGCTGAACCCGACGCATAACTTCAGCCATCGTTGTAGCTGCCCGGGTGTCCTTGCGCTTAGAAGCTTGACGCTCCCGCGCTGCAACAAGATCACGGCCTACTCGGTCGGTTGCCACTACGTCAAATTGGTCACCGGCTGCAGGCGTACCGTTCAGCCCAAGAACTTCGACCGGTGTCGAAGGTCCGGCTTCTTTTACGACATTCCCGAAACCATCAACCATAGATTTGATGCGTCCCCGGAACATACCGGCAGCAATGTTGTCACCGTTTCGCACAGTTCCCGATTTGATGAGGACTGATGCGACTGCGCCACGTGATCGATCCATGTGAGATTCGATTACCACGCCAATTCCAGCTCGGTCGGGGTTGGCTTTTAGTTCCTGAATTTCAGCGATCAGAAGCAGAGATTCGAGAAGTTCGTCAATTCCTTCGCCATTAAGAGCGGAAACAGGAACCGCAACAGTGTCACCGCCGTACGACTCAACGACAATTTCGTGCTCAGCAAGCTGAGCATTGGCACGATCGAGGTCAGCACCCGGGGCATCCATCTTATTGATAGCAACAATGATCGGAACGTTCGCAGCCCGTGCGTGGTCAATAGCTTCGAGCGACTGCGGCATAACACCGTCGTCGGCAGCGATAACCAACACAGCGATATCGGTCACCTGTGCCCCACTAGCTCGCATCTGCGTAAACGCAGCGTGACCCGGAGTGTCGATAAATGTGATCAATTGGCCATCTTTGTTGACCTGATAAGCACCGATGCTCTGTGTAATACCACCGGCTTCAGAATCAACCACTTTTGCGCCTCGAATGGCATCAAGCAATGTGGTCTTACCGTGGTCTACGTGACCAAGAACCGTGATAACCGGTGGACGGGTGACAGAGTTCTCATCCGTCATCTCTTCGTCGACACCGACCTTTACAGCGGCTGTACTTTCTTCGCGGTCTTTCGGCTTGAGTACACCAATTTCAAATGAAGCAGCAACTTTGGCGGCGATTTCGAACTCGATTGTTTCGTTGACAGTCGCCATGATGCCGAGTCGCATCAGAGCCTTGATCGTATCGACATTAGTCATCTCAAGGATGTCTGAGAGTTCTCCTACGGTGGACTGAGCTGGCAGGGCAACTGGGGAGCGCGGTGTCCGATCTCCTACAACGACGCGTGGAGGACCGCCGGGACCGCCGGGACCGCCTGAGCGTCTGCCCTTATTAGATCGGTTGCCAGATTGTCCGTTACGTTGTGCCATTTACCAGTTAGTTCCCTTGTTGGATCAATTACTCATTGTTGGGCAATTCCATTGCCTCATTGAGCGATCTCAGTGTCGAATCATCAATTGCCGCTTTGAGCGAGTTTCTAAGTCTACCTCTATCAATGCCCTCAGCCCAGTGATCGGCATCCGCACAAACGTAAGCTCCACGACCGTCCATTCGTCCAGTGTTATCAAACAGAATCTGCCCCTCAGGCGTTTTAACTAACCTGAGAAGCTCATAGCGCTGCCGTTGTGTCCGGCAGACCACACAGGTTCGAGTGGCGATGTACCCTTTCTGCTGACTCACCTAACCCAAACCTGCGCTATCAATTACTAACGGCGTCTACGGTTACGAGCGCTGCTTCCGCCACGTTTACCGCCACGACGACCTGCGTCGGTCTCTCGGAATCCTGCAATATCTTCTGCAAATCGAATTCCGCCGACTTCCTTGGCAGGAGCAGATTTAGATCCTCCATCAACTTGCCAGAGATCGTCGGATGAAACGTCGAGAACTTCAGATTCCTTCGCAGCCTTACGTTCTTCTTCTTCTCGTTCGAGAACGGCCAGTTCTTCTTCAAGTGCTGCAAGTTCAGCATCGGCGGCGGCCTTAGCGGCTCCGTCGTCGACTTCAGGTTCCGCAGCGACTTTCGATTTGGCTTCAACTGTTGGAACTTCAGTAGCTTCTGCAAGAGGTGCAACCTCAACCACTTCTGCTGCAGCCACGGCTACTTCAGGTTCGCCAGCAGGAACTGCAGACTCAGTTGTTTCAACGGCATTGGTTGCGGCTTCAACAGCTGCTGCAGGTTCTGGCGCAGCCGGTTCTTCTTCAACAACCTGGCTAGTGCCTTGAATATCAATTCGCCAGTTAGTTAGCTTTGCAGCAAGTCGGGCGTTCTGTCCCTCGCGACCGATTGCCAACGAAAGCTGACGATCAGGAACCAATACTGTTGCTGACTCATCTTCCTCGTTGAGGTCGACGCGGTCGGCTACAGCCGGGCTAAGGGAGTTTGAAATGAACTTGACTGGGTCTTCATCCCACTCAATAACGTCGATTTTCTCGCCGAGAAGTTCGTTGACGACATTCTGAATACGAATTCCACGTAGACCAACACAAGCGCCAACAGCGTCGACACCTTCTTGGTTCGATGTAACAGCGACTTTAGAACGTGCGCCAGGCTCTCGAGCGATTGCCTTAATTTCGATTACACCGCTGAAAATTTCAGGAACTTCAACTTCGAATAGTCGACGAAGAAGATCTGGGTGAGTTCGGGAAACAACGATTTCGGGTCCACGGATGGTTCGACCAACCTGAACAACGAAGAATTTCAGCTGCTGACCAGGCCTGTATCGCTCAAACGGTGACTGCTCGGCAGGCGGCATAACAGCCTCAGCCTTACCAAGGTCGATAGTTACCCAGCGTGACTCAACTCGCTGAATAGTAGCCGTAAGTACTTCACCCTCTTTGTCGATGAATTCTTCAAATACTATGTCGCGCTCAGCCTCACGAAGTCGTTGCATAACGACCTGCTTAGCAGTTTGAGCTGCGATTCGACCTGGGTTGTACTCCAACTGTCCGGTTTCAATAATGTCGCCAACTACAGCGCCTTCTTGAAGCTCTTGTGCATCGGCGGCAGTCAGTTCCATGAGAGGATCTTCGACTTCTTCGACAACGTGACGAACTGTGCGAACGGTTACATCACCGTCGCTTGGGTCCATCTCCACAATTACGTCCTGCCCTTGAGCAGCAGAATCACGCTTGTAAGCAGCCGCGAGCGCAGCCTCCACAGCCTTAACTACGACAGGCTGAGGCAGATTTCGCTCTGCAGCGAGTTGGGTAACCGCTATTCGCAGATCACTCTTCAACTCATTCCTCCGGTTCACACTATTGAAAGACACAAAAAAAGCGGGCGTTGCCCACTTCTCGATGTCAAGCTCTTAAAATGTCTGAGCCTTACTTGGTTAACCTTACCACGTATATCCGTTTATTACCCGCTTACACAAGAACCGATAATCACCATTTTCGGTACTACTAAATTGATCTCAAATATGAGACACGTATTTGATTAACCTAAGTTAAAGAAGAAACGGATGCCACCCGAAGGCGACACCCGTTTCTTGCTTCACATAATTGCAGTTGTTGTAACTACAGTGAATGGCTTACCAGCGTTCTCGTCGACCGCCGCCGCCGCCGCCGCCGTTACCGCCGCCACCGCCGCCGCCGCGGTATCCACCGCCGCCGGAGCGAGGAGCCTGCTCTTTAGCTTCGTTTACTACGATCGGACGTCCGTCCAAGTCAGCGCCGTTCATTTCTGAAATGGCCTGCTGTGTTGAACTTTCGTCAACGAAGGTTACAAATCCAAAACCACGTGACCGTCCGGTCTCGCGATCGCTGATGACTGTAGCTTCTTCGATTTCGCCGAAACGGCTAAATGCTGCCTGAAGACCAGACGAGTCAGTCGCCCATGCCAGGCTACCAATAAATAACTTCTTACCCATAAATCAAGCCTCGTTAGTGGGAATCCCATCGAATGTTCAAAGTTGAACATATCCATTGCCGTACGTACGGTTATCGTCCCACATTCTCGTTTTCTCTCCCAAATAATCCGTCAACTATTCACCGAAATCTCAGCGAATAATAGGCAGAATTACTCAAGAACGTACTGGATTGTACCTGCTAATGGCAATCTAGGGATATACCAATTAGTACTCAATCAGACACAGATGACTAACAACTGCCTGATTATTCGACTATTCGAATAGAGATTTAACGCTTTCGAGTACGTCCGATTCAGCGACGATTTCCGAATCTCTACTGGTTCTAGACTTCACTTCAATGCCACCGTTTTCGAGACTGCGCGTGCTAATTACGACCCGAGCAGGAATTCCCAGTAAGTCGGCGTCCTTGAACTTCACTCCCGGAGGAGCGTCTCGATCATCAAAGAGCACTTCGTAACCTGCATCTTGCAATGCTTCGTAGATCATCTCGGCCTTATCGGCGATGTCTGGATCGTTAAGATTTAGCCCAACGAGGTAGATTTCGTACGGTGCGATAGCCCTTGGCAGAAGCATGCCGTAATCATCGTGGTTAGCTTCAACAGCTGCAGCCAGTAGACGCCCGACTCCTATGCCGTAGCAACCCATGAGAATTTCGTTCTGCTCGCCATCTTCATTGGTGTAGTTGGCACCCATTCTCGATGAGTAGACGTTGCCGAGCTTGAACACGTGCCCAATTTCGATTCCACGCTTAGCAACGAGCTTGCCCTTGCCGTCGGGCGATAAGTAGCCCTTCTTAGCTTCGGCAATATCGGCAACAATATCGGCTTTGAAATCTCGCTCGAAGTTGACGTTACGCAGGTGAAAGCCATTTTTGTTGGCCCCAGCAAGATAGTTCGATCCCATAGTGATCGAATCGTCCACAACACTCTTCATACCTGTTAGTCCGACAGCTGATGCCGACCCTGAGACTAACCCCGCTGCTTTCACTTCTTCAGGTGTAGCGAGTTTAGGCTCGGCGCCTTCGAGCAGGTTACGAAGCTTAGTTTCATTAACTTCGTAGTCACCACGAATGGTCACGACGACTATCTCACCGTCGACGCTGTAGAACACAGCCTTAGCAGTTTTCGATTTCGAAACACCTTCGGCTTTCGCCAATTCTTCGATCGTCTTGATGCCTGGTGTTGCAAATTCTTCAACTTCACCAAGTTCATCGACCAGAAACGCCTTCTTAATGAACGAGGCTTTTTCGACGTTGGCGGCATAGTCGCTTTCGTTGGACATAAGAATCGTGTCTTCGCCACTGTCGGTTAGCAGCACGAACTCGTTCGAGTCCTTGCCACCAATTCCGCCAGAGTCAGCATCGACCATAATCACGTCAAGACCACAGCGTTTGAAAATACGCTTGTAAGCAGCAACCATTGCCTTGAAGCTACGGTCCATGCCCTCGTCATCGGCGTCAAATGAATATGCGTCCTTCATTTCGAATTCACGTACACGAAGCAGTCCGCCTCGCGGGCGAGTTTCATCCCGGAACTTCGTCTGAATCTGATAGATCGTAAAAGGCAAATCTCGGTAGCTGGTCACCCCCGCACGAGCCATTGCTGTGGCAGTTTCTTCATGGGTAGGCGCAATAACCATGTCACGCTCTCGACGATCTTCAAACCTTGCGAGGGGGGGTGTAAACGTGTCTGCCCTGCCCGACTCTACCCAGAGATCACGAGGTTGAACTACCGGCATATTGATTTCTTGTCCACCGGCGCGATCCATCTCGTCTCGGATGATGTTTCTAATCTTAGTGATCGACCGGTTACCCAGCGGCTGAAGGCTAAATATTCCTGCTGCGATCTGCTGAATAAAGCCAGCGCGTGTAAGCAGCTTGTGACTGATAGTTTCTGCATCGCCAGGAGCCTGTCGAAGGGTTTTGCCGAATAGTTGGGAGCTTCTCATTTGGTAGTTCGTTCTTCACTTTATTTTCGCCGAACCCATTGCTCGACGAGACTGTGTCTTATCGACAGTGAATGCTGCCGGAATGACGAGGATTCAGACTACATCTGAATTCCACACGTGTAACGCCAAGATGGTGCTACTTAATGGTTAGTGAGAGGTACTGTGAGGATGAACTCTCTTTGTATTGCAGTTTCACATAAGAGACAACTCTCTGGCTTCTGAACATCGCCCCAAAGCCTAGGAATTAGGAGTGTCCAAAATATGATTTTCTTGCCTACGCATCGAATTCATTTCTAAAAAGACCAACTGATCGCTAACCCCTGACTAACTGACCAGTAGCCATTGGCAAAATAAGACATCCGAAGCATGACCGGGCCAAAAACCGGGTATTTGTGTTTAAGGACTAACCGAATCCAGAAACGATTTGATCTGAGGGAGGATTCAGCGAATTTCTTGCATGGCGTCACCGTGATCAAGTCCATCCATAGAAATGAACTCGGGTACTGAACTATATTTCGTGACGGCGCTCCGTGTTTTCAAATTGAGTGACAAACCCTATTGATTTTAAGAACATATGTTCTATTATTGACCTCCTGGCCGGTACACCGTTCTTGTAAATCAATAAAGAATTCATCGACCGGATTAATAGGCGAACCCGGTTCGTCTCGCCCCCAGCGACATTTTTATGACGCTGATTGATTACCTTACGGTCAATTTCGGCGAGCATTTTCAGGTCGCATACGCCATCACGCAACGCGCCATATAACTATCTAAATGAGACGTCCTCCCCCACAAGTTAAATCACTCGCCCCGCAGCCAAAAACGCGGCGACTATTACCACAGCGCACCACTACCCAAAGTGAAAACGACCACGCCCAGAAGAGCCATTCATCAACCCAGTCAAAAACTCACGATCTCTCGGAAAACACATCAAAGATGCTTGCTTGTTTACGGATTCCTAACTTCCCCTGGCAGGTTGAAGTTGCGAGAAAGCCAGAACTGCACGATCGATCAGCAATCATCGCTGGCAAAGCGGTCGACCTTGGCGAAGAACTCACCAACATATCCGACGGCCTCGGCACAAAAGCAAGCTCGCTATCTTCATCTAAAGCCAGCGACTCGCTTTCAGCACGCGTCGTCCTCGCAGCATCGCCCAACCTCACCGACGTCATGCCCGGGATGCCGCTTATCGAGGCAACATCACGCCACCACGGCATGCGCATCATCGAAGCAGATACTCCGCTTTATGCTTTGGTATTCGACGAGATCATCGAAAATCTCGAACAGCTGGTGCCAAATATTGAAGCTGCTGCTCCGGGTCTCGCATATGTTGGAATCTGGGGGCTTGAAAGTCTGTACGGGGACGACGCACATGTCGTCAGACTGCTTGCAGGGGCAGTCGGTGGCTTCGATCTGCGCATCGGAGTTGGTGATAACAAATGGCTTGCTTACGCAGCCTCGCTTCTGAGTAGATCGAACAGCGGCAGGAAAGTAACTGGCAAACCAGGCAGATTCCTCGATCAATTCCCGATCGACTCGCTTCCACTTCCCTATCAGCTCGTTAAGAGGCTTCACGCTTTTGGACTAACGACGATGGGCCGAATTACCGATATTCCGCGGGGTCCGATGGAGGCGCAGTTCGGTCAGGCAGGCGGTATAGCGTGGGATTTGGCAAACGGCATCGACCATCGACCACTCATGCCAAAACGAAGCGTGCTGGTCGTATCGGAACATCTGGATTTTCCTGATCCAACAGCAAGTATGGCAACCATCGTTCCAGCTATCGAAAGTCTGTTGAATCGTGCATATGGACGATCGAAACTTTCACGCCGCTTTGCCCGACAAGCGAGCATTCAATCGCAGGTTTTCCAACACGCTCCGTGGACGATGAGTGTAGCGTTCAAAGATCCGGCTGGTAACAAAAACCAAGCACTATTTGCAATCAAATCGAAGCTCGACATGGCTGTCATTCCGGGGCCGCTCGAAGACATGCGCATAACCCTTTCGGGCATTACTGGTGAGGCAGGCAGGCAGGAGTCGATGTGGAAGGAAGTGAAGCGTGATACGGATCTGCAAGAAACGATTAGCCAGCTTCGATCCCGCCTCAGAGTTGCACCACCTATCTACCAAGTGAGAGAACTCGAACCGTGGTCGAGAATCCCAGAGCGCCGATACGCACTGGTCCAGATGAACAGTTCTGGCGGCGAGGACGAGGAGGCAAAGATAGTTGGATAACACACGCGCCGCCAATCCTGTTTACGCTGGCGGAATCAAGCCCTTAAACGCTCCGCGCACTATTCACGTTCGTACCAATTCAGCGGGTAACCCGACTTCGATCCAAGTTCCACCTGCTATCGGCTCACCTCGCTCTCGCCGAAAGCATGGCAACAACTCGCACTCTACGAGGGAGAGGGAACAACGCCCTAAACAGACAATGCTTCTTTCCGACGGCAAGTGGATGCTAGTCGCCGATATAGACGATATCTGGAAGGTGAACGACGAGTGGTGGCGCGGATCAAATGAGGAGATTGCCCGACTCTACTATGTACTCCGACTCGAAAATGGGCAAAAGCTAACCATTTACCTCAACCTAGCGACCAACATCTGGTATCGACAGGCAGGTTAATACCAACTACATAATCTGAGAATTGAGTTCGATAACGGCCTTCATCAGACGCTCTCCACCCCCCTGATCCAACGACCAATCTACAAATGAGAAGCGGTTGTGAATAGATTCCCAGAAACAAACACCAAACCAAACAACCAGTTGCACGGAAATCACGAGTCGGTAACCCACAGCAATTTCACAGAGCGCAACACTACCGCCTACGCTGAACTCCATGCCCACAGCAACTACTCGTTCCAAGAAGGTGCATCAGAATCGTGGGATTTACTGCTCACTGCCAAGCAGTTAGGACTACACGCCCTCGCTATTACCGATCACAACAACGTAAGCGGGGTCATAGAATTTGCGCAGGCAGCAAAAGAACTCGGCATCAAGTCAATCATCGGCATCGAACTCACTCTCGCACGTGGACTCGGTGAGCCGGACGACACCGAGTACGAGCCAGCCAGTCGCCCGCACATAACCTTGATTGCGGAAACCGCCACAGGCTATAAAAATATATCGCTACTAACCACCCGTGCTCACATCGACACCGAAGAGCGAAACGACCCGCATCTCGATCCGGCACTCCTTGCCGATCATACTGAAGGAGTTATCTGTCTTTCCGGGTGTCGAAGGGGTGAGATATCCAAGCTCGTGTCCAACGGCGATATCGCCGCCGCCCAACATGCCACCAGAAAATATATCGAGATTTACGGCAAGGAAAACTTCTTTCTTGAGCTACAGCAAAACCTCGTCATGGGCGACGTTCAACGAAACCGAAGTATGGCAGCAATTGCGCGGGAATTAGGAATTGGGGTCGTCGCCACAAACAACGCCCACTACCACGTTCGCGATCGACATCGATTAAACGACGCACTGGTTGCAATCAAACACAATAAATCTCTCGAAGCGAGCCACCGGGAACGCCGACCCAACGATCAGTTTTTCCTAAAGTCACCAACCGAAATGAGTGTGCTATTCAGTGAGCACCCTGAAGCCATAACGAACACGGTCAAAATCGCCAACCGTTGCAAATTCGATATCACTTCCGACGACATCTACGACTTCCCTTCTTACGATTTCCTCCCTCCAGGACATACAGAATCGAGCTACCTAAGGAAGATTTGCGAAGAGGCGGCTGTGCGTCGATACGGCAGCGTGATGCCAGAGGTCACCGCCCGACTCGACAGAGAATTAGATCTTCTCGAAATGCACGGACTTACTGGGTTCCTCCTGCAGTACTACGACATCATCCGCATCGCTCGCGAAGTGCAGGAAGATCTGGGGCTTGTCGAACCAGGACTCCCTATCGAAGAAAACCCGCCAGGTCGAGGTAGAGGTTCGTCAGTCGCGCTCCTAATCGGCTACCTCACTGGGCTATCGCATATCGATCCGCTTAAATTCGGGCTCAGGCTTGATCGATTTCTTCCAGAAACTGTCAAGGGTGAAAAACTGTCTCCGCCCGATATCGATCTCGACTTCCCTCGCGAAATTCGTGCCGAGTTGATACTGCGCATTCACGAACGTTGGGGTTACGAGCGCGCCGTACTCACAGGAATGATTTCGACATACAAAATCCGTGGAGCCGTGCGTGATTTGGGTAAGGCTTTAGGCATTGCTGATGACGATCTGGGTCGGCTCAACAAGCGACTCGACGGTCACAGTTCAATTCCAGCTTTAGCTAAAGAAATGGCTGATCTTCCAGAGTTCAGAGATAGAGTCGATGCGCCCGTTTGGCAAATGCTTATCGAACTCGCCCAGCAGCTAAATCACTTCCCGAAATATCTCGCACAACACCCCGGAGGAATGATCCTCTCGGCACGTCCGCTCTCTGAAACAGTACCTCTTCAATGCAGCGCTATCGACGGTCGGTACATCTGCCAATGGGACAAAAACGCATCTGAAGACGCCGGATTCGTGAAGATCGACTTCCTAGCCCTTGGAGCGTTGTCGCAACTTTCTGAGGCGCTAGAACTCATCAGAAAACAGACTGAAGAAAGAGTAGATATATCTCGGATCGACTTCGAAGATCACGCCGTTTACACCGACATTCACAACGCCGACACCATCGGAGTATTCCAAATCGAATCGGCGGCTCAGATGCAGACGGTCACCCGCCTACGCCCGCGCAACCTAACCGAAATGGCGTGGGAAGTCGGCGCAGTTCGTCCCGGCGTTGGAGTGAACGACGGTGTGAAGCTGCTAATACGACGTCATATGGGCAAAGACTCCGACTGGAAGTTCGATCATCCGTTTGAAGAGCCGGCATTAGGTCGAACGTATGGAGTGCCGCTTTATCAGGATCAACTAGGCGAATTAGCGGTGCACGTCGGCGGCATGAGCGCAGTCGAGGGCAATCAAATGCGCCGGGCGTTCACTCGTCGAAACAACGAACGCCACATCGCCCACTGGAAGGACAAGTTCATTGCAGGTGCGCTCGCAAAAGGTGTTCCGCCCGAAGCCGCCGAAAAAGTATTCGGCAAATTCCACGGCATGTACCAGTTTCCAGAAGCACACGCCTTCGCTTTTGGCGTAACGGCGTACCAAATGTCGTGGCTAAAACACTACTGGCCACTCGAGTTTTTCGTGGGTCTGTTCAACAACCAACCCATGGGCTTCTACAATCTCGAAACGCTGAAAGAAGATGCTGTTAGGCATGGGGTCAAAGTGCTTAGCCCCGACGTTAATTGCAGTGACAAAAAATCCGTTATTGAAGACGGTGCTCTGCGGATGGGTCTAATCCATGTGGCGAAGCTAAACACAGCTACAGCCGTTCCCATTGTTGAAGAACGTGAGGCTGGTGGCGAGTTTGTTTCGCTAGCGAATTTCATGTCGAGAACCCGGGTACACCAGGAAGTTCTCGATCTTCTATCGGCAGCAGGTGCGCTTGATCGTTTCGACAATATTGCCGATCCCGAACGCATTCCTCCGACTATCGCCGATCGACGTCATCTCCGCTGGGAGTCTGGCTTGCGCTATCGACCTCGTGGCGAAAAGAAAGATGGCTCACGACAACTGGCGTTCGAAATGCCGGTCGAGCAGGACATGATTGCGTTACCTGACGAGTCGAACTGGGACCGGATGATCGGCGAGTACTCGGCTACAGGCGTCTACCCGCAGGGTCACATGATGGAGAAGATCAGACCTCACCTGCCTTCAACGGTGATTCGTAGCGAAGAGATTCGAAACTACGCCAATGGCGATCGAATTTCAGTGGCGGGTCTTGTGATCAGACGTCAGAAACCGAACGGCAAGACGGTGTTCATCACACTGGAAGACGAGTTTGGGCACTCGCCGTTGATCATATGGCCAACGATGTATCAACGCTTCAAGCAGCAGATCAAAGAGTCATTACTACTAGCGACCGGAACAGTCTCCCGACGCGAAGGAACAATGAACATCCTCGTCGAAAACATCACTCCTATTGAGAAATCAATCACACAGTTCCCCTCAAGGGACTGGGGTTGACCTGCCCTCGATAGCGATACCGCTTATTATCTCGGATTTTCGACCAACTGAAGCCTGGGCATCCCATGAGAATGCGAGGATGAGTTTCCGATTGGATAAATTAGCGCGGCGGTCGTTTACTTTTCCAACAGCTTGGTTATCTCGGGATACTTACTCAACCGACCAACCATCAGCGGCGTCTTACCATCGATGTCGGCTAGATCTGCATTTGCTCCTGCATTCAGCAGCAACGTCACGGCATCACCCTGACCGCTTCGCACCGCTATATTGAGCGGTATTCGACCTGTTCCGGTTGCACGATTCGGATCGGCTCCCGATTCCAGTAAAAGCGCTATTACTTCAGAAACTTCGCGCACCAAAGCCCAGTGAAGACCTGTCCAACCTTTGAAATCGAACTCGTCGATGTCATTGGCATCAGCAATTCTCTGGCGAATCTCGTCAACAGACGCTCCATTGCAAACCAAGTTTGGGAGAGTCGATTCTGATCGATCGTTCGGCGAAGTCATTGTGCGAACGCGATCACTTGATCAAACGAAGCTTCGTGTACCGTCCGCCAATCAGCCATTCGCTCACGTAGATGTTCCCGTCGTTGTCGGAAGTTATCCCGTGAGGACTGTTGAACAACCCTTCCACCAACCGAGAAGTTCGGCGAGGAATATCGTTCGAGTCAGGCTCGTTCGGCCAGGCAGGCTCTTCGGATACAGCCGTGTTATCGCCGATGTAGCCGACCAACTCCTCATTGGGTCCAACCACAGTCAAACGGGCGTTCAGTTCACCTACCAGCAGATTGTCACCGTAGTTCGCAAATACCGTTGGCCGATCGAAATAATCTGAACCGATCGCTCGAACGTACTCGCCTTCCATATCGAAGACCTGCACCCGCCCGTTCGCCCTATCGGCAACAAGCAGCTCAGCCGAACCCGAACGAGTGTCGATCCACAGTGAGTGTGGACAGTCGAAGCGGCCCGAGCCTTTGCTACCGTCAATAGACAGAAGATATTCACCGTTCGAGTTGTATCGATGAACGAGGCTCTTTCCGTAACCATCGGCGACCCAAATATCGCCGTTACCGCCAAGGTGCTCATCGAAAGCAATTACACTCGTCGGTGAGAAAGCTTCGCCGGTCAGACCAGCATTCGAAGGCTCAAAAAGTTCCATTTCGACCAGACCCGACATAGAAACCCGCACTACTTTGCCTTGCAATGGGTCGGGCATATAGTCGTAGTCATGGTCGGGATCACGCTTACGACCATTGTCGGCAATCCATATCGATTGATTGAGACCGATAGTGCTCAACGTCAGTCCATGAGCCTCGATTACCGGAATCTCAAACGACCTAACGAGTTCCCCATTGGTCGTAAGAATTACAACGACCGACTCGGCAGGATGAAACGTTACGATCTGGCTTTCGCTGGAAAACGCCATTCCGTGGTGCGACCAGC
>JAPKFF010000014.1:0-28238 GCA_028821715.1 Dehalococcoidia bacterium
TCTAGCGAAGCAACGACTTGAGGCTCATCTCTCAGGAACTAAATTCAAACCACCAGCATCTCGAGTATCCAAAAAGAAACCTAATATGACGGATATCGATGGCAGGCCAACTCAATTATATGACTAGAACACTGACTGAACTTTCCAGTGAAGACCGTGAGATCGTGGTTTTCACGGTTCACAAAGAGGCTGAAGCTTCGGGTTGGTCGCAGCTGAGCAACTCGCGCAAGTCGACACTATATTCCGCATGGGAATCGCAGTTCGATCTTTCGCATGCCACGCTGAAAGACGGAATAATGAAGGGCTTCGACACCGCTCAGGGAATTCCGAAAAAGGCAGAGGCGGAAATTCAGGAAGAAGTCACACGAATATTCCGACTCGCCGGGATTAATGCGATCGAACAGGCTGCAATGTGGACCGGCAAGGAACGTGCGGACATACTAGTTGGCTACACCTCAAAGTTCCCAACGCACGTTATCGAGATAGAACGTGCTGACTCGTGGTCTGAGGGTCTGAGGCAGGCTCTTTGGTATCAGGCGGCAATCTTTCAGGCAGAGCATCGCCACGTACTTCCGGTTCTTATTCTTTTCGGAAACACCTCGGCAGATCGCTTCGAGCAGATTCTGGCCACTTGCGATCACAACCACGTGACACTTAGCACACACCGACTCGAGTTAGATGGCGAACTGGAAAGCGAGTACTCGCTTGGTGCTCTACTGAACGGATCAACGCTGTAATAGTCGATAATAACGTCTTTTCACCAAACGTTTCTCGCGTCGATTTTCAATCCAGTGAATCTAAATTTCCGTAGTACTAAGCGCACTCATCAATAATCACGCCTAATCAGAGATTTAATTTGCTCGAATTTTTCAACCATCACTCAGCCTACATCGTCATACCCGGCTTCATTGTTGCGATGATCGTTATGCTCCCTATCAAGAGTTGGAGCAAACGAATTCCTATCTACTCAGCCGCCGTAATCATCGCATTAGCTGTCGTTATTGCACTTCAGCCCGGCGACAGCACTGTTACGAGTGCAGATGAGGCTCAAACTGTGATCACGTCTGGAAGTCCGGTGTTCGTCGAGTTCTTTTCGAATTCGTGTACTGCGTGCTTGGCTTCACAGCCAATCGTCAAAAGTCTTGAGGATGAGATATCCGACGATGTGCAAATTCTCAAGCTCAACGTGCAGGACTCTCTGGCGTCGCAGCTGATTCGAGACTACCGGGCGTACCTAACTCCGACGTTCGTTGTTATCGGACGTGATGGCGAAATAGTGTGGCGTCAATCTGGCGGATTATTGGATAAAGGCGCAGCGCTCAAAGCGCTTGAAGCAGCGTAGTTGTATTCCTAGGTTAGCCTTAGCCAAGTCGAGCTTGTATCTGCTCACGAGAAGGGCATCCGCTGAGGCCGGTCGACTCGATGGCTATCGCTGAAGCAGTGGCGGCGTAGAGACCAGCCTGCGCAATCGGTTGCCCCTCGCTAATAGCGATTGCGAACGCGGTTGCCCATATGTCTCCAGCACCGGTGAAGTCGACTGGATTCGAATACACCACCGTAACTTCGACCCACGTCCCTTCATGCCAGATTCGAGAGCCTTTTTCGCCTCTGGTTACACAGACGATGTCGCCAAGGTCGAAAAGCTGCTGCTCGGGTAGCGTCTCTATTTCAGATTCCGAAACAACGATGATATCCCACTTCTTCCCTCGAAACGGAGGAAGCATATCAGCGTGTGAAATGGCGCCATCAGGTCCCCATCGGCGCAACCATCCAGACGGAAGTAGACACGATAGCTTTGGCTTGAACCAGTTCACGCAATCGGTTGGAAGCTCATGCAGCAGCGGACCTACAAAGAGAATATCTGGCTCGACCCAACCTTCAGGAATTGCTGACTGTGGAATTCGATTTCCTGATGCCATCAATACTTGCGTTCGGTCCCCAGAATCGTAGTAGTTGGCAAAAGTTGCGGTGTGCTCGCTTTCGACAACCTGGACATCGATGTCTTTCATGATCAAGTCGACCGGGTAGTCATCACCAACGGAGCTAACCACACCCGCCGAAATATCGTGCTTATGGGCGGTCAGTGCCGCATACGCAGCCGCACCACCGGGGATGTGGCTTGTCGGCGTACCGCTGTCGACGATGTTGACATCGAATGTGAGGTGACCAAGAGCGACGAACAAAGGGGCTGAGGGCATATAGAACTGAGATTGCTTTCTGTTGCAAGCAACAAATGTATCGGAACTGAACGATAAAGTTGAAGATACCACCTGAATCGAAATCTTCTATAGATATAAGTGACTTGGTTTAATGTTGCTGAAATAAATCAAATACGCCTGAGTCGCAGCGATCTGGATTCAGGCGTATTTGATTTATTTCGTATAAAACGTGCCACTGGCACCTTAGTCGGTCGGGAATATTACTACCCGACGCTGATTGCCTTCGCCTTCAGATTCGGTTCGGATTTCTGGGTGGCCTGCGAGAGCCATGTGAACGATTCGACGTTCTGCTGGTGACATCGGTTCGAGACTTTCGTCACGACCGCTTGATGCGACTCGCCCGGCAGTTCGACGTGCGAGTCGGTGCAGCATCTGACCACGGCGTTCCCGATAGTCTTCGATGTCGATAACAACGTAAGCTTTTCGACCGAGCTGGCGATTGGTGACCATCCGAATCAGGAACTGCAGTGCCTGAAGCGTTTCACCATGCCGTCCGATCAGCAATCCGGCATCCTGCCCTTCAATCTCGAAAATCATCGAGTGGTCGTCATCATCGTCACGAATGTAAGTATCCGCTACGACACCCATTGCTCCGAGGAAGTAGTCGATAAGTTCAGATACGAGCTGTTCAGCTTCTTCATCTTTTTCACGAATAATCGGCTGAGAGTCTTCGTTATTTTGTGGGCGATCTGATCGTTCCTTGCGGTCTGAGCGATAGTCTTGATGTTCACGCTCAGCACTAGGCTGAGCTTCAGGACGTTCTTCACGTCCGGTTGAAGATGGACGATCTGCACTCCGACCACCGCGAGGACTTCGGCGACCTCGACGGCCGTTCGAAGGCTTCTCTTCATCGGCAGCTTCTTTTGCCGGTGCTTCAGATGAAGACTCAACAGCTATTGAATGCTGTTCATCATCGCTCGTTTGGTTATTACGACCACGCCCGCGTCCGGGATTACGCTTTCGTCTGCGGCTACGACTTCGTGGCGCTGCTTCTTCGGAATCTGTCGCTTGCACAGACTCGGCTGATTCGTCGGACGAATCGGCTTTTGTCTCTGCTTCGAAGTCATCGCTAAAGGACGAGCGTCCATCGCTGAGAAGTGAAATTTCAATCTCAGCAGGTTCACCACCAAAGCCGAGAATTCCCGACCTTCCGGTGCTAACTACCTTTATTTCGACGTCTTCGAGTTCGGCGTCCAGATCGGCGAGAGCGATTTCTGTCGCTTCGTCGACCGTCTTGCCCGCGTACTTCCGTGCTCTGGTCATCTTCGTCTGACTCCTCAGGATCTGGTTTCGCTGCGTTACCGGCAGTAGCTTCTGCAGCTACCTGAGCAGCTCGTTCTGCTCTACTAGCGTCGGTACCGAGGAAAGATCGTCCGAATAGTTCAATTGGTTGCTTGCCACTGACGTAGTACTGAATTAATACTCCAATGACGTTTGAGAACAGGATGTAAACAGCCAGTCCAGCTGGGAACTGCCACGTGAATGCACCGAACATAATCGGCATCATCCAGAGCATCATCTGGTTGGTCTGTTTCTGGCGTGGATCCGCAGTTGGGTTCGTGGTCATCTTCTGCTGAAGGAACATTGAAGCGCCCACCAAAACTGGTAGTACATAGTTCCACGGCAAAGCCGCAGCAGAAACTAGATCCACAAGCGATAGACCCAGGAACTGACTGTTGAATGGAACCGAGGCGATTGCCGGGTTCCAGCTATAGAACAGATCCGAGAGATTTGCCATGCCTTCTGGTGTCGACGGCATCGTGCGTATGATTGCCCTGTAGAAACCGATCCAGATTGGCATCTGAATAATCATTGGACCGAGACAACCAACGGGGCTTACGCCCGCGTCTTTGTATAGACCCATGGTTTCCGAAGACATCTGGCGCCGATCATCGCCCTTTTTGCCCTTGTACTTGTCTTGAATCGCTTTCAGTTTTGGCTGAATCAATTGCATTTTCTTCATCTGCCGGGTCTGTCGCACGGTCAGTGGGATCATTGCCAGACGGATGAGAACTGTAAAGACTATGATGCTGAGTCCGAAGTTCGAAAACAGCAACTGATACAACAACGCCAGGCTGTTGATCATGGGGCGCATGATTACTTCTTGCCAGAGAATGCCAAAAATTTCCATTAGCTGGCCTCCCTCTCAGAAGTTGCGTGGCTCAGGAAAACGATTAGTCGCATCGTCCACCACCTTTCAAATCGACGCACCCTCTTTGGGTCGTATCATCGACCGAGAACCACTTAAGATCGCCGTTCAAAACGTGAACATAGAGATTGTCGTTGTATATGAGTGGAGTCGACTTGACGGGTCCGTCAGTGACGAACACTCCAAGTTCTCGACCATCAATAACTGAAATAACCCAAACGTTCTCCTCACCCGATGGCACAGCAAGTGCCCGCTCTCTGGTATCGCCACGTTTGCGATCGAACAGCGTTGGTGAAGATACGATCTGCCCTTCTATCGACGACGACCAGTTCTCGATACCAGTAGCGTCATCAAGTGCGAAGATAGAACCGTCCAGACCAGATACGTAAACAACGCCGTTTTCAATGACCGGAGCCGCCCAGATCCACGCTCCAGCATCAAAGACCCACTCGCCATTCGAGGAGTTCAAATCGGAAACTACCGATGATCCTGATCGAGACGATGAGTTGATCTTATATACGTTGCTACCAAGATCACCGAAGTACAAATTGCCGTTCTCAGCGTGTATTTGACCAGAGATAGCCCCATCAGCATGGAACGTCCACTTAATTCGGTCCTCGGGGTTGTCAGAATCGTCTACGTTCGCAATATCGATGGCGTAGAGAGTACCTTCCATCGTTCCGATGAAGGCAGTTGAACCCTCGACTACTACTCCAGTGAACGAGTTGGCATCGAGAGGTATTCGCCATTTCGTGATGGACGAGGCGTCGGCAGCAGAATCGATGGCGTAGAGGTAACCGTCAGCGCTGCCTTCTTCATCGCCGATAACCGTTGTCCCGATAAATATTGTTTCGTCAGATACGCCGATGCTACCAACGAGCTTCGTTTTCAGCTCAAGACCGTTCTGACCCCAAATCGGTGAACCATCAATGAGACTCAGGCCGAAGACTTCACCGTCGCACCTGTCGCCATTGCAGGTGTATCCGACGTTGTAAATGTTTTCACCGATAACAACGGAGTTGCTGTACATAGCGCCAAGACCATCGCCGTCGGGGTACCGCCAGCTGCTGTCGAGGTTGCCCGATTCAGGATTGAATCTAACGAGACGGCCATCGCGGTTACCAACGAACAGCTTGTCACCTTCCTCGACAGGTCCCGACCACCCGCCTTCAGGTGTCAAGTCATTCACACAGGCGATCGCCGCAATCATCACGAGGAAGAGAGCGAGCATCAGTGGAAGTCGTTTTCGACTCCCAGAGAGATTTTGTTTAGACATAGGTCCGATTTCTGTTTTGCGGATCGTGTCGGTTATTGACGGTGGCGTTTTGAGCCTCCGGAAGTAGTAGGAAGGTTTGGTTTAGCGTTTGTCGATTTGCCATGACCAGCCCAAATTGGTGTCGTTATTTAGATAAATGTTTTTCCGGGACGGGATCGTAACCCCGCGATCGACCGGGATGACACCGACCGATCCTTCCAAGTGCGAGCCATGATCCGCGAATCGAACCACGAGTCTTGATCGCATTTACTGCGAACTCAGAACATGTTGGGTCATATCGGCACTGGCCAGGCCAGTACGGCGAGATTGCCAACTTGTAGAACCTAATGAACATAAGAAGGGCGCTTCGCATTACACAACCGTCCTTTTTTGATTTGACTCACCCTCGATCACCCTGACACCAACTCTTTCGATCGTTTTTTTGATCGCTCTATCAAGCTCAGTGAACGGAACATCTGAGGAACCGGGCTTCGCAATTACTACTACGTCCCATCCCTTAAATACGTTCATCTTAGTGAACGTGCTACGGATACGTCGCTTTACGAGATTTCTCGCTACTGCGTTACCAACCCGCTTGCTAACTGCCAATCCAACCCTCAAATAAGGCAGATCATTCGGCTTAGCGACGACGTTCGTGAACTCATTCGATGAACGATGCCCCCTCGCAAAGACAGCACGGAATTCCGCTGGCCGTCTAATTCGCTGGTTGGTGGGTAGTGACAAAAGACTGGACTACCTAAACGGTGAGCAGTGACCTGCCCTTGCTTCGGCGTCGTGCAAGAACAGCACGACCGCCCTTAGTGCTCATACGTGATCGGAACCCGTGAACACGCTGGCGTCGTCGGGATTTTGGTTGGTAGGTACGCTTTGGCATATTAGTGGTGGGAAGCTTTCGAGGTCTCTATTCAGTGACCTAATTGCGATGTTGCCTGATTTGTTACGGCTGGGTAGACATTGATTTTAAGTTCGAGACACTAGAGGTGTCAAACGAAATTACAACGAATTATTTGCGGTCTCAAATATTGGAGGACTATTATTAAAGGATTGCGCTCCTGAAATACAGAAGTGGGGAAACAGGTCAAAACCTTCTCTCACAGAAATAGGTAAAACATGGCAACTACGTCTGAAGCACCGGAAACTACACAGGAAGAGCAAGCGATTTTATCGCTGAATGAAGCGTTTCAGACATATGTCCGCCAGATGCCAAAAGACACGAAGAAGGCCGCACAGCCTGAAATCGCAAAATTTGTTCGCTGGGTAGGCCCGACCCGGTTGATCGATACGATCATCCCTTCTGAAATCGGTGAGTACAACGAGATTTTCGGTGCTAAGACCGCAACTCGTGACGCTACCGAACGACTCAGTGCGGTGAAGCTTTTCCTCACTTTCCTTAAGAAAAAGGAGCACATTGAGGTCAACCTCGCACAGCACCTTCGACTCCGCAAGTCACGAACCGCAGCTTCAAAAGCCATTTCGATGGTCGACTCCACACGAAGTATCAGTCTGACCCAAAGCGGTTACAACGAAATGACGAAGCAGCTAACAGCGTTGAACGAAGAGCGAGTTAAAATCGTTGAAGACATTCAGCGAGCTGCTGCCGACGGTGACGTACGTGAAAATGCGCCTCTGGAAGCCGCACGCGAAGCTCAGGGAATGACTATAGGTAAAATCCAAGAGTTAGAAGCCACCCTGAAAGTGGCCGTGATCATCGATGCGAAGTCTCAAGACAGCGGCCGTGTTCATATCGGTTCCAAACTCGAACTCACTGAGATCTCATCTAACAAGACGGTCAAGTACCAGCTTGTCGAGCCGAACGAAGCGAACCCACTTGCAAGCAAGATTTCGATCGTCTCGCCAGTCGGATCAGCCATTCTTGGTCATAAGATTGGCGAAGATGTGAAAGTAAAAACCCCGCGTGGCCAGCAGGTTTACAAGATCAGCAAAATTTCGTAATAGGGGAATCACATCAGGCGATTTCTTCATCAACGTAAGTTCCACCGACTCGTATTCCTGTGTGCTAATTTAGTCACCGTTTCCGCGCGCTCTATATTCATACTTGCGCCCAAGGCGTAGAAAGACGTATCTCTGTTGCTTGAGAGCTTTAACGACTGGCTGATTTTCAACGTTGCTCTAGTACTACTCCTAGTTTTCGACCTTCTGGTTCTCAGTCGGAAAAACCATGAAATAGGAATGAAAGAAGCCGCCTGGCTAACCCTCTTCTGGACTCTCGTAGCAGGTGTCGTCGGAGCTTGGGTGTATACGGCAGGCAACAGCCAACAAGGACTCGAATACGTCACTGGGTACGTCGCTGAACGTGCGCTTAGTATTGATAACCTCTTTGTATTCATCGTCATATTTGGTTATTTCAACCTACCGAAGAACTTTCAGGCTAAAGGTCTTCTGTGGGGAATCATCGGAGCGTTACTCGCTCGAGCCGTGTTTATCGGAATCGGCGTTGCGGTCATTACGGCCTTCTCATGGTTCCTATTCATACTCGGTGCGTTCCTTATCTACACCGCCTACAAGTTGGCTTTCGCTGGCGAGCAGGAAGTAGACCCAAGCAAGAACATCACCGTCAGGATCTTCCGCAGGTTCATGCCAGTGAGCGATGAATATGACGGAACGAAGTTCTTCACGAAGATGAACGGTGTTCGAGCGGTTACTCCGTTCTTTCTCGTAGTTCTGGTTCTCGGCACCACCGACGTTGTATTTGCAATCGATTCGATTCCAACCGTGTTCGGTATCACCGACGATCCATTCATCGTGTGGACATCGAATGCGATGGCAGTTCTCGGTATGCGGCCTTTGTTCTTCCTACTTGTAGGGATGGTCAAATTGTTCAGGTTCCTACAGTACGGACTCGCTCTCATCTTAGGATTCGTTGGATTGAAGATGATTATTGAAGAGGCTTTCCACGATTTCCACGTGTTCGGCGAACTTGGAGACATCTACCTTTCGCTCGGAATCATTATTGGAATTCTGTCAGGTAGCGTTCTCATGTCTATGATTCTGCCCAACAATGAAGAAGACGAACATGCTCTCGCAGCAGAATCGGAAAAGTAAAAGTGGTCGTTTCTTCGGGCTGGAAAACGAACTCATCAACCAAAGACCTTGAAGCCGATCTACGAGCATCGGTAGATGGCGAAGTTCGGTTCGATGCAATCTCGAAACAGATGTATTCCACTGACGCTTCGCTATATCAGATGGAGCCGGTCGGGGTTGTGATTCCTCGCAATGCGGGCGATGTGCAAGCAGTTCTTGAAATCGCTGGTAAGAACGGCGTATCGGTACTACCTCGTGGTGGCGGAACTGGGCTTTCCGGACAGACGGTGAATAACGCCGTTGTAATGGACTTTTCGAAGTACATGCACGATGTGATCGAGATTAACCAGGAAGAAAAATGGGTGCGAACCCAGGTCGGAATCACGATCGACGAACTGAACCGACAACTCAAGTCTTATGGACTATTTTTCACCCCCGATCCCAGCACAACGAACCGCGCCAATATTGGTGGTGCCATGGGTAACAACTCATGTGGATCACACTCGATCATCTACGGCAAAACCGTAGATCACGTGTTGGAAATGGATGTAACGCTTTCTGACGGTTCACAAACTAACTTCGGAATGCGTGATGATGCTGCGCTAAAAGGCTTGCTGGCAAAGCAGGGTCTCGAAGGCGATATTTACCGTGGAATAACTGAGATTTCGGCACGAGCAGCCGGGCTTGTCGAATCTAAGTTTCCAAAGATTCTCCGCCGGGTTGGTGGATATAACCTCGACCGCACCCAGGACCCCTCTGCACTCAATCTCACTCAGATAATGGTCGGTTCAGAGGGTACGCTGGCAGCCGTTACTGCCACAAAGCTGAACCTTGTTTCTATTCCGAAGCACAAGGTTCTCGGGGTTGTACATTTCAATGGCCTGATCGAGGCGATGGAAGCTACAGTTGCGATCATCGAAGAATCGCCTGCTGCTGTTGAGCATGTTGGCGAAATGATCATCAAGCAGGCACGTCGTTCGCTGGGATTCTCTCGTGCAATCAGCTTTCTTCAGGGTGAACCGACCGATATTCTCGTGGTTGAGTTCAGCGGTGACGACGATGCCGAAGTACGCTCGCGACTCGATAACATGGTCGCGAAGCTAGATCGTATGAAGCTCGGGTTTGCGACCACCAAGCTCTACACAACCGCACAGCAAGATGAAGTAACCGAGTTCAGGCGCGCCAATCTTGGTTTGCTGATGAACGTCGATGGCCCTGCCAAACCTCTTCCATTCGTGGAAGATACGGCTGTTTCGCCAGAAAAACTTCCTGAATATGTGAAGCGATTTGACGAAATTGTGAAGAGTCACGGAACCGAAGCCGGATACTACGGTCACGCAAGTGTCGGCTGCCTTCATATTCGCCCGCTCATCAACATCAAAACCCGCGACGGCATGGAAAAGATGGAGGCGATAGGTACTGATATCGCCGAACTAGTCCAGGAGTTCGAAGGCGCATACTCCGGTGAGCATGGCGACGGAATTGTTCGAGGATTCTTCACGGAAAAACTGTTCGGATCTGAGCTAACTCAGGCATTTAGAGAAGTGAAATCGGCATTCGATCCGAGCGGTATTATGAACCCCGGAAAGATTTTTGATACTCCCGATATTAAAGATAATCTCCGTTTCGGGGATAGCTACCGAACGATTGAGATCACAACCCGGCTCGATTTCAAAAAAGAGGGTGGTTTCGCCGCCGCTGTCGAAATGTGCAATGGTGTGGGCGCATGCCGGAAAGTTCACGCCGGTGCTATGTGCCCTTCGTACATGGCTACCCGCGAGGAGAAGCACACGACTCGTGGGCGTGCAAACGCTTTACGGGGAGTTCTTTCAGGGTCACTGCCTACTGAAAGCTTTAGCTCGAAGAACTTGATGGATGTGCTCGATCTTTGTCTCGGGTGTAAATCCTGCAAATCTGAGTGCCCGTCGAACGTCGATATGGCGAAGATTAAGTACGAATATATGTATCAGTACTATAAGACTCGCAAGATTCCGTTGAGCTCGAAACTCGTATCTGATATTCACCGAATTAGTTCAATTTCGGCACCCGTGGCTCCGATAGCCAACGCTGTTACTCGTTCGCTACCGGTGCGATTGCTATTCGAAAAGGTCACAGGATTCGATCGCTCCCGACCTTCACCTAAAGTAGTTCGCAAAACTTTCCAAAAGTGGTTTTTGAAGCACAAGCCACAGAGTACGAATTCACGCGGCCAGATCGTTTTGTTCCACGATACGTTCATGAACTTCAACCACCCAACTATTGGAATGTCGGCGACCCGAGTTCTTGAAGCTCTTGGCTTTGAAGTTGTTGTATTGAACGAGCGCAAGTGCTGTGGGCGTCCGATGATTTCTAAAGGCTTACTCGATGAGGCAGGTGAAAATGCCCATCACAACGTCGACCTGCTTTACCCTTACGTTCAAAAGGGCGTGAAGATCGTCGGCTGTGAAGCCAGTTGTGTTTCAGCAATGACCGACGATTGGCCCGATCTACTGAACGGTAACGACAAGGCGAAACAAGTCGCATCTTCGGTGGTTACCATCGAGGAATTGCTCGTAGAAACCACAGGTGATGACGGCCAACAGATCAAGTGGACCGATCTTGTAAAACAGGTGAAGTTCTTCGGACACTGTCACCAGCGTGCACTTACGGGAACGAGGAGTTCGATGGCTGCTTTAAACCTGCCACCAAACTTCAAAGCGAGCGAGATTTCAGCCGGTTGCTGCGGTATGGCAGGGTCGTTCGGCTATGAGAAGAGCCACATTGAAGTTGCAACCGCGGCGGGCGAAGATCGATTGTTCCCGGCAGTTCGTGAAGCGGGACCGAACGTGGATATCGCCACTTCGGGCGTTTCGTGTCGAGAACAGATCGGGTTCAACACCGAGCGCGAATCACGCCACGTGGTAGAAATTCTCGCCGACGCCCTGTTCGACTAATCCGTACCAGTAATCACTACCAAACCGTTTAGCTATTCGAAAAACGGAACAGCGTAACCGGCCGATGGCATGAGGTAGACCGTTAGTTCGATTCGGGTAGTTCTTAACGAATCGGGCACAACGATGGCTAAAGTTTCGCCAGGATTAGCGATTTCTAAAATGTTCTTATCGAGACCGATTGGGTTCTCAATCGCCTCACTAATGGCACTATCTTGGTTCTCAAGTCCTGCAGTATCGGTAACATCCAAAGTGACAAGCAATTTACCGGCCGTAAGAACTGAAAGAATCATCTCACCACCGTACGTAATATTGATTATGTCTTGCTCATCTGAGGGCCTTTTCCTTACATCATTTCGAACATCCGATCACCTAATTAAAGCTCCACACATAGTGCGAACTCTACTCTGCCATTCGACACGTAGAGATTCATGAGTGATTTGTGATATTTCCGTAGCATCCCAATTTTATCTTCGCCTTCAATCGTTTCGAACAAAGACTTTGCAGCCCGCAAGCAGTACACTTTCGCTATCAAATTAGTCAGTCTGATTTTTAGATCTTTTGACGGCGTTGTCCGACGTCATTTACGTTCAAAACAAATAGGGAGTATCGTTGTGGCAACCAAGAATGGAACGTCTGCAAAGCTAACGGAACCGCTATTCGGATCGGCCGAAAACGCTCGAATGACTGGTACAGGCCCATCGATTTGGCTTGCTGGTGACCCTGAAGATCTTCCTGAATGGCTCGATGCTGGAGCCGCTGGAATCGTTACTAACACAGTCGTCCTAAACGACATGGTGAAGAAGTACGGACAAATCACCGAGGTGACCAAAAGATACCTCGACATTACCGATAAGCCAGTTGTGATCGAAATCGATGGGCATTCGACTCAAGAGCTACTCGACGTTGGTGAAGTGTTCACCAAAATGTCCGATCAGATCATTCTAAAAATCCCAGCTACAACCTACGCTCTTGGTGCGTTCTCAGAATTGAAGAAGGCCGGTGTTCCGACTTTCTGTACAACGGTGTTTACGTTAAATCAGGCTGCTGCAGTTGCTCAAGCTGGTGTCACCCACGTGCTGCCGTTTTGTGAGCCATTCAATGATGTTGGTGGCGACCCAACGAAGCTGATTCGTGACTGCCGTGAAATGTTCGATGGCTGGGCGGATAGGCCGTTCATCACAGCTGCGCTTGTGCGTTCAATTGAGACCGCAGATGCAGCTCTTCGTGATGGTGTCGATGGAATCATCGTGTTCTGGCCTGTGTTCCGAGACATGATGAAGAATCACCTGACCGACGAATGGAACAACACATTTTTAGGCGAGTGGAATTCGATGAACGAAGCGGGTCTACTGAAAGACATTCCTGTTCAATCGCACTAGAAACAAGTTTCTGGATAAGGCGAAGTACGCATTGGACACCTGTGTCTATATCCAGTTCAAGGCAGGCATTTCAAGTGGCTACGTAATACCGAATGTTGCTCATCTTTACTTCAAACATGAGCAACATTCGGGAAATAACTTATTGAGCAAAGTTACGATACGTGTATGTGTACTGATATACCCACGCTACAAAAGTTCGAGTGAGGGTGAGTACGAACGACCAGTGAAGGTTCGAGATTTGTCTAGCTGCGGAGGATCTCGTTCAAACGATCGGCAATAATCTTCTCTTCGCCGTCTTGAACATTGACCATGACGATGTTGATCTCTTGTCTGCCAGCACCACCACCGACGAATATGCCGGGGTCGCCAGCCTCAAGATGCGCTTTAATCTCATCAACAGACGGTCCAGAGAATTCGTCATCGAAGTAGAGCACTGGTTGCGGTCCTTGGCGTTCCGCTGGATCATCTTCGATCTCAACTCGTAATCCGGTAATACCAGTGAGACGCTCAGAAACGAATTCGGCTTTCGATTGCCAGCCGTCCCATTCCGCGCCTTCGTCTGAATCGGTGAACAGCTGCAAGGCTGTGACTAGCCCAATGATGTTCTCTTTAGAAACCTTCATAGGTCGGCCAATACCAGCGACAGATGAATCAAGATTCAGCGAATTCATCACGACAGCTTCCATGAGATCTGACTTACCGGCGAGCACGCCGGAAGACTGAGGTCCGCCAATTCCCTTACCGCCGCTAAACGCGACCATATCGGCACCCATCTTGTGGAATTTCGAGAGATTTGAACGAGGCGGCACTTCAGCAGCAGCATCGATGATCACCGGTACGCCATGTTCATGAGCCACTCGAATCGTCTCTTCAAGCCCAATTCCTTGCGGCACCCATGGCGCGACAACATAGGCAATGCAGGCGGTGTTCTCGTTGATAGCTTTTTCAAGATCGTAGGTTGTTGCATAGTCCGCAGAGCCATATTCAACCAATGTCGCTCCGGCGGTTACAAACGCCTTGTCATAGCGATTTCGCTGGCCCTTGAACAATATGACTTCGTTCTTCATCCCCGTCGTATCGGGCAGTTTCTCAACGTTCTGCTCGCTCTGACCAGTCATACACGCAGCAACCATCAAAACCTGTGCAGCCGAGCAACCTGCAGTAACCAATCCCCGTTCTGCTCCGCACGATCGTGCAACGATCTCACCGGCGGCGAGGTTTAACTTCTTGACGTCTACAAACGAGCTAGCTGCATCGTCCATAGCCTGCAACACCTCGGGACGCATGATCGAACCACCGAGAGCGGTCACCCAGCTCTGAGCGTTGATAATTGGCGCAATGCCAAGTTTCTTGTACACCTCGGGCCAAACACGACCGGTCATGCGGATACTCCAACTCGTAATCTAAGAACCCAAAATGCAATGCGGGCAAGTTCGTACTTGTCGATCGCGGCGGAATTCTACAGATTTTTTTTAGAGTTCGCGGTAGGAGTCGAGCTTAGGCTCCGAGAATATCAATCGCACGTTCACGCAGCTGGCCACAGCCAGCGTTGATATCGATACCCTTTTCCATTCGAATGGTCGATGGAATTCCGTACTGCTTCAGACCACCTTGGAAGTCCTTCGCAGCAGTGAGATCAGTGCGTTCGAACGGTCCCTCTTTGGTCGGATTCACAGGAATAAGATTTACGTGGCAGTGCAGACCGTTGAGGAGGCGTCCCAGCTTCTGAGCCTGCTCCACCGAATCGTTCTGTTCTTTAAGCAGCACGTACTCGAAGAAAATTCGGCGCCCTGTCGCATCCGCGTACTTGTGGCAAGCACGTATCAACTCTTCTACTGGGTAGCGTTTGTTGATAGGCATAGTCTGAGATCGAGTCGCATTGTCTGGTGCATGAAGTGAAATAGCCAAATTGATCTGAAGTTCTTCTTCTATCATCTGAAGAATCTGCGGAACTAAACCAACAGTCGAGACAGTGATATGCCTAGCGCCAATGTTTAGCCCTTGGCCGTCGTTGAGCACTCGAATCGCAGCTATCACATTCCTGTAGTTGGCAAGAGGCTCGCCCATGCCCATGAAAACTACGTTCGTAACGCCTTGAATATCGCCCTTACTTCGCTTGCCTTCGTCCATCTGAGCTTCATCTTCGGCACGAGCAAGGCGTTGCATCTCAATCACCTGAGAAACAATTTCGCCCACGGTGAGATTACGGCGGAAACCCTGTTGACCCGTTGCACAAAAAGTGCAGCCAAGTGCGCAGCCAGCCTGAGTCGATATGCAAGCAGTTTTGCGATTACGACGGTGACCGTCGGTTTCATATCGCATAAGAACAGTCTCGATCAACTCGCCATCATGCAGCTTGTACAACGCCTTACTCGTCGTTTTGTCGGCCGATGTAAGGAACATTGCCTGCTCAAGAGCTGAGAACGTATAAGTCTCTTTCAGCTTTTCTCTGAAAGGTTTACTCAGTGTCGACATCTCATCAAAACTACCCAAGGTTTCGTGGTAGATCGCACGCCAAACCTGATCGGCGCGGAATTTCTTCTCACCCATTTCGATCAGAGTCGAAGTTAGGCGATCGCGTGAAAGATCTAGAATGGATGGGAGCGTAGCTGAGGCTATGGAAGCCTTTTCAGCCGTCGGCTCGGACGAAGGGGGCGGAGGAGTTGACATTGGGAAGATATATCTAGAGGGGAGGGTAAACGTTAAGTTTAGCAACGGACAGCGATAATTGGCACATGACATCTGAACCGACGTCGCCTAAACTCGAATCCTGACTTCAAATCTTCAAAAGTTACCGATAAATCGTAAGAAATCCTTTCGAAAACTGTTCTCGCTCCAAAGTCGGGTCATGGCATGCGAGTAACCAAATTCGGCTGGGCTACTGCAACCGTTGCGATATATGTTCGGTCGAACATTGGCAGCGAAACTCTTTCATTCTGTTAACGTTGCGGCACTACCATTCAATCTCATTAAATGAACGTATTTTGATCAGGCTCATTCGTGGAGTGACAAATGGCCCTCAATGACACCGACCTCCTATCTCAGGCCGGATCGGTCGAAAATATCCTCAAATTCAATGACATCGAACCAGTCCTCGAATCGAACGACCTATCGGTTGCTTACGGCGGGCAAACTGCTGTCAGCGGTGTATCGCTTCAGGTACCCAAAAACAGCGTCGTGTCACTCATCGGCCCTTCCGGCTGTGGTAAGAGCACGCTGCTGCGTTGTTTCAATCGAATGAACGATTTGATTCCGAGCGCGTCGGTCAAAGGCACTGTCAACTTTACAGGCCAGAACATCTACGGCCCCGAAGTCGACCCTACCGAAATAAGATTCCGTATTGGAATGGTGTTCCAGCGCCCCAATCCGTTTCCAAAGAGCATCTACGAAAATGTAGCGTTCGGCCCTCGAATCAACGGCATGACCGATGATCTCGACGAGGTGGTCGAGACGTCGCTTCGTCGAGCCGCCGTATGGGATGAAGTAAAAGACCGACTCAACGACAGCGGGCTTAGTGTTTCAGGTGGTCAACAACAGCGAATTTGCATCGCAAGGGCTCTCGCAGTAAACCCTGAGATCGTTCTCATGGACGAGCCAGCGTCAGCCCTCGACCCAATTTCAACACAGGCCATCGAACAGCTAATTAAAGAATTATCTAGTGAAGTCACGATCATCATCGTTACCCACAATATGCAGCAGGCTACTCGTATTTCTGACTACGCCGCCGTGATGATGGCTGGAGAAGAGCGAGTGGGTCGTATGATTGAGTACGGGACTAACGATCAAGTGTTCGGTAACCCCAAAGACGAACGAACTGAAGCGTACGTAACGGGTCGAATCGGATAGCCGCAGTATTCCAGCATCAATGACCATCAAAGGTATACAGTAGCGATCATGAACGAACAGCAGCACAGTATTTTATCCACAGGCAGGCAGGAGTTCGACCGAGAACTTGGTAGGCTGGAAGCTGAGCTTATTTTGATGAGTGGTCTCGTAGAAAAGGCTATTTTTGATGCTCTACAGGCTTTAAAAAATCGTGAGCTTGACAGGTCGCAGAAGGTCATCAATGAAGACGACCACATCGACGAGACTGAACTCGAGATCGAACGATACTGCATCGAATTGATCCGTCGACAGTCACCCGTGGCAAGCGATCTACGAAGAATCGTTGCCAGTCTACAAATCGCCGGAGAGCTTGAGCGAATTGGCGACTACGCCGAAGGCATCGCAAAAATCAGCATCAATATGGGCAGCCAGCCGCCACTCAAGGAATTGATCGACATCCCACGTATGGGCGATATGGCAGTAAGCATGCTTAAGCGGTCACTTGAAGCGTTCATTAGCCGAGATGCAGACTTTGTTCGAAAAATCACCGTAGAACTCGAATCAGAAGACGATGAAGTCGACGATCTTTACGCCAAGGTCCAGGGCGACCTTATGGGGCTCGTGAAGAGTGATCCTGATAACGCAGAGCGGGCTACGTACCTAATGTGGGTCGCCCACAACGTCGAACGAGTCGCCGACCGGGCTATGAACATTGCAGAACGTGCGCTCTTCCAGGCAACTGGTGAGTTGGTTAGCGGAACCACGATGATCGACACAAACGTAGAATAATTGTTCGGAACTTCTCGCTCGCTTTTCACTCACTGGTTACCCAAATAACGCAGCGCCAGCTATCGACACAAACGACGTGTCTTCCTCATCTGCTTGGCATTGCTGGTAGCCATTCCAAGTACCAATCGTTGTATCTGCAGCCCACATGGTCATGTAGATCGGTGCAAATCCGCAGATTCTGTTGCGATCGTCGTTTTTCCTAATCGCCTCGAAGAACCTTCTTCGGTTGCCACTTACTACCGCCTCCATCAGCACTCCGTCCTCTGCCTCTACTCGGCGTCGATCTTCAGATTCTTTGGGCATGAGTTCGGTATCGCCAAAGGCTGGACCAACGTGCGAGAGATCGGCTGCAGCTATGAATATAGTCCGGCGCTTGCCTGCTACCGACTGAAGCAGTCGTATAACCCGACTGATCTCTGGATGATCGTCGATGTTTGATGCACCTTCTTCCAGTAATCCACCGAACGACCCACACAGTATCGGGAGCATTTTTGCGTCCGAGTTGCCTATCGCTCGATGGATCCAGACCGTCGCGAGTTCGATCGAATGCTCATTCGCGTGATTGAATTCGTCAGCAAACGGGTGATCTTCGATCGTGCTGTCGGCAGACAGAATTCGGGCGATCTCATCAACCAACTCAGTGTCAGTATCCAAAATGCCTAAAGGAGTTCGATAATCCTGATTGGTTAGCGTTAGTCTGGGGCCTTCACCGTTATGATCAGTACCGAACACGATGATCAATTCAACGTCTTTGAGATGGCCGCGTACTTGCTCCCAGATCATTCCATAACTATCGCCACCGCGTTCAAAATCAATATGGGGCGATACTACTGCCTTGAGTTCGACATCAGCGGGCAAATCGTTATCTGCCATCGCATTGTCGTTCATGTAGGGAAATGCAAATCCATCGAGGTAGCCTCTAAGGTCGTCTGTATCTGATGGATAAGCTAGGTTAGCCAGTGCAGGCGTTCGTTCTGGAGCGCTTCGGTATCTATCGAGGCGTTGCTCTATTTCAACAGAATACTTACCGTTCGAAAGCAATAACATGTCGTCGAGTCGGCTTATTAGTTCATCGAGGGTTTCTCGTGGAACCTCGGGCGCACCACCACTGATCGCAGCCTTCGTGATTTCATTCAGAGTGTTCGTCCCGTCGATACCTTGAAGATATAAACCCAGCGGAACAGGAACCATCAACGACTCGTCATTGAGGCGGCGAAGATCCTTCAACAAGAAGTAGTCGCCCCCCTCGTGGGTGACGCGACTTACTTCTACAGGTCTTAGTTTTGGGCGATCAGGAAGATTTGAATCCGATGTCATTCAGACAGTTTATCTAGAGATTACTGAACGAAAAACTCGAGTCGGAGTTATCCAGCCAATAGAGTTAATTAACTCCGAACTTACCAGAGCTTCCGGTTATCAGCTTAGGAAACGGAGTTCGTTCACGGAAAAGCGAACGTTGTGCAAGCTCTCTAAGCGAAATTATAGGTCCATCGTCTTCCTCGGTCACAGGTACTTGAGCTGCGCCACCCCGTTGAACGATTCTATGAACTGTTCGGGTACTAATGCCAAACTGTTCCGAAATCTCAGCTACTGAGATATGTGCTTGCCGTAGTCGGAAGATTTCATCGTCACGAGTTCGACGGCTCTCGCGCTGCAACCAGCCTGGATCGTCGTATTTACACATCGCAAAAGGACAATCTAAGCAGCTTACCGCGGCATCACAGCCATCGTCTTTGTATCGCGTGTTTTCGGGCAAGGTGTCAGACCGAACTGGAGCCAGAATATCTGTGTGCCCAAAGTTCAACGGGTTTGAAGGACCAATCGTCATGACCATAAAATAAGTCTCCGAATTGACCGACAATGAAACGGTCAGAAATGATTAGCTGAAATGAACTCAGACAGCCGCCGAAGCGGACCAGTTCAACTGACGTGAAAAATGGATACCTCCGGATCGACCCGAAAGGTTTTTTGTTCGTTCTCTCTTGAATACCGAACCGGCGTACTCAGACCCCGGACTGTTCGGCACTCCGAACATCACAGCGGTCATCCCATTCGAAGCAACTCTCGGACTCACTCTCTGGTCGTACCAAGAAGCACTTATCTTGTGCGCAGCTACGATTTCGATAAACGTGTCGGGTGACGGACTTCGATACATAACTGGCATATCGACACTCACAAACAAATGCTTAGCGTTACCCATACGAATCGATCGCGGGCCATCTGGACGCCAGTCTTCACTCGCTCCAGAATCTTGAAAGCGCTTCACAAGATCAAGCATTGCGGGATACGTGTCATCTTGAAATGAAGGAGAAACCGTGGCTGAAACAGAACCTTCGTTTCGGTTCATAAACAGCAACAGCATCCGAAGTCGAGTAGAAAATTCCTGCACACTCTCACCTTTGGCGAGATCAACAGTGATGATCTTCGACTCGTCATTTTCACTTCGATCAGTTACACCCTGAACGATATGGGCCAGTACGATATTGAGATCGTCACTCGCGGCAACAGCCTTTGAATCAGTTGATATAGAAACTGGCAAAACAGCGCCAGACCGACTCGAATCCTCAACACCCAAAACGTTTGCTGGTGACATTACCACCGTAGCTACTGGACTCATCTTGACCTTTACAGACTTACTTTTGATCGCCGCATCAGAACTAAAGTTCTATTATCGAACACATGTTCTAATTAAGTCAAGTAGCGTCTCGGTCGTCGCGGTCGTCATAGGATGACTCGGCCCGCGTCGCAATCTCCTACCCTCGAACGCCTTTTCATCAAAGAAAGGAGGGTGGTTACGTCCGAACTGACGGGCGAACTACGGATATTCCTTCTTGTGTTTGTTGACCATGAACCCTTTCGGAACTACTTTGAGTCGTGCAACGAGCAGCGATCTCGACGCAGATTGGCTAACGACCCGCAATACAGGATTACAACCTTCACATGAACGCAGAAATCGTCTCCATAGGCTCAGAACTACTGCTCGGCCAGATTGTCGACACTAACGCATCTTGGATTGCACAGAGATTGGCAGAAAGCGGTGTAAACCTGTTCTACAAAACGACCGTTGGAGACAACCTCAACCGCATGGTCGATATTCTCGATCGAGCACTTGATCGATCCGACGTGGTAATCACAGGCGGCGGTATCGGCCCAACCCAAGACGATCTAACCCGAGAGGCAATCGCCAAAGTAACCGGACGCAAAGTCGTTACCGATCCTGAATCGCTTGAAGAACTTCGAGAGCGATTCCAGAAGCGGGGCTTCATACTCACAAAGAACAACGAACGTCAGGCCCAAATCCCAAGCGGCGCCATAGTGGTGAAAAACCCAAACGGCACAGCCCCCGCTTTCATAGTAGAAACCGAACGAGGTGTAACGATCAGCCTTCCCGGCGTTCCATTCGAGATGAAATGGCTTGTTGAACACGAGGTGATTCCATACCTACGCGAAAAATACGGCCTCACTCAGATGATCCACTACCGAGTGCTGAAAGTCGCTGATATCGGAGAAAGCGCTGTCGATGATCGTATTGGTCACCTGATCGCCGATTCAAATAACCCGACCGTCGGAGTACTCGCTCATCCCGGCCAAGTCGACGTTCGAATTGCTGCTCTCGCCGAGAATATCGATGAAGCAAACACACTAATTGACACAGTCGATATCGAAGTGCGAAAACTGTTGGGCGACAACATATTTGCGGTAGACGATGCAACGATCGAATCTGTAATTGGCGAACTTCTCGTCAGCAACAACGCTACTGTGGCAACTTGTGAAGATCTCAGTGGTGGGTCAGTCGCTTCAGCTATTCAAAAATCAGCCGATTCTGCATTTTTGCAGAGTGCAATCGTAAATTCGCAAGAGGCTCTCGAAAAGATCGCTCGATCTGGCGGCGAAACACCTCCGTTTGCTGACGGCGCAGAGCGAGCAGTAGCGCTTGCTCGATCCATAAGAAAAACAACTGGAGCCACTTACGGAATCGCCGTTCACGGTACTGAAGAAAGCGGGCAGCGAACCGAAAACCTAGGCCGAGGTGAAACGTACATCGTTGTTTCTGGTCCCGACGGTGAGCGAACACGGCACGTTCGATCGGCTGGTCGAGGTGCCCCGGATCGTCAACGCGCTGCAATGGGAGTATTGAGCATGTTAAGGCGTGAATTACTTGGCCTACCCGAATAATTCGGCTAAGACTTCTCGCCTCACTCACAACGAACTGTAAGAAAACATGGGTAAAAAGGATCTAATTAGAGACATACACTGGTAACGATTAGGATTTAAACTAAAAGCAGGTGTTGCACGGCACCGTGTATTCACCCGCCTGTTTTTACACCCTAATTGGGATGGAGAGCTCCGAGATGTTTCGCCAAAAGACCGTGCTATTACTAGCAATAGCCGCTCTAATGTCTGTCGTGATCGCATGTAGTAATAGACCTGAACTAACCGCTACGCCAGTTCCGCCAACCGTTATTCCTACCCCTGTTCCTCTTACTCCGATAGAGATCGACCCAATCACTGATCCCGTTGGCTTCCTTAGCGCGTTGCCAGCCGCCGAAGCTGCGTGTGCTACCGATGCTTTGGGTGGACGCGACCTTGTCCTCGCCATGATGTCATCGAGCATCGGAGATAATCGTCTAACTCTCGCTGAAACCGATGCACTCGACAACTGCCTGAGTGAACATACCGTCAACGGAATTTTCATCAGTCAAATATATAGCGAAGCCGGAACTTTGAGCGACGACACTATCGCCTGTATCGGTGACCAGATCGGTGGAATGTCGACAGCAGGACTCTTCCTCGAAGATCCGGCAGCAGACGTCATCATCAACTCCCTTAAATATGTCTTCTGTCTCGATAGCGATGAACGAGCTCGCATTTCTGCGAGCGAAGCTTTCTATGGATTCGGTGAATTGGGTGGAATCGATGCGCTCGAATGCGTTGTGAATGGCGTTGGCCCCACCGGCCTTACTGACCTAGTCGATATTTACTCGGGTGAAGAATACGACTTTGAAGATCTCGGTGAGCTGTTACCGATGATGATCGAATGTGGCGCTATCGATAATGATGGATTCGAAGAGCTTGGTGTATCTGCCGATCAAGTTGGCTGTGTACTCAGAGCGCTTGGTGAAGATGGGCTAGCATTACTCGACCCGACAGCCGCAGAACCCGATTTGTCTAACATTGGTGCGCTCCTTGGAACACTTTCCGACTGCGGAATCGAACTAGAAAACCTCCTTGAAGGATCGGATTTGCCTATAGATCCGGATGTTGCGATTGACCCTGTGATATTGCCGACAGTTCTGGCCGAATTGCCTGAAGATATTAAGCTTCCGTTGATCGAACTAGAAGACCTCCTTGAAGGATCGGATTTGCCTATAGATCCGGATGTTGCGATTGACCCTGTGATATTGCCGACAGTTCTAGCCGAATTGCCAGAAGATATCGAAGACATGGATCTTCCGTTCACGGAAGAGCAGATCGCCTGCCTGACATCAGAGATAGGTGAAGACCAAATTGCCAATCTACTCGCAGGCGGAGGGGCCGATCTCAGTCTCTTCTCAGCACTCTCGAAGTGCAAAGTAGACCTGAGCGTACTACTCGGCGGGTAAAAGTTCACATATGTCGTAGTGCGGATTAGTTAGGATACTCAGCGAACATTCGTACTACGACGATCGGCGTGGTGGCTGCCAACAGTACTGCGACCATCAATCGCATCGTTGTGGCGCTTATCCTGCCCGTTTGCTTAGCACCTATGAAGCTACCAGCCATTCCGGTTATACCCATGACGGCTAGAACAGCGATATCGAAGTTCATATTGATGGCGTGACCTGCAAAACCAGAAATTCCGGTGAGAACGCCGATCGTGTTGTTCGACCCTGCGGCAGTACGCGGATCCATACGAAGAACGTTGACCAGAATCGGAAATCGCAATACAGCGAGAATCAATCCCGCTGCTCCACCCAAAACTCCAATCGCAAATCCGAGCGACCCGTAGAGCATCTGATTTTTTTGGTTGAGACTCACTCCGTCTCGGGTTGCTATAGGAGAGAACGACGCATTCAAGTCTTCTGGATGGCTAGGTTCGCGAAGAGCCCTCAACCACTGCGAAAACGATATCACCGAAGATATCGCCGATAACGAAGCAATCGGTCCCAGTAGAATCCATGCCTTCACATCGTCAGCAAAGAACCCACCCAGTAACGAACCGATGATCGCCGGAATACCTATCGCCCAACGACTCGACCGTCACGCCAATGAGGCCATGCGGCTGCAGTTCCGCCAAGAATGGTCACACCCAAATTCGTTCCAGCCGCAATTACCGGATTAAATCCCATCGCAAGCATTATAGGAAGCCGAACAGCGCCAAGGGCAACGCCGATAATACCAGCGAAGATTCCCATCACAAAGGTAAACGAGCCAAGAATCATTAGTTGGCCCGGTGACACATCAAGCGGAAGTAAATCGATCATTTTGGCGTATTCAAACCCTGGCAAAACATAGTGGGAAGATGGCAGTTCATGAAAGTCAGTGTAACTTCGTGATCGATAGCGATTCGCCTCACAACGACGTGTGTTTTCGCCTGAGTTAATGGCTAAACGAATTTACGACCAACTCCAGCGCACGCCTTACCCCTGCTAAACTTGTCGCCTATTCGATTCGTTATGGATGAAGCAAGATTAATAGCCGACCATTAGCGTTCGGCAGAGGAACAGACAACGATGAAAAGCAGAGCCGCTATTCATGTCGGACACGGCAAGGAACTTGTAGTCGACGAGGTAAACATTCCCGACCCCAAGCCCGACCAGCTCGTAGTGAAGCTCTATTCAAGTGGTGTCTGTCACTCGCAATTGCATCAAATGCACGATTCTGAAGGACCAACTCCTGCCCTACTCGGGCATGAAGGCTTCGGAGTTGTGACTCAAATCGGTTCTGATATTACTCACCTGAAAGAGGGTGATGCAGCAATCGTAACGTGGGTCCCGCGCACTCCGATTCAGGGTCGATGGAAAGCTCCTTCGGCCGGGGTCACTTGGCAGGAAGAACCACTTGAAGGCGCTACATACACTTGGGGTGAAGATGCAATCGTCTGGGGCGGCTATGCAGTCAAAGTAGACGATGATGCTCCCCGAGATCTTTCCTCGATCGTCGGCTGCGCAATTCTCACTGGAGCCGGAGCTGTTACCCACACAGCGAAAGTTCGCCCTGAAGAATCGGTAGCCGTATTCGGTGTCGGGGGCGTCGGTCTATCGGCGATTCAAATGGCGTCGGTGCTGCAGGCGTACCCGATCATCGCAGTTGATATCGATGATGAAAAGCTAGAATTTGCGAAGCAATTCGGAGCGACTCATACAGTGAATTCGTCAAAGGTCGACCCAGTAGCGACAATTATCGAGATGACTAACGGTGGTGTCGATTACGCATTCGACGCCATCGGCCTAAAAATTACGAACGAACAGATTCTGCCTGTTACCAGAAGCGGTGGATCAGGTGCCGACAACATAGGCGGAATGGCTGTTCTAATCGGTATGCCTGGAACTGAAATGACTGTTTGGCCGGGACACTTTATGTTCCACCAACGTCAGTACCGTGGATCGCTCGGTGCAACCTACCCTGACACAGATTTTAACATGTACTTGCGGCTCTACAAAGAGGGCAAGTTCCCGCTTGATAAGTTGGTAACCAAGCGATACAGCCTCGACCAGATCAACGAAGCGTGCAACGATCTACAGAACGGCAAAATACTTGGTCGCGCAATTGTCGAATTTTAATAGAATCCTATAAACATTGCAGTACAGAAAACTTGGCGACACCGGCTTAGACGTTTCACTCCTGAGCTACGGTACCGGTGGCCCGTCTAAGTTCGGACAGGCAACAGGTGTCGATGACGCAGGACGAGCGAAGCTGGTTAGTCGTGCGCTTGAACTCGGCGTAAATCTATTCGACACCGCAGAAGCGTATGGCGAATCGGAAGGGATGCTGGGTCGTGCCGTCAAAGGACATGCTCGCGATTCATTCCTGATCGCTACTAAATGGTCGTATCGACTGGCAGATGGACCAGTTACGGACCCAGATGTGATCGTGAAGTCGCTTGAGCAAAGCCTCGATCGCCTACAGACCGACTATGTAGATATTTTGCAGATTCACGGAATGCTTCCGCATCAGTACGACGAGCTTGCTGAAGGCTACATCGAAGTGATGCAGAAGCTACAACAGCAGGGCAAGACTCGCTTTCTAGGTATCACGCAAATGCTGACTATTGACACGAAGAACGAATCGATGTCGACGGCTATGGATCGACACCCTGACGTTTGGGATTCCGTGATGTTCAAGTACGGCATTATGAACCAGTGGCCGGCAAAACGTTCGTTTGCGCTCGCCAAATCGTCAAAGACCGGAATTTTGAACATGGCGCCGGTTCGGCTAACTCTCACTCGACCAGAAAAGCTAAACGAGCGCATGACAGAGTGGGGCGATAACGATGGCAATAACGCTCTCGACTGGCTCTCAGGCGGTGATTCATCGGAGCTGATTCGCAAGGGATACCAGTTCGCTGCCGAACCGCCCGAGGTAACAACAATTATCTCTGGAACATCGAGTATTCCACACCTTGAATCGAACATTGCAGCACTAGATGGAACGCTAACCGATGAAGAGTTTACAAAGCTTAAATCTTCATACGGTGACTCAGCGTCCCCCGACTAAATTGCCTGCTTGAAACAACCTCAGACAGCTGTGAATCCCTGCTCTACATCCGCTTGTAGAACTGGTACGGCACCGAACTCGAACGAAATCTAAATACCCATCTCGGTATCGATTTCGTCTTGGAATGCCGAAGACCTGCCCTCGACGACGTCATCGACAGTTACCGGCAAACCGCTCATACCCGACTCCAACAAAGCATATGCCAGCGCCAGAGCGTACATACCTTCCCTGGAGCCAACTTCAGGCTGCATACCCGACTCAGCGGCGTGAACCATATCGAGATACTCGTACGCAAGAATTTTCGAATCAATCTCACGAAAGTCCATGTCATACGAGCTGATTCGACGAGCGCCATTCCACAAAATCGAAATCGTATCGTCCAGCTCAAAATCGGGAATCAATTCTAGCAACGCATCTCCGGTGATTTCAGTTCCGTCGTTCCGAACGATGCGAGGCGATTCACCTGATCGACTTCGGGGTCGATACATCGTGCCGGTACTTCCAGAAATCGTCGATACTCCCAGTGACTGACCGTGCGACGTGTCGGTCATCAGCAGCTGTCCAATCGCTCCCGACTTGAAGCGAATCACTCCAAACGCCGTATCGATAGCAGTTTGTTCGACAATATCGCCGTCTTCGTAGCCGACCTCTTTTCGATGATCGTACATCTCGGCAAGTACCGGCGCCACCTCGCTCATCGGGCCCAAAGTACGCTGCGGCTCATTGATCGCAGTTTCTGCAAACACGGTGTTCGCACCACCCATCAGATACAGAAGCATGTCGGCGTTGTGCACACCCGCATCAAGTGGTGCGCCACCTGCCTGTTCCTTCTTGGCGCGCCATACGGTGCTGTGCATAACCGCACCATCGGAGCTGTTCACTCCGATATCAAGTGCGAAATACGGCGTGCCAATCGCGCCTGAATCGATCAAAGATTTGGTAAGTCGATTCATCGGGTCACGGCGGTAGTTCTCGGCAACGGCAAGGACTTTACCTGTCGATTCCGATACTTCATGCATCTGACGACAAGCCTTAAGCGTTAACCCCATTGGCTTTTCCGTGATGACGTGAAGACCGGCGTTCATCGCTTTGATGGCGAATATATGGTGCATCGGCGTACTTGTGACAATCGCCACTCCGTCGAGGTCAGCTTTCGACAGCATGTCGTCAAAGTCAGTGTAGATATCTGGAGTGGCACCGGTCGCTTCACCGATTTCACCTGCGACAGTAGCCGCAACATCGTGGTGCACATCGCACACAGCTGCCATTTCAACAATGTCGAAATATTTGCGAAGTTCGATGTATCCGTGGGCATGTCGACGACCCATTCCGCCACAGCCAACCAGTGCAATCTTGAAACTCATACTCTAATTTCTCTTTATTCTAGGAATCAAAGTTACGGCAGCATGTCGACCAGTGGCTGGATATTTTTGGGTTCGCCTTTAAAATCTATTCCCATATCATGAACGATCTCGACAATCTTGTCGTTGAAAGGAGTCGGCACACCAAGTTTTTTACCCATGTCCGACACGAGCCCATTAAGGTAGTCGATTTCGTTGCGTCGGCCTTTTCGTACGTCCTGACCGAACGATGGTACACCGCCCGCTCCGCCCCTTTTACCTGCCTCGATGAATGCGGCCTCGACCTCTTCAATATTCCGTCCCTCAGCAGCATCAACAATCGATTCAGCAGGAAGTTCGAGCACAGAAAACAGCTTGATGCCTTGAGCAAAAGCAACTCGCGCAACTTCTGCGCCCAACTGAATTCCTATTCGCAAAGGCTCAAGTTCCGAGCGCACTTCAGTAGTGCCGTATCCGCTCACACCCGACAGTGCGTTTGCCATGCAGTTGACCATGAGCTTCGACCAGCGAGCACCCCACAGGTCGTCAGTAAATTCGGCGTCTGCGACCGCACTCATAACTTCGACAA
>JAPKFF010000015.1:0-28079 GCA_028821715.1 Dehalococcoidia bacterium
GCTTCTAAATAGCCTTTGCTTTACTAAGCAATTACAAAGGGTCGCATCTTTCGATGCGACCCTTTTTCGTTAATCCGGTATTAATCCTTGACCTGTCATTCTGAACTTGATTCGGAATCACGATTTACATCCACTGATCGAACGCTCAACCGTATAATGCCGCGACTTGGATGATCGCTACTTCGAACGAGAACCTGAATCAAGTTCAACATGACAATGTACAATTTGCCTCTCGAACAGCCGTATGAATACCGCTCGCCAAGGAGCCACCCACATGGAACAACGCCAATACTCGTGCGAAAAATGCCATGCAACTACGTTCAAGGCCGGTGAAATACGAACTACCGGATCTGGTATCAGCCGCCTGTTCAACGTCCAAAACCAGAAGTACCAGACCGTTTCGTGCGAGAAGTGCGGCTTCACCGAGCTATACCGGCTCGATGGCTCAGGCTTCGGAAACGTTCTAGATCTTTTCGTGGGTTAAACGGTTTAAGATGAGCGAACTCAAGTCAGCTTTTCAACCAACTCAGCCCAGCTGTACGCACTGACATCGAATTGATCGAGAGAGTGCACAGGCTCTGGTGTTGGATAAACGTCGATCCACTCGTCCTCAACGTGAATGTAAGCCGTCTTGAGACCGGCATTCTTAGCGCCCATCAAATCGGCAGCGTGCGTCGCGACCATCATCACTTCCTCAGGCTTGTGTCCGAGAAGTTTCGCTCCTTGCTGGTACGCCTCGGGATCCTTTTTATAATGATCCATGAATTCGCCCGACATGATGCCGTGCCAGCTGAGACCGTTGAGTTTCGAACAGTCCACGACAATCGAGAAGCTCAGTACGGTCAAAACGGTTGTCGTGTACACCTCACGCAGTTTATGGATGGACTCGACCGCGTCTGGCCAAGTCTTCATCCTGTGCCAAACCTGGTTTAGCTCATCACGCTCATTCGTGGATAGCTGTAGAGAACCGTGCTTATCAAGCACTTGATCAAGAACACGCCTATGCAATCCATCAGCATTCATGCGAGGCAAATCACCGGACTTAACAAATTCTAGTTCCTCGAACATGCGAACCCGCCAGTCTGTCGCAAATTGTCTCGGGTCAAGTCTTACCTTTTGCTCATCCGTAAGGCGTTGAACCTCGGTCTCTATCGCTCCTCGCCAGTCGAACACTGTCCCGCCAACATCGAACGTAAGCGCTTTCACGCCGGGAATTTTCATAGTGGTTCTGCCTTAAAACATTTATCAGTGGTGATTACAGCATTCCTGTAGCGCCAAGTCCCAAAAAGTAGCGGCCGGCTGTTTCGTAGTTGGTCTTTCGACCTTGAATTTGCTGGGCGATGGTGTGGATGTCCTGCCATCGACGCTGGATCGGCGTGCTTTTGAAAATAGCGCCGGCTCCAAACATGTCGTAAGCCGTATCGACCACTTCAACTGCGGTTCGTATGCCGTAGGTAGCAGCCATACGAACTTCTATACGCGTGGCCATGTCCAGTTCACCGTTGCCACAAGCCGATTTCCACATTGCCTCGGCACTTTGTCGCACGTACGCATCTGTCGCTCTAATAAGTGCCTCAGATTCGCCTATTTCTTGATGCACTGTAGTTCGGTCGACCATTGCACTAATTATATTCCGCTGAGTCTTCGAGCGAGCAATTTCAACCGCATCGTCCAAGCACTGTCGTGCGAGCGTCAACGCTATCGTTGCGAATCCAATACCAAACATAGGAATTTTTGGAAGCACGTAGACGGGTCCTGGGACACGTGAAGGATCCGACTCCATGTACACGTGACTATCGGCAACAAATACATCGTCAGCTTCAAAGCTGAAGCTAGCCGTACCGCGAAGTCCGTTCACATCCCACCGGTCCAACATCATGACTTCCGATTTTGGCATCAGGAACATCGGCATCTCGCCTTTGCGCCCCTCGACCCGTGAACGGGCGGCAACCCAAGTTGAATGACTGCTTCCGCTACTGAAATCCCAATGACCTGTAAGTCGATATCCGCCATCGGTTGGAATTGCGACGGTGTCACTTGAAGGTGGACCGTTCGTTACGATCCCACGAGGTACTCCCCATATTTCGAGGGCCGTTCCAGGCAGCATTCGTGCTGCATCGGTGGCAAAAATGTTGTTCTGGCTGATGCACCACGCTGTGCTGCCGTCCGCTTGAGCGAACAAGCGGGTGATTTCGACGAACGACGGGTAGTCGATTTCTTCACCGCCGAGCGACTTCGGAACCAGCAGTCGAAACATTCCGGCGTCAGCCATTTCGCCCGCCAGATCTGCAGGAATGCGCCTCGACTCCTCTATTTCGTCGGCTCGGTCTGCGACATTGGCAGCAAGTTGGCGTGCGAGATCAATGTATTCGTTAAAATTTGGACTTTTCATCGGGGCAGGGTATCAATATTCCCTAAGATTCCGTAAGAACTTTCAGCATGTTCATACGTATCTAGACTAAATATCGTCGAGTATAGAATCTACCCAGAGACGGTATAAACGGCGTGATACTGCTAGTAAACAGGCGCTTATAAGCCTCGTCTGGCCCATCATCACGGTCTTCTGAAGCCACAGAAAGACCTTCGTATAGACGGGTCATTCCCTCCAGCCATTTACCCTGCACAGCGGGATCCCAAGCTGGGTCAAAGTCTGGATATTTCGCAAGAATTCTGTCTGCCAATTCGAGCTTCAGCGATCCGCCCTTAACCACCATCTCAACAGGCGTTTGCGCGGGTATTTTTTCAGCTACTGCTACCGAAGGTGTGACAGGTCTCTGACGTGTCGCAGATACGGTAGCTCGCCCTTTGCTGGACCCATGTCGCCCAACCAGAATGCGCTTAGACAGTTCGATACCTGCCGCCTGTGCAGCACGGATAAAGAACGCCTCGCATTTCGTCAGCACACCCTCTTTTGTACCGAACGACCTGAACGCTTCGCGGAACTGACCTTTGCTTGCTCGAGCCAAATCTAGATCGAACACAGGAATATAGAACCGTTCAAGAATCCGACGTAGTAAATCCCTTCTAGCATTCCCTTCAGCGTGGACCAAATCTTCCAATTCGTTTGAAGGATGACCGTCTCCATCGACAAGAGTAAGAACCTTCAATGCGGTCATTAATTGGGTTCCGGAGCTACCTGAGAACCTCGGACCCCAAACGGTTTTATCAATACGTCCTGGAATGCCTTCGTCAAGAAGGAATTCCAAAAATGTTTGGAATGTCCGGTACGGGACATATGGGGGAACAGTTGTTGTTTGTTCTTGAAAGGTCATTTGAACTGGGAAATGGTCATTCCAAGCCGGAACACTGTTCACACTATCTCCCAGAAATTCCAAAGTCAAATGTTATTTGGAATGACAATTTCCCTGAGGGGACAGTTTGTGAAACTACTCTTTGGAACGCGGAGAATAACATCATCAATTTGGAATGCACTGCGCAGTTGGACCAGACCGATCTGCACATTCCTATTCCGAACAAACGTGAACTCGAATGTTGACGAGACCACCAAATAGATGAGGAAAAGCAAGTGAAAATTCCGATAGACCAGATCTTCCCGGACCCCGATATGCCTCGCTCAAAGAAGCCCAACGGACGTCGAGAGAATACACGTTCTGTTCGCTCGAAACGCGATCCGGTCGTTCTGTCTACGAACAACGGATACCTTCTTCTCGCAGGTGAACGCAAGCTCACTGCAGCTAAAGAAGCAGGCGAGGTTACCGTCGAGTGTACTGTCAAAGAAGAGGTCACCCCGCAGGAGCATTGGGAGTTCTCGCTAGCGGAGCAATACCACTCTTCTCTCGTCCCAGCGATGGACCTCGGGCGGGCATTCATGGAGTACCGAGACAGCCATGAAGTAACCCAACAAGAATTGGCTCGTCGAACCGGGATTACACCCGGAACTATCCATCATTACGAGAGTCTCATTCGCACGCTAGACCCTGCTCTTGGTGAACGTGTAAACAGCGGGGAATTGACCTTCAAAGAAGCACGGTCAATCGCTGATATTGACGACCATGTTCGGCAGAGAGAAATCGCACAACCATTCATTGACGGGCGGCTCTCCAGCGTCCACGTCGAGCGCATTGTCGGGCGAGCAAAAACATCGGCAACCCTTTCAATCGAAGACATCATTGAAGAGGTTGTAAATGGAAAGCGCGCACCCGAGCACGAGCGAGAACCGGTTACTGTAATTCAGCCAGCCATCCCTATAGAAGCCGACACATCGTTGATCGAAAATGCAGTGTTGAAAATCGCTGGAGAACTCGATGCTATGCAACTTCAGGTCATCCCTGAATACCGACGCCTCAAACTCATCAGCAGCCTTAGAATTCTCGATAGCCGGCTTAAGTCAGCACTCGCAAATCTTAATGGAGGCGTGGCGGTCCGTCAGTCTATCCCTAGACAGTACACCGCAACAACCAAAGTACCGGTGTAGCCCACCGGTTACCGTCTGAAAAGTCTGCTTTTTATAACAAGCGAGGCATCCAGATCGTTATGCCGACAGGCACGTAAAACTGAATATCGCGTAGAGACAACTTGATGAAATGCTGAGGTTTGTGCGGACACACAAACCTCACGCCGCTACAAACTTCGTGGGCTCTGAAGTTTCTAGCATAGTCTCCGCTGGGAGCCCATGTGCCCCTCCAATTACGCCTCCGGAGGGGCACAATTTTTTAATGACAAATGAACGCTGATGACGACCGTAACAGCTTTGCCGACTCCCTAGACCCCCCCCCCCCAGCCGCATATCAGCAGCCGAACGAGTTTTACACCGTAACGGGTAAACTTCGATGATCTGAATAAATCAGACCACCGAAGTTTGATGACGTTATAGCCCTAAGATTCCGGCAGCATTGTCGTGGAGAATCAGCTGGCGAGCTTCTTCGCGAATTTCCAATTCCGCAAATTGCTCCATCCAGGTCACGGGCGAAATGTAGGGATAGTCAGAACCAAACAAAACCTTCTTGCGCAGTCGACCGCCAGCTTCAGCGATCAGTTCCTTAGGAATGTAATGGGGCGCCCAGCCGGAAAGATCTATGAAGACGTTCGGCTTGTGCAAAGCCACTGCAATCTGCTCCTGAATCCACGGCCAAGCAGGGTGAGCCATGATGATAGTCAACCTAGGATGCCGAGCGGCTAACGAATCAACATGTGGAATCGGACGTGAATACGCCAACTCGAATCCACCGCCACCCGGTGTATTGGCGCCAGCGGCTGCGTATCCCGAATGCATCAAAACTGGGATTCCCAATTCTTCAGCCTTAGCGAATAGAGGGGTGAACTGTGGATCGTCAGGAAAAAAAGCTTGGTGAATCGGATGCAGCTTTAGTCCACGAAGGCCCATCTCCGTGACTGCACGCTCCAATTCCACAACCGCTGCATCGCCTTTTCTGGGATCGACACTAGCGAAGCCCAGCAGCACATCAGGGTGTGCAGCCACTGTTTCGGCAACATAATCGTTCGGATCTGGCAGATCACCGGTCTCTGTCTCAGCATCGACAGAAAATATCACCGCCATGGTGTCGATGGCTCGGTACGTCTCAACCATCTTCGCCACATCATCTGGCTCGTCGTTCATCCGAAACATTCGGCGCAACCCTGGCTCAATTCCGTACTCGGGAATTCCCGACATTCGAGGGATGTGAGCGTGTATATCTATGGCTTTCATTTTCAAATCCTGATTCGTTAGATTCGATCTCGAATTTCTTTAAGAGCATTGCGAACTATCCCACTAACGACATGAGCTAGACAGGGTTAATTCTTCGCCTTCATTGGCAGAATCAACGACAGCGACGCGCCAACGGCAGCAATGATTCCAGCGAAAATGATTACGCCATGGAACCCGTTCTCTTGATTAATAAACCCTGCGGCGATTGGTGTGAGTGATCCGATGACAGCTCCGCCAGAGAACATCAGCGCAGTTCCCGAACCCTCTGATCCCTTATCTATCATGTCCATCGCCGCTGCGTTGATGATCGGCATCACAGAGAAGAAGAACAAGCCCAGAACGGCAATCAATACCGTCATAGGTAAACCTGTGTCGAACTGAAGAAACAAGAATATCAAGATAGTCATCGACGTCATGGCAAATGCAATCACCGGCCTTCGACCGATACGATCCGACATATTGCCCATTATTGGCGTCGAGATTATTCCAGCCATCGTTATGAGAGCGACGTGCAGACCAACGAACGTATCCGAGTATCCGAGTTCTTCACGCATGTAGATAACTAGAAACACCTGGAACGAGTTGTGAATCGCTCCTCTAAGCGCTCCCAGCAAAGCCATTCCAAGTACGCCACGATTCCGTAGCAGCTTCTTCGCTGAACCGAAGTACTCACGTAGGCTCACATCGCCTTTCGATTCAGCACCCGCAGATTTGAACTTTGCGATCACCACGAATCCGGTCATGAACATTGGGACCGAAATAATCACAGCGAGCCAACGCCAGTCGATTCCGCTGAACACCACCCACGATCCAATCGTTCCCGCCAAGAGGAATCCGATTATTAGTGGTGAAGTCGTATTTCCGATCTGCGCGCCCGTTAAATGGGCCGCCATTGCGAACCCACGCCGCTCGGGATATCTCGCTGCCAACGTTCCGAACGCCGGGGCGTGCCAAAGGGAGGTTCCAAAGCCGACTATTACTACTCCAACTAGGAGGGTCCAGTAAACGGGCGATACGCCAATGATGATGTATCCCGTTCCGACCATAAGCATCGAGGCAAGGAGGATCCATGCGATCTTCTTGCGGAACATATCGGTGAGGATACCGGCAGGAATGTTGGCAATCCCCGATGAGATCGACTGTGCCGACGTCATGCCACCAATAGCAATATCACCAAGTCCGAGCGTTGATCGAATACTCGGAATCATCACCAACAGTGCACCCTGCCCGAAGTGTTTTATACCATGACCTGCGGATAGTCCGTACATAAGACCGAGCCCGGAGGTTTTTCTAGGGGTCGAACTATTGCTATCTGATTTCTCGACCGTAGTGGAGATCTCTGCGGTGTCGGGATTGGCGGGTTGGGTTGCGTCAGTGTTATCTATATTAGGCAAGGCGGACGAAGTGTACGCCTTGCCAATCAGATGCGGGTGTCCTTAGCTGGTAACTCGACCGAGAGTGTCGTTGGCGATTTCAAGCATCCATCTGGAGCCCCGCTCTTTTTGATCGCTGGCAGGGCTATTGTGGACGCTAATCAGCGCAACAATCGCCGCTACTGACTAATCAAGTGCAGAGAAGAACCACGCAGATTCAAACATTTAGGACTTTCGTTGACTAAATCCCCAACCGTGTCTCAACTGCGCCTAGGGCTTCGTCAATAATTGTCGTTAGGGTGTCGGTTTCATCGGCTGTGATTGTTAGTGGCGGGGCTATTGGGAGTATGTAGGCGGGGACTCGGATCCAGACGCCTCTTTTTCGGAGTTCTTCCGTCAACATCGCATTCACGCCGACCAACGAATCGAAGTGTTCCTTAGTTTCACGGTCTTTGACGAATTCGATTCCTTGAATTAGTCCCACCCCTCGTACATCGCCGATAATAGTGTGTTTCTGTTGCATTTCTGCAAGCGACTCGCTGATCTGCTCGCCTCGTATGCGGGCGTTTTCTACCAAATTCTCTCGTTCCACAATTGCCAAGTTTGCGAATGCGGCTGCGGCACCGCCAGGGTGCGCTGAGTAGGTGTACATGTGGGACCAGACCTTCTCGGGTCCGCCCGCAAAGGCGTCGGCTATCTTCTGGGTAGATATCGACCCCCCCACAGGGAAGTATCCGGACGTGATTCCCTTCGCAAACGACATTATGTCGGGAACAACGCCGACTAGGTCGGATCCGAACCAAGTGCCGAGTCGTCCAAATCCTGTAATAACTTCATCGAAAATAAGCAGTACGCCGTACTTATCGCATATTTCACGAACCATAGGCCAGTAGTTGGCGGGCGGAACGACGCCTCCGAGTGGCTGCGATACGGGTTCGCCGATAACTGCCGACACGGATTCGGGTCCTTCGAACAGAATCGCCTTTTCGATCTCTAAAGCAGCCCGTTCGCCGTTTTCTTCGGCAGATGAGGATCCGTAGGTGTCGCGGTAGTAGTGGGGCTGTCCGACGGTTACGACGTTGGCTGGCTTTGGCTGGTAGTCGGTACGAGGGAATCCGGGGTGCCCGCCAAGCCACATGGTTCCGTAGGTAGACCCGTGGTAGGAGCCTTCTCGTGAAATGACCTTGTAGCGCCCTTTGTCGCCACGGCGGACGTGATATGCCTGCGCCATTTTTAGGGACGATTCGTTGGCTTCGGATCCGCCTTGGCAGAAGAAGGTGCGGGTGAGGTCGCCGGGTGCGATTTCGGCGAGTTTGGCGGCGAGTTGGATCGTTTTTGGGGTGGCGCCTGAGTAGACATTCATGCTGATGGAGACGAGCTGGTCGTAGATGGCTTTGGCGATTTCTTCGCGACCGTGTCCAGCGTTGCGGAAGTACATGCCCGAAATGCCGTCGATGAATTTGTTGCCTTCGACGTCGGTTACATATATGCCTTCGGCGGATTCCATTAGGAGTGGCCCACCCTCTTCGGCTAGGAGGGTGTGGTTTGTCATGCCGACGTGCATGTGGTCAAGCACGGCTTGTCGAAGGGCGGCGGGGTCGTTGGCGGCTGGGATTGGCATGGGATATTGTTGGCGTGGGCTGAGGGGTGGAGGTTTTGGTTGTCTAAGTTGAATTGGTGCTTATGCAGCGAATTGGGTTGGTGTGACGCCCATTAGGGCGGCGAGTCCAGGGTCGGTGGGTTTGCCTTTGTGGGTGTTTACTCCGGAGGCGAATCCTTGGTCGATTTTCAGTGCGTTGATTATTCCTTGTTCAGCGATGCTGATTAAGTACGGAAGTGTCGCGTTTGAAAGCGCTGCCGTAGCTGTTTTTGGGACGGCTCCTGGCATGTTAGCGACTGCGTAGTGAACTACGCCGTGAACGGTGTAGGTGGGGTTTTCGTAGGTTGTCGCATGGGTGGTTTCGAAGCAGCCGCCTTGATCTACAGCGACGTCGACGAGCACTGATCCTTGCTGCATTTTTGCAATTTGGTCTTGTTTAAGAAGGACCGGTGGGCGACGTCCGGGTGAATAGACGGCTCCGATGACGACATCGGCGTTAATTGCTGATTCTTCGACTGAGTCGGTAGTTGATATTACAGTTTTTAGACTATTGGCGAATTGTTCGTTGTTTGATACGAACTGGTTGAGGCGGTCTTGGGTGTCGTTGATGAGCGTTACGTTCGCTCCGTTGGCGAGTGCGAGATGGGCTGAGTTTTGTCCGACCGTTCCGGCTCCAATTACTACGACTTCGGTTGCGGGTGCGCCTTGAATACGCGAAAGGAGCTTGCCGAGTCCGCCGTGTGCTCGTTGGAGGTGGTGTCCGGCGGCGTGAACGGCTAACTGCCCGGCGATCGCGCTCATGGGAGCGAGAATCGGAAATCTAGTGTCGGGGTGGGTGACGGTTTCGTAGGCGATTCCGAGTACGGATTTCTCAAGCAGTGTGTTCGCCAGCGGCAGATCAGCGGCGAGGTGGAGAAATGTGAAGAGTGCGGAGTCTTTTCGAATGAGGTCGTATTCAGATGGCTGCGGCTCTTTGACCTTCACGATGAGATCGGCAGTACCCCAGACTTCGTCGGCGGTATTGGCGATTTGGCAGCCGGCATTGCGATATGCATCGTCGCTGTATCCGCTTCCAGTCCCTGCACCAGATTGGATTAGTACGGCTTGATTGCGACTTGTTAGTTCGCGGGCACTTTCAGGCGTCAGGGAGACTCGGTGTTCGCCGATTTTAGTTTCGCTTGGTATTCCGAACAGCAATTTTATTACCTCACTGCAGGTTATATATCGAATTTCACGAACTAATTGTAAGGGCAGGAACGATGGATTTGGAGTGAGTTGTGGCGCAGGCAGTTTATGCAGGATTCGGCTATCGCTTGGGGCTGAATCAGAATGTGTTCTGGATACTTTTAATGTAATAACTTCGTTTTCTGGGTCGTTATATGGGTGATGGTGATAGATTTTGTTGAGAATCAATTTGAAATGGGGCAGAGATGACTCGAGTAGCGAAATTTATGGTTTTGATGGCGATCGCTGTGATTGCGATGGCGGCTTGTGGGTCAACCAGTTCAGGGGAGGCGTCGGAGCCGGTATTGTCTGCGGTGAATCCGACTTCAGAGGCGGGTTCTGCGGCAGTTTCGGCGGCGGAGGTTGATGCTGATAGTTGCGTTGGTGTGTTGACGCCTATAGAGGGCGATTTGAAGTTGTTTACAGATTCCCTTACTAGCACGGTTAGTGCGTCGGAGCCGCAGATCAAGTCGATGTGTTCGGCGATGTACGATACGAGTTTGCCGGGTAGCGAGTTTCTTGCGGTGGTGTTGATTCATTTGGAATCGGACGATGCGGCAGTTGAGCACTATGAGCTTATGAAGAGTGCGTACACAGAGACTGGCGCTGAGATATCGGAGATTAAAAATTCTGATGCGGATTTGACTAAACAGATTTCGGCATTGATCGATGGTGGTGGGGTTGGCCGGACGACGGTGATGCGCCAACGGTCGTGGCTGGTGACGGTGACGGTGGGGCCGTCGATGGCTGAGTCGCTTTGGAACGCTGGCGATATGGAGTCGATTGCTCGGGGTGTGCTGGATCGGATGAATTAGGGGCCGGTGTTTGTTGTTCCATTAGTCACAATCTCCCCCGCGATGGGAGAGGACTCGTTAAATGCAGACGCCATTGAAAGACTCGGTTGCTCGTCGCAAGTCTCGTTTGTCACGCTCATCGCAGTTCTCCTTTCCTGACCCTTTCGTATTGTCATTAATTTTTAGCATCCGAGCGACAAGGGGTTGGAGTAATTCCGTTCAGTGAATTCGGGATTAGCGTGGACGTGCCAGGAGGGTAAAACCGATGTGCAATGGACAATATTTGGCAGTAGTGTTGAGGGACCATGTTTAGATTTATTAGAAATAGACGCCCGCTGGGTGTCGGATTAATTTCCGGCACTGTGTTGGGTTTGATGATTGCGATTGGTTACGGATCGACGAGTGCCTGGTTATGTTCGGGTATTAGAAAGTGCCCTGCTAGCTGGGAGCCGTTCGTTTATGTTTCGCTGGTGATTTTCTTACTAGTTTTGTTTACGGCGATCGTCATTGCAGTGGTGGGTGCGAGGGCGTACAAGATTTTCGATACGTCAATTGGCGGAGATAAGGCTTACGAGCCAAGCATTGGTTCGCATCAGGATGGTGATTCGGGCTCGGACGCGTACCGGGCGATTTGGCGGTGGTTGCGTTACGGGTGCGGGTCGATAGATCCTGAAAAATAATTCAGGATGACATGAGCGAGGTTGCAGGATATTGATCGTTGTTGGCGAGGGTGCTGTTGGCGGTTATATGAAGTCGTACTGGCATGATTCGCACGTATAATCGGGCGGTTGATTTTGTGGATTGCTGAAATTTATTGGTTCGATAACCGGCAAATATCTCGATCAAGATGCTCATCGAGGGCTCACTAACGTGCTTCGGCACACGGTCTCCCTCTCAGAAATGAAAAGAATTTTCCAAATGGCAGAAACTAACTTCGATCTTGTTGTTATTGGTGCGGGTCCTGGCGGATATCACGCCGCTATCAGGGGTGCTCAGCTTGGCTTGAGTGTGGCGGTAGTTGAGAAGGACGACGGCACTGGCATTGGGGGACTCGGCGGAGTTTGTTTGAACTGGGGCTGCATTCCGTCGAAATCGCTTCTGAAGAATGCCGAAGTTGTAAATCATCTTTCGCATGCCGACGACTGGGGCATCGAAGTTGGTGAGTGGTCGGCAAGCATGGCAAAGGCTGTTGATCGCTCACGCAAGGTGTCTAATGCCCTGACAAATGGAATCGGATTCTTGTTCAAGAAGAACAAGATCACTCTCGTTCAGGGTAAGGCGACGCTCAAGTCATCGACACAGATTGATGTCGAGGGCGGCGAGACGCTTACTGCTAAGAATATTGTTATTGCAACGGGGGCACGAGCGAGAAGCCTGCCGGGTCTTGAGATCGATGGCGAGAGCATTATTACGTCTCGACACGCGCTTGAGCTACGTGTGCAGCCAGAGGCGATTGCCGTCATAGGTGCATCTGCTATCGGCTGTGAATTCGCTTATTACTTCAATTCTTACGGTGTGAACGTAAAAATGTTCGAAATGCTCGGACATCTCGTTCCTCGAGAAGACGAAGAGGTTTCGGTTGAACTAGAGCGTCAATTTGGTCAACAGGGAATCGAATTTGCTGTTTCTGCCAGCGTTTCCGGTGTTGAAAAAAAGGACGGCCGACTCGCTGTTCAGTATGAAGTGAACGGTGAGAAGGAAGAGTTCATCTGCGACAAAGTGCTTCTTGGTGTTGGCGTTCAGCCAAACACCGATGGCATCGGACTTGAGAACGTCGGAATCAACACTGTTGGCCCCGGATACATCGAGGTCGACGGAAACATGCGCACGAACGTCGGTGGTGTTTACGCCGTTGGTGACGTGAACGGCAAGCTGATGCTTGCGCACGTCGCGTTCGATCAGGGAGTGGTCGCTGCCGAGACGATTGCTGGTCACAATCCCGAGCCTATCGATGACTATGTGAACATGCCGCGCTGCACCTACGCTCAGCCACAGATCGCTTCTATCGGTCTCACTGAGGCTCAAGCGCGTGACAACGGCGTAAATGTAAAGGTCGGCAAGGTTCCGTTCCAAGTCGCTGGAAAGTCGGTCGCGATTGGTGAGTCTCAGGGCTTCGTAAAAGTTCTGATCGATGACGACTCAGGCGAGGTTATAGGGGCGCATATTATTGGTCCTGAAGCTACCGAGTTGATCTCTGAGATTGGCATGCTTCAAATGTTAGAAGGCACGAACCTTGAGCTACACAAGATGACTCACGCTCACCCGACGTTGTCGGAAGCGGTGAAGGAAGCTGGTGCGGCTGTTACTGGTGAGGCTATTCACTTCTAACGTTATAGCGCTCGTTACTTTGCAACTCGGCTCAGCGTCATAGTCTCTCACCCTTTAGCTCCCTACCAGAAAGCGAGGGGGATGTTTGGATCCGGGTGAGAACGCAGACTCTAGGTTATATTCGTTGGCATCGGAGATGGACGCTGGGTCAGTGCAGACCATGGTAACGCCGCCGCCGGAAGACCTTCGAAATCTTTAGCGGTAGCATCAAGTCGTCGATTGAAGGTGGTTTACCCGAAATACTAAGTTACGATCGTGGTAGCGAAGGATCAGATACATCCGAAGAGCTGCTTGGCGAAGGTCGCTAATGGATTTCAAGGAGCGATGATCACTAGATGACTAAAAAAACAAAAATTACCCATCTGTACACAGGGGATGATGGGCAGTCTCACTTTGGTGAGATTGAGGTGGAGATGGAGCCGAACATTGCAGGGCATATCTCCGAGTTGTTTCCTGCGACGGGCATTATATTCCGTGAAACGAGTGAGTTGTACGACTACGATTTTCATGTAGCTCCACGCAAGCAATACGTGGTTAATCTCGATGGGGCAGTTGAAATTACCGTTGGCAGTGGCGATAAGCGAGTGATGGGAGCGGGCGAAATGTTTCTCGCGGAAGACACAACGGGTCAGGGTCATATCTCGAGGGCTGTGAATGGCAAGATTAGGCATTCGCTGTTTATTACGCTGGATTGACGAGCGTGATTATCTGTCTCATCCGAAGGCCTTGTCGCTCTGGCAATTGCTGCGTTAGTCTGGCCGATATTGCGACGGGGCGAAGACGTCTCACCTAGTTAGAAGGGCGTTTACTTCAGGCGCACATTCGTGCTTGGTCGAGTCTGCCCCTCTAACTCCCACGATCAGGGGGCATTAGTTAAACAGCGAAGGGTTTTATTTTTTCGTAGGTGCCGTTGACGATTGGTTTGGCTTCGACGTGGAGCCAGTCGTCGAGGATGTCAGTGTAAAGGCCTCGGAAATCGTTGTTGAATGCCAGGTCACCTTGCACCCAGTCGGCTGGATCGATCGACGGATATTCGGCGTAGTGACCGCCAGCAACCTGATTACCAACTACGAACGCCACTCCACCGGATCCGTGATCGGTTCCCGTTCCATTGTCTAGAACTCGCCTGCCGAACTCCGAGAACATCAGGACCGTTACTTCGTCACCTAGCCCGTGTTCTTCGAGATCATCAAAGAACGAGATGAGCGAACTCGAAATGTGGCTCCATAGTTTCGATTGGAGAGTTACTTCGTCGGTGTGGGTGTCGAAGCTGCCGTACTCGGTGTAGAAAACCCTAGTTCCGAGATCGGCAAAATGGATTTGAGCAACGCCTTTGAGACTTTTGGCGAACGGGTTGTCAGGATACTCGACATTCGACTTGTACTTGAGCGGCGCTTCCTTGAGGATGTCGGCTCCACGCATGGCATCGAGCCCAGTTTGCCCTAGATACTCCATAACGGTGTCGGATCCGAGTAGGGGTGTGTACATACGGCTGAAGGCGTTGAGAGCTTGCTCACGTTGATTGGCTCCGGCTACTCCGGTGAGAAGGCCGTAGTTTTCTAGATCCCCGACCGATGCGACCGGAACCCCTGGGGCTGCAAGTGCTCTTGGAAGTCCGTTTCCGAAGTTGACCGCCGTCACTGGATTGCTGCCTTCAGGGTCGAGTTCCTTGATTGCCTGACCGAGCCATCCTTTTGAGCCGACTGTTGTTGGTTCTGCTGTGTGCCAGATGTCCATAGACCGGAAGTGAGACCGATTAGGGACGGGATAACCGATTCCATGAACGATGGCGACTTTACCTTGATCATAGAGCGTCTTCATCGGTCCCATGCCGGGATTGAGTCCATAGCCCTTGTCGAGAGGGATGACCTGGTCATCGGTGATACGAATGTTGGGTCGTGAGTCTTTATAGAAACCGTTCTGAAAAGGAACGATGCAGTTGAGGTAGTCGTTTCCTCCAGAGAGTTGGATGACTACGAGGACTTTCTCTTTGGTCATGATGATATTGGCTGATTAGTCTGGTGAGGTGGTGTCGGGTTGCTGTAGTTGTGCTGGTGGGGTTTTGGTTGGCTGAATCGAGCGTTGATTAGTGTTTGCCACTTCGTTCCTCATCGCAATGACAGGAACCACTAACATGTCTTGTGTCGCTATTCGTTGGATCGCTGATAGACCTGAAGGCGATGGCGGAGGGAGTCGGTGATTATTAGCCTGCCTTCTGGGTCGATTTCGATGGCGGTGGGGTCCCAAAGATAGGATTCCACTCTTGATGAAATTTCGTGGGGTTCCGTAGCGTCAACTTCGATGAACGAATCGAATCGAGTTCGTGCTTCGGCTTCGTCGGCATTTGCATTCAGATATTCCTGCGCCCACGGCGAAACCGTTGCTGCGCCTCGTACCGACTGTTGGAAATTCCAGTTTGAATCGAACATTTGGACGCGTTGGTTGCCCCAGTCGGCTACATAGATAAATCCGTCTTGATCAACTGCGACGTCAGACGGTCGGTCCAGTTGGCCTTCTTCTCGTCCAGACGTGCCGAACTGGTCAATGAACGTTCCATCGTTGGCGAATCGTTGGATTCGGTCGTTTCGCCAGTCGGCAACGTAGATGTTGTCATTTGCATCGGTATCGATGCCCCAAGGAAGATTGAACTCGCCTTCACCGGTGCCTTCCAACCCAAAGTGCGAGAGATAGTCCCCGTTGGGTGTTAGGCGCTGAATTCGATTGTTGAGATGATCGACCAGCAGTAAATCACCGTTTGAGGTGAATTTCAGGCCTGCGGGTCCACTGATTTGACCAGGACCGATCCCCTGTTCGCCCCATTTTGAGATGAATTCGCCATCCGGGGTGTACACGGTTATTCGATTGAGTTCTTCGTCGGCAATATAGACGTGGTCGTTGGGGCCGTGCGTGATTGCAGTCGGGCTCACGAACTGACCATCACCTGTGCCATCGCTACCGAACTCGTGATACCAGCCATGATGAACGTCACATATGCCAACGCGAATGCCCAAACGGTGCATTGGGCTTCGATTCACGGTGAAGATGCGACCATCGGGTCGGATCGAAAGATCGACTGGTATGTGGAAGCCTCGGCCTCCAACATCGGCACCGAATCCGATGGTATCTAAGTATTTGAGTTTATTTTTCGTCTGAGTGGTCATTATGATCTAAACGAATTGGTACTCACGGGTGGCGACGATTAGTTGCAGAAGGGAGGCGATGACTTCGTCGGAGATGTTTGACGTGTCGTCGTGCTTATCATTCGGCGACGGACTCGGGATTACATTGTTTACGTAATCCCTGAGACCGCTGAAGGTATCGTCGGCAACTTGGAGGCTTCCTAGACTAGCTAAACTGGCGTTTACTAGGGAGCCGGCTGTTGGTGAGTTACCCGCTGCTGAACGAATAGTGGAAACCATTTCTTGAACGCCATTGTTTTCTAGGTTTCCGACGATTTCTCCAGCGAAATTAACTCGCATGACCATAGATCCGGTCGATATCCAGTCGGCGCCACCCATCCAGCCTTCGACACTTGGCGGTGCGTAAATGTCTTGGCCCATATATCCACTCGCTGCAATGTGAGAGTAGACGTCGGAAGTCGGATAATCGTAGCCGCCAGCGAGTCGAACTGTGCCGACAACGAGCTCGATCGGGCTTTTCACCCGTGCGTTCCATGCGGATGGCGACTTGAACGAATCAGATAGGAACAATGCTCTCAGCATCGCTTTGATCGAATGACCGGACTCGAAGTAGGCGTGGGTCATCACTTCAACTGCTTCTGGATTTAGCGGAGGGAAGTGAGGCCATTGAGGGACAGGTAATTCGTCGGCAACGAAATAGTGATACAGGTGCCTAGCGATAAATCCGGCGGTTGCAGGGTTTTTACAGATGATGGCAATGATATCTTCGCCATTAAAGTTTCCGGTCTCGCCTAAAAATGTTTTTTCTCCGTCATCGTGGTCATCTGGATCAAATTTGAACTGCCAGTTGACGTAGCCGTAGGGTCGCATCGTGTTGTTGCGCATTTTCAGCGCCATGTAGTCAGTATTTTCGACCGTCCAACCCGTGAACGCCCGAGAGCATTCTTTGATGTCTTCTTCAGTGTAGTTGCCCACTCCCAATGAGAACAGTTCGAGGATTTCGCGACCATAGTTTTCGTTGATCGAATCCTTGTGGTTGTCTTGATTGTCGAGCCACAGGATCATCGCTGGATCTTTGGACAGTGCGAGCAGCAGATCGTCGAATTTACCCAAACCGTTTGCGCGAAGCATGTCGAGGTGAGTCGACATTGCTTTGCCCTGGATTAGTTTCGTTTGGCCGGTTGCGAACACTCGATGCCAGAACAGGTTCATCTTTTCGATGAACGGCGCGCCGGTCGTGACCATTTGATAGAGCCAGTTTCCGGCGCTACTACCTCGGGTACGTAGATCGGACTGATCGATGTGGTATCGACGTATGAGGTCTTGAGGAAGAGAAGTGGTGTCGATTGCATTTAGCAGCTGGTCGACTGCATCTTCATAATCAAGTTGCGAGTATTTCCGCAGTTCGGCAACCGTGCCCCCGAATCCAGCCCGTCGAAGCAGGTGCCCAATCAACAACTCGTCAGTGCGAGTTTCGGTCGTCGTCATTTCAAAACCCTCGAGAATCCTTATTTGTCGGGATTCTAAAGGTTTTGAGCGTTGTTGCGTGCTATTTCCAACATTTCTGTGAGCTGAGGAACATCGACTTTCATAGAAATGGCGACTTTCTCGTCGGAATCTGACTCTTCCGTGTTGCCTAGTTCTGCATGGACTACGGCGCGGTTTGCGAATGCTTCGCCCCAATCTGGTTTGAGTCGGATGGCTTCGGAGAAGTCTTTAAGGGCAGTTTCTAGGTGTCCTAGCTGGTAGTGCGAGTTTCCGCGGTCGAGATAGGTGTCAGGGTATGACGGGTTAAGACGCACCGAGTTGTCGTAATCGACGACGGCTTGTTCATGTTTATCGTCGAGGGCGTAAGCGCCAGCTCGGTAGTGGTGAAGTTTTGCCGAGTTTCGTGATGCTGAAATCGCTTCAGTGAAGTACTTGATCGCCTTTTTGGGGCGTCCTTCGTCGACTTCACGGACGCCGTTCTTGAACGTGTTGATGATTTTCTCGGGCGTAGAACGTGTTGATCGTTGCTGGCGACCGAGAAATTTGTTTAGCCATGCTGACATTGGGTTCGGCATCTTTTGGGTTATGACGAGAATGGATGATTAAGAGTTTCGTTGCTAAGTCGATCAAATTGGATACGCAACACCTAATTTACGGACAGATCACGGAAGTTAGCCGTAATAGGCTTGTTCGGTTCCACCTATCTGTCTGACTGCTCTAGCAACTGTCGCACCTTTTGCCAGGGCTACTTCAACGGCAGGAATTTCTATCGCGATCCACTATCGAGTTCAATCAACCCCGCGCCTGGGACTGCATCCTTGAATAAATCCCTCATCCACGGGTGACAGGTGAACACAATAACCTGATTGTTTTTAGCGATTTCCCCGAAAGACCTCGCTGCTTTCTCCGCCCTGTTGAGATCAAAGTTCACTAAAACTTCGTCAACCACAATTGGCAGATACTCACGCTGCTCTCCAAACTCCTCAACGGCTGCAAACCGCATCGCTAGGTACAACTGCTCAAGGGTTCCCCGGCTCAACTTGGATGCCGGTTTATTCTGGGGGTAAGGATCAGTCTCAACAACGTGAAATTCAGGTTCGTCAAGTGGACTAAATACTCTCTCATATCTGCCATCCGTAAATTCAGAGAAGTAATCGGACGCTCTTTCCAAAATCGCCGGCTGACGTTCTTTTTCATATTTGTGGCGAGTCACATCCAACAACGCCATTGCAAGTGAATAGCGGGTCCAGTCGACGGCTTGATCTTGTAATGCGGAAATCAGACTGGCTTTAGTCGCCCTAAATTTTGATGCCTGCTCGTCGTCAACGAGAGAATCAATATTTACAGTCAGTTCACCGAGCCGCTTATTAAGATCATTCCGGTCTCTTTCGATGCCCGCAAGTTCGGAGTCCAGCAATTCCAATTCCGAGATCATTAGATCTTTAGAATTTCCGTTCAGGTCGGTGTCGAGTTCCGTAAGATCGTAATCCGGTCCCACTATGTGTCGAAGATCGTCAAGCAAATCCCGTTCTGATCCTTCCAACTCTCGGTGCACGTCATGTTGGATTGCCAGCCTCCGAAACTCCTCGGCGTCCTCAGTTTTTCCTTCCGCGAGGAACTGATTAAACTCTGTCTCTATTTGTCGTAGCCGGCGAGTATCTGCGCCCAATTCAGTGTCCAACTCAGGCATAGACTGCTTAACCGCATCTCGTCTTTGAGATGCTAAATTCACCGAATCGAATAATTCTGAAATTTCGTTAGAAGCGGTCTGGACGGAGATTGAATCGTCATCAATGCCAATACCTACAAGTTCTCCGACATCACTCACGAGTTCTCGATACTCATTTATATCGTCCTGAATGGCGCTCACTCGGTCCTGACGTTCAGTGGCGAGTGATTGTCGCCCTTTAACAGTCTCGATCTGATTCAGAAAATCTGAAGCCCCGCGCGGTGAAAGAGCTTCGGGAAGATCATTCGCACTGAGCCAGCCGTGCCAGGACACGCACTCCTCCTGTCGTTTCTGTATATCGCTGATTTTCAGCTGTTCGGTGGAGCCTAGTTGACGCCGAAGCCGATCCTCAAATCGCCTATTTTCGAGTAACCTGCCACGATCGGCGTGCGAGATACCGGCAGGAGAAGAGCCTCGATCTCGTATCAAATTCCCGGCGAACAACAGACCGGATACACCGGCACCAATTCCAATTCCAAAAAAGACTGTGGAGTTAATCACCAAGCCTGTAATCGCCAGTGTTACTCCCGCGATTACCGCGGTTGATGCGATCAGAAGCTGTGCACGATTTAATGAACGATCGTTTTCGCTAGTGGATTCTACTTTAAATTCACTACTTCTCTGTTCAGCGTGGCTAACTTCGGATTCGATTCTTTCTATCTCAAGTTCCCGAGCGCGTAGAATCTGATCCACTTCTGCACGGGAGGACCGGAACTGTTCAATCTGATCACGCAACGCTATCGTCAGATCAAAGTCAGCCACTCGCTGTTGGGTCCAATCCGGTCCAAGAGTGGCGAGATCTTCTTTTATTCGTGTTTGCTCCGAATAAAGTTCCGCTTGGCGCTCAGGGAGATCTCTTATTGAAGCTTCAAAAGCTCCACGCTGCTCCACTATTTTCCTGACAGCACGCGAGCGTTCTAGAAGTGGTTCATGAAGTATCTCTTCTGTCGAAGCATCAAATGCAATATGATGCCTATCTGTCACGTCCTCAACGGTCGATCGCGCGTTGGCGAGCTTCTCTTCGAGAGTATCTAACCTTGATATCGGGTCCTCAGGGAATTCAGTCCGTATAGGAATTTCTGCGAGCCGCTCTCGATTATTACCGAGATCAATCCATGTGTCCCAAGCTTCGATACGTCGATTGAGCAGACGACGATTTGATTGCCCATCACTAATCGAATCATTGATCTTGACCGCACTTACTTTCGTCTCAGCCTCTTCTTTTTTGAGCGCTCGATACTCCGTTGCCTGATTTTGGACCGTACGCAAACCCGATTCAGTATCGTCCAAATCACGAAGAATCTGTGCAACCCGCTGTTTTTGTCCACCGGGTAGAAATATCTCGTTTTTCGCCTTATCGACTTCACGCAATGTTTCAGTCATCCGAGGAGCACTCATACCCGCTCCGTATAGCAAGCTCTTGATTTCCTCGTTGTTGGCGGAATTAAACGACGACAACTCATCCAAATCAAAAGCAAATATTGACTCGAATACAGATCGCGTTGCCCCCCCCAGTAAACGAGGTAATTCTGAAGCATCAATCGGGTTATTTTGAGCATCATGGAGCGCCACAGTACCTGCCGCAGTCCGACCCGCGTGACGAGCGATAGTCAAACTTCTATCATCATCCATTGTGACGCGCAAAGAACCACCATGTTTAAGGTTACTCTCGATGAGATATTTGTTGTCAGACGTTCTTCCTGTCGGAAATCCGAACAAAATCTGACGCACATAGCTAAGAATGGTGCTTTTGCCAGCTTCGTTAGGCCCGTAAATCACTGTCAGCGGGCTTTCGAACTGATCAATTGTTTTATCGGAAAGCGTGCCAAATCCGTCTATGTTGATTTCGTCAATTCTCACGATTGCGAACCTTCTTCCTCAACCAGATAGAACAGGAGGATCCGCTCTGCCTCATCAATCAAATCGACAAGGATTGATTCAGACGGAACAGAATCCCTGATGTATCTACGGGCTTTACCGTGCTCATAAAGTTTCTCAAGCTCCGCACTGTCCTTTAGTTGTGCAAGCTGTTCGGGGGCTTTTTTTATCTGGTCAATTAGTGTCAATAAATCAGCTACAAAATCGGTCCCCAAAGCCAGTTGTTCGCGATCGAATTGCATAGAACTGCCGTCGATGATTTTTTCGCAAAGAGCGAATGGACGTAACCCAGTAAACGTCGAATTGAGCCTGTCCCGGAGATCGGAGGAATAATTCGGACGAACCAGCGAGTCGTGAAGTGACCCGCTCCCAGTCAGACGTATACGGTACACAAGGTGTCTACCGTCGTTCCCATCAATTGCAGAGTTAACCTTTTCATCTAGGGCATCGATCAGATCTTGATCGGTTTGTAGTTCGTCAATCGAACATGCGAGTTCTTCCCAACGAATTCCGTCTGTCGGATGGAACTCAAGCTTCGTAACCCCACCGTGTTCGTCCATTTCCACCTTGTAGACCCCTCTAGAACCACGCTCATTACGATGTCTGCCCTGCGAATTACCTGGATACACCACGACTGGTGCCCCGTCATCTAGACCGCGGATCTCACGGCGGGTGTGGACGTGCCCCAGCGCCCAGTAATCGTGTCCGCTGGCCACGAGATCCTCGATCGTGCAGGGAGCGTAATTTTCATGACCGGTATCTGCCCCAACGTTTGCATGAATTAGCCCGATCGATGGTCGACTGGCGATGGGGGACGGGAATAACTTGACAAGGTTAGTGCGAACCTCCTGGGTCGAGTACGAAACTCCGGTCACAATAGGACTGTGTGGGTCATCGTCGTCGAAGGGAATTGCGTGAGGTTCGGGCCCAAATTGGTGGGCACCCTCAGGCCAGTCCAATCCGGCCTGCCAACCGTCAAGCGGATCATGATTACCATGACAGACAAACGCTCTGATACCGTGCTGGCTCAAGCGTTCCAGCCCGGAAACAAAACTCAACTGGGCTCCGAGAGTGTTCTTGTCCGCTGAATCGAATACATCACCGGCAATCAGGAGTGCGTCGATTTCTTCTTCAATACATAACTCGACGATGCGGTCGTAGGTCTCAAATGTTGATTTACGAAGGATCTCCGCTAGATCAGGAAATTCAGATGAAAGCACACCGAACTGACTGTCCAAATGAAGATCAGAGGCGTGTACAAAACGGTAGATTGCCATAGGTCCATCAATATCCTCACTGAGTGCAGGTAGAAGATTCGGCTGCGATTTCAGTTGGTTTAGATCGTGCCTGACTCTACACGAAAATCTTGCGACTGCTTGGGGAGTGCGAATCTACTTATTCTCATGCCCTAACATCACTCATCGCAGCATCCACAAGGTCTGCCAATCGATCCCGCTGGCTGGCTCACCGATAATCACAACTCGATACGGAGCACAACAGGAATTCCCTTTACCACCCCATCTAGTTTTCGGTTGATCCTTCGGGTTTAGGGTTGCGTGAAATCATTTCTAGCCAGTTGCCGTCGGGGTCTTGGAAGTAGATTGCGAAACGGGCCCAAGGGTATTCTAGTTCGCGTTCGTAGCGGGGTCCGAACGTTTTGATCCCCTCAGATTCAAGTCGGTCTCGCCAAGTTGGCACATCGTCGACGATCATTGCGGCGTGGGCAGAGCCGGGTCGGTTTCGATCGAACTGGTCAGAGCGTTTCTCACCGCGAGGTCGCATGTATTCGATTAGCTCGATTGAGTGTCCGTCACCAACACCGACGTACGCCTGTCGTATTTTGACGTCTTCGTAACCGACTACTTCAGATATCCATGGGGTTTCAGAGATGACGGGAGCTCGGTCGACGTTCATGCCGAGCACACGTGTGTAGAAATCAAGAGCTTTATCCAGGTCTTCAACAATGAAGCCGGTGTGGTAGATGTTGTGGATGGATGGCATGGTTGGGGTGAGGTTGACGAAGCGAACAGGGAGGCGTGATCTAAATTTGGTAGTACTTTTCTGCGTTAGTTCGGAAGAGTTTTGTTCGTTCTTCTTCGGTGAAATCTGAGGTGATTTCATCGTAGGCGTTCCAGACGGTTGCATAGTCGCTGAAGAGGCTGTCGACGGGGAAGTTGGACGCGAACATGCAACGGTCGACGCCTAGAATATCGATCATATCGAGTACGAACGGTGCGATTGAGTCGATTGTCCACTTCTGATCGAGCATTCCCAGTGCGGAGATTTTTCCAGAGACGTTCGGGGCGGTTCCCAAGGCTTCGAGTCCTTTGCGCCACTCTCGCAAATCTCCAGGTGTCCGACCGATTGGCATTGCGGCGTGGCCAAGAACGACTTGTACTTCGGGAATGTCGTTGGCGAGTTTGGCGGCGTCTTGTAGCTGCCAAGGCCATATTTGCACTTCAAACGATCCGTTCAATTTTTCCAATAGCTTAAATCCGGACAACCACTGGGGATCGCTCATTAGGTTTCCAGCTTCGGCGAAGCGGAAGTTTGGCTTGTCTTCAGACCAGTTGAGCATGTGCCGAATGCCACGCCAGTTGGCGTGCTGGGCATGGCGTTCTAGCGTGTCTTCGACATTAGGATCCGAGAGGTTTGCGTAGGCAATGATCGCGTTGGGCATGCCTTTTGAGTTGGGATCGTCAGCAACAGATTGCAGCCAAGCGGTTTCGCCCACGGGATCGGCGTTGTGATCCCATTCAGCCTGAACATGAACCGATTTCACTAGAGGAATGTCTTTTGCACCTTTGTGAAGATCGCTGATTAACCACGATTGTCGAATTGCTGAATAATCGCCAACGAAGTGATCAATAGCTTCTGTGAGCCACGGGTAGGGATTGTTTTCAAGGTCCCAGAGGTGGTGATGCGTGTCGATGAATTCAGGTAGCAATGTGGCGCCTTTATTGCCGGATATCATGGTTTGCCGTTGCGTTGACCGACTAAGTCGGACACAGTTTAGCTAGCTGCAGAGATAATTGGTCATGACCTATACGGATTTATCGCTCGGACAGATGGTCATCTTGATTGGATCTAAGGCAGCGATACCGCCGATCCTGGCGACTCTCGCTTTGACGAACTAGATGGAGATGATGCTGACGATCTAGGATTCGCAGAATTTCTCGAGTCGGTCGATACGGCCGTCTGCTTGAACTCTACAAACGTCACAGATCTCGGGATGTGAGGATCAGTCCAAAGTTCACGACGAGATAAAGGAGGGCCTGATCTACCCTCGCCTCGCGAGCAGTGAACCGATAATCTGAGGAGAGGCTTCTATTGCTCGTTCTCGGATTTGTACGTGGCTTAGGCTACCGATAGGGTGTTGGATTAGCGCGAATGGATAATCGGGCATGCCGCCTAGATTGGCAATTGCTTTGGCACCGGATTCGAACGGTCTCGTGCAAATTGCTATTGCGGGAACGCCGAGGGCTTCGAGCTTGAGTGAATCGTACACACTGGACGACGAGCAGCTTCCTCAGTCACCGTTTGCCAGTATCGCAACATCAACTTCATTCGAAAAATCACCGAGGAGATCGGGTTCAGCGGGTCGAGATGCGTCGCCTTTGTTGATTCGGTAGGCGCTTGCGACTTCGAATCGTTCGGCGATTACATCGTAGATGGCATCGAGAAGGGGTTCTGCATTAAGCTTGTCGTTCCGAAGAAGTCCGATGCGCATACCCTTCAGCGACTCAGGACGTTCAGCCATGCCATCGGTCACGATCGACTGCGGTGAGGTCGGGTCGAGAACTCGGAATGTATTCTCACTTGTATCGGTTGCCATGCGACGCTCCTAGAAAATTATTCTTACTATATATTACTCCTTTGTGATGATTGGTCGGGTTACGACTTTAGATCGAGATCCTAGCGACCATAGCGGTATGACCGCGCTCCAGGCTCCGCCGTCGCCACCAACTACGATTGGGATTGCTGATTCAGGCGAATCTAGGACGCTTATTGGCTCGTCGTCGTTTTCAACGGTTAGTTCTGCGTTTGAGTCTTTCTGTGCCCCGCTTGGAAAACCCATGGCGATCCACTCAGATGTCGGTTTGCATGCGTTTTCGAACAGGTATTGTCCGACTTGCTCTTTCTTCCATCCAGCAGTCGTGAAGTGGGCCGCGTGTTCAGGGCATATGATCAATATCACCTGCTTTACGCTGGGCCCCATTGGATAGAGACGTTGAGCGAATGCATCGAGGATTCCCTCTGGCGTGTCGGCTTCGTGCTCTCCAAATTGGGTTGCACTAAGCCCGGAAACGACAGTTACTGAACTATCTGATTCATCGATTCCACGCGTTACATGAAGTGGACTCCAGTTTTCGGGCAGCGCTTGATCGTTTTCGGCTACACACCATGTATATTTTCCGGGATGACCTAGAGTCGCTTTATCGAGTCCGTCGTTGCTTCTGGTACCAAGGACGTTCATGACTATAAGCCTGATCGCTCTTCCGATCGTTGCATTTGCACGGTAGCCTGGCCCGAAAGTTGAAACACCTGAGTTGATCTCGAGTTGTTTAGTGATCGGTCCATTTACGATCAGCATGATCGCTGCGCCCATGGTCGAAACCGTGATTCCATGGAGATTGAACTCGGGCTTGGTTATGGCTTCGACTGCTGCTGCAACGACGGGCATGTACTCGGGTTTACAGCCTGCCATAACAGCGTTGATAGCTGCTTTTTCGGCGGTGATAACTGCGCCTTTGACCGGTTCGATACCGAGTATGACGTCGGGTGCGAGATTGGAGGCTGCAAGCATCGCAGTGACTGCTTTTGGTGTGGGTGGAACTACGGGTAGGCCATCGGACCAGCTTTTTTCGAAGTAGGCCTCGATGGCTTCGAGGGGGCCGGGAAGTTCGAGGTAGTCGGATGTTAGACGGGGTGTCACAAGTGACGTTTTCTACTTAATTGGGTGGCGGTTTTGATAGTCGTTTGGCTAGGACGGTTTTCTAGCTGCAAATGGTGCAGGAAGATCCTAAAGATCAATTCACGATGACAGTGCAAGCTAATCCGCGTGGAAGACTTCTCGCCAGGTGGTCATGTTTTCATCGGCGTGGGCGCCGTCGGGTAGTTGGAAGAACGGAGACATGTCGTCCTGCCAGCGTTGATTGACGTCTTCTTTGGACATCCCAGCGATTGACGCCTCATGCGACTCGTCGCATTCAACATATCCAAACAGTGTGCCATCTTCTCGGAAGAAGATCGTGTAGTTGCGCCATCCGGTACGAATTAGAGCTTCTGACATCTCAGGCCAGATGTCGTCGTGTCGCTGTTTGTACTCTTCGACCATCTCCGGGTGGATTTTCATCTCGAATCCGACTCGTTGCATGTTGCTACAACCTCATTTCTAAAGAGAGCCACTAAGCTAAATAAAATATTCTGACGCTGCAGAGTGTAGGCTATGGGCTCGTCGAAATCATTTTTTTTAGCAGTAATACCTTGATGATCTGGAGCGAGAACGAATGTCGAAGTCGATAGCACAGGTTTTGGACCTCAAAGACGATCCTAAGATTATTGCCGAATACGAGGAGTACCACCGCAATGTGTGGCCTGAGGTACTTGAGGCGTTGAAGGGCATTGGAATCGAGCGTATGGAGATTTTCCGAAGTGGGAATCACTTATTCATGTACTGCACGGTTCCTGATGATTTCGATCCACGTCGTGATTTCCAGAGCTACACGGCTTCGAAGCGGGCTGAAGAGTGGAACGATCTGATGTCGACGTATCAGCAGAAGGTTGCACAAGCTGCCGAAGATGACTGGTGGTATCCGATGAGTTTAGCGTTCGATTCGGCGTGGCAGGCTTAACCTCGTTTTCTTGGGTAGTTGACTTGGTTAAGTAGTGGTTTGCTTTTTGAACCGGGCACTCCGCCCTGACGTTCCGCCGAAGGTCTCTACACTTCGCTGGCGCTGCGGTCGAGAAGTTAGGTGGTTGGCTAAATCAAAGATGACGTCGCAAAGGGTAGAGAGATCCTGAAATGAATTTAGGATGACATTGATAGTGGGCGCGTGGGATGGTTGAATATGACTAAATTAGATCGTGCTTGGATTTGGGCTATATTGGCTCTTGGTTGGATGGCTTTTATCTACGCGCTTTCGGATCAGCCGGCTGGCGCTTTAGACGATGCGAACGATCTTGTATCGTGGCTGCCGTTAGCCAGTGTCGTAGTTCACGTTGCTCTGTACTTCATACTCAGCGTGCTCGTGCTGCGGACGTTCGTGCTACTACGGCCAGTCACTGAAGGTCTAATCGCTTACTCGACGATATTTGTGGCTCTCGTGTACGGAGTGTTGGACGAATTTCACCAATCGGGCGTAGATGGAAGGACCTCTGAGGCGATTGATGTAGTTGCAGATGTTTCCGGAGCGGTGCTGGTAGTAGTATTTTGGTTCTTCCTAAAAAGATATCGAGCTAGGCCTGCCAAGAATGCCGACCTACTGAGTGACGACTTGAGCGATTAGAACAAATGCCAATTAGGGACGCTGAAGATCTGTGGCCAACGGGTCCTGAAGTGTTGATCACTCTCGAAGAAGCCGTGCAGATGGCTGAAGAGATCGCCGCGCCTCCTGCAGAACGCTGGGTTGCTCGAACAATTAGCGATAAGTTGATTCCGAGCCTATACAACGCTCGAACGTATCTCGAAGTTGGACAATTGCGGTCCCCTGAAGTGAGAATGGGCATACTAAATGCTCGCTTGGAAGCAGGCGAGTTGGCAAATTCTGACTCCCGCTACGCACCACTTTATTCGAAAATTCGCGTGCTTGCCGAAGAAGCCGAGATGGCTTCGAAAATGAGCTAGCCTTTCGAGT
>JAPKFF010000102.1:0-6674 GCA_028821715.1 Dehalococcoidia bacterium
TGCTCATCAGCGCCTAATCGTCGCCGATCTGCTGCTGGCCGTTCTGGGAGTTGCCGCAATTCTTGTTGCACTTGAGCTTCACAAACGTCAGGAAGCACGTCACGCCAAAGTTGGTGATATAACTGTCACTCCTCCTCTGCCGATTGATCCTCTCGAAAGGGCTCTGAAAGAGGGGATTCGACGTAAAGATCTTGAAAACCAAAGGGCTCGTTCTAAGCGGCGTGGTTCTGGTGAGTAGCTGTTTTGATCTGGCAATATCATGAAGAGGTCAGATCAAAAAAACAAATTTATAAGTATCCATACAGATTCCTATCCGAATCTCTGAAGCAAAGATAAATAAAAGGTAACTACATTGGAAAAGTTCACGAGACTCACCAGTATCGTCGCACCGCTCGACCGAGCGAATGTCGACACCGACCAGATCATCCCGAAACAGTTCCTGAAAAGGATCGAGCGCACCGGGTTCGGTGAATTCGCGTTTTTCGACTGGCGATACCTTGAAGACGGTGTTCCAAATCCAGATTTCATCTTGAACCAAGACCGTTACCGCGATGCGAACATTCTCGTTGGCGGTCGCAACTTCGGATCGGGATCGTCACGTGAGCACGCACCGTGGGCGCTCATGGAAATGGGCTTCAAGTCGATCATTGCTACGAGCTTCGCCGATATTTTCCGCAACAACTGCATGCAGAATGGTCTTCTGCCTGTGATTCTCAGCGAGCCAGAAGTCGACACAATCATGGCGCGAGCGCTTCGTGGTTCTGGATACAAGGTAACTGTCGATCTCACAACGCAGACGGTTACTGACGATCAAGGGCTGAGCACCAGCTTCGAAGTCGATCCGTTCCGCAAGAACTCGCTTCTTCAGGGATTAGACGACGTTGGCATCACGATGTCACTAGGCGAAACAATCGGCTCATTCGAGGAAAAACGTACCGCCCGCTGGTAGGCGGTTATCTGCCCGTTGTACACTCCTTACAAATTATGGTGGTGAGTGCGTCTGCGCGCTGGTAGACTTCATGGGTTGTTTTATTATGGGACATTCAGTTTTGAGTACGAAAGCAGAGCTTTTTAGATGGATGCACGGATCGCAGTTCTTGGTGGCGATGGCATTGGCCCAGAAGTCACAGCCGAATCGATAAAAGTTCTTGACGCTATTGGAAGTCGTTTTGGACATGATTTCACATACGTGACTGGTCCTGTTGGTGGCGCTGCTATCGACGAAACTGGATCGGCACTTCCAGCCGACACGATGAACATTGTTCTTGGCTCCGACGCCGTTTTGTTCGGTGCTGTTGGTGGCCCCAAGTGGGACGACCCGCAGGCTAAGGTTCGACCTGAAGACGGTATCCTCACTCTTCGTAAAAGTCTCGGCCTCTTCGCCAACCTTCGACCTGCGAAGGTATACGAGCAGCTCATTGATGCTTCTCCACTACGACCAGAACTGTTAGTCGGCGTTGATTTCATCATCGTTCGTGAACTAACCGGTGGTCTTTACTTCGGTAAGCCGAAGCGTCGCTGGGAGAATTCCCGTGGTCGCCGAGCAGTCGATACCCTCGCATACTCCGAAAAAGAGATCGAGCGAGTCGTTCGAGTAGCTTTCGAGCTTGCTCGTGACCGCAAGAAGCGCGTTCACTCACTCGACAAAATGAACGTTATGGAGTCGTCACGACTGTGGCGAGAGATCGCAACTGAAGTCGGTATTGAGTACCCAGACGTTGAGCTGATTCACATGCTTGCCGATAACGCTGCGATGCAGATCATCACCAACCCTGTGATATTTGACGTTATCGTTGCCGAAAATACCTTTGGTGACATCATTTCCGATGAAGCTGCCGTAATTGGTGGATCGCTCGGAATGCTTCCTTCAGCATCATTGTCGTCACTGCCGCCAAAGAACGGTCGACGTCGACGTGGTGGTAAGCCAGCGTTGTACGAACCAATACACGGTTCGGCGCCTGACATTGCTGGTAAGTCGATTGCGAACCCAATGGCGTCGATCTTGAGCGCAGCAATGCTGCTTCGATTGTCCATTGGATTGAATGACGAAGCACAGTGCATTGAAGATGCCGTCGACTCGATCCTTTCAGAGGGATACCGTACTAGCGATATCGCAACTGGTGGCGAACGACCACTCACTACCAGTCAGGTTGGCGACATGATCGCTGGCTTGGTTGCTGGATAGTCTTACCTAGATTCTTCATTTGAAGCGACCGCATCGCTCCTATTTGGCGATGCGGTCGTTTCTTTTAACCCATCAGAACTATCGCTTGTCTAGCTTGTGAATTCGAGTCTTGCCTAAAGACGAAAATCTCGAAGCTGAGGCCGCTCGTGTTTATGCGCTTACGAATCTTTTCCAGCGAACTCGTCATTGGGATCTATTTCGTGAGCGGCGAGCCATTCCGTATCGAGATTCACGCCGAGCCCCGGTCGATCCGATACGGTGAGATTGCCTTCGCTAATTTCCAACGGATGATCGACCATCACGTTGTAACCTGGCAGGTCGTATCGGCTTGTTTCGAGCTTGTAGAAGTTAGGCACTGTCATCATCACCTGCGCACCGGAAATTACGTTGACAGGACCCGATGCGTCGTGCGGCGAGATCGGTATGTAGTATGCCTCGGCCATTGTGGCGATCTTCTTTAGCTCGGTAATTCCGCCGGTCCATGTAACGTCGGGCATGATGTAGTCGGCGAGACCGTTTTCGAAGATAGGAACAAAATCCCAGCGGGTGTGGAGTCGCTCACCAACCGAAACAAGCGGAGTGATCTGCTCTTTGACCTGTTTCAGTGCTTTCCAGCTTTCAGCAGGAGCGGGCTCTTCGAACCAGAAAATGTCCCATTCAGCCATCTGATTCGCCAAGCGAATTGCGGTCGGAACGTTGTACATGCCGTGTGCATCGGTAAGTATTTCGATGTCGGCCCCAGCAGCTTCTCGCGCCGCAGCTACGACGTCCATCTCTGCATTTTCCGCTTCGAAGCTGATCTCTCCATCAAGGAAGCTGGCATTGCCAACTTGGAGATTATGCATCATCGGGTCCATCTTGAATGCCCTATGACCCGATGCAACAATTTCCTTTACAGACTCGGTGATGTGTTCGGGAGACTGCGGTTCAGGCGGGTGGCGGTAAAGTGCTATTTTGTCTCGGACTGCTCCGCCCAGCAGCTTGTAAACGGGCTGATTCAGAACTTTCCCTCGTATGTCCCACAGTGCGATGTCGAGTCCGCTAATCGCGGCCCTCGTCGCACCCCGAGTTCCGACGTAGGTCATGAAGATCTTCGCCCAGATTCATTCAATGTCTTCTGGGTTTTCTCCAATCGACCATTTTCCGATCTGATTAACGAAAGCTGCTATGGCTCCGTTGGCTACAGGACCTGGGTATGTAGTGATCTCACCCCAGCCGGTGATGCCTTGATCAGTGTCGACTTGAATAAACACGAATGTTCGATTCACGGGGTCGATTGTTGTCCCATGGAGTTTTGACTACCCAAGATCGGGCGCTGGTGATCTTCAACGTTCAGTTCCGGTTGGTGGCTTGGTGCATTGTTGTGTCGAGCGGAGCTAGCCTACTCATTACGCGTCTGATTATCTGCTCGGATTTGTCGCGGTCAAGTGCAAAAAGGCTGCGCCTTTGCTCATGATCTCCTTGACACTGGCGAGCCTCGGAATAAAGTACCCGGGTTCCGATGGACAAGTGTGGAGATAGAATAGGATTCACTCGAGAAATATGACTAACCAGATAACCGATGCCGATCTACAAAATGCACTGCCTGATGTTGAATCGGATCAAGTACTATCGGCCATAGTCTCGGGATCCACTATCCACCGTGATAAATGGGGTATCCCTCATATCACCGCCGACAACGAAGCCGACCTCTTCTTCGCACAGGGATTCGCTACTGCACAAGATCGACTGTTCCAGATGGACTACGACCGATTGCGCTGCTTGGGTCGATCGTCCGAGCATCTTGGCAAACTCGGACTCGCTCAAGATCGACTAATGCGCCAGCGTTCGTTGCATATCGTTTCCAAGCGAGACCTCGAAGTTTGCAGCCCTGAGGCAAAGGCGATGATCGCCGCATACACCGCCGGAGTGAACGCATTTATAGAGTCCGGCGCCCCTCTACCGGTCGAATATAAACTTACTGGCACGAAGCCCGGGAAGTGGGAAGACTGGCACTGCATTCTCGTTTACAAAGTGCGTAACACCGCTGAAGGGTCGTTTCAAGCGAAGCTATGGCTCGCAAAGCTGGCCGCTGAGATTGGACCCGAGCGGACTGCAGCGATTTCTCCCGGTAGCCAGCCCGGTGTACTTATGACCGTTCCCCCCGGAGCCGAATATTCTGGTGCGGCGTTGAACGCCATCGAAGAGTTGACCAAAGTCGTGAACGCCACAGAGTCGTTACGTGAAACCGATGGCGGCTCGAACGGTTGGGCTATCTCAGGAGATCGCACAGAGTCGGGATTGCCGCTGGTCGCTGGCGATTCTCACAGAGGGCTAGAAGTTCCGAACGTCTACTACCAGGTGCATCTACAGACTACTGAGTTTCAGGTACTTGGCCATTCGATACCGGGCGTTCCGATGGCAATGCACTTCGCCCACAACGATAACGTCGGGTGGGGCATGACGCACGGCGGCGCCGACACGCAAGACTTATTTGTAGAGCAACTGCGTCGGACCGTTGGCAAGGTTGAATATCTGTTCAAGGGCGGTTGGCTTGAAGCCGTTTCTTCCACAGAGAAAATTTTTGTGAAGAACGGTGAATCACAGCAAGTTGAGATAGTCGAGACTCATCACGGTCCGATCATTTCGGGGAGTGTCGATTCCGGATGGGGGATAGCGATCTCTGATCCTGGCTCCCGAGGCGGAACAAGATGGGTCGACGCTGCGTACGGCGCCATGAAATCTCAGTCGTCTGACGAACTCGAGAAAGCGTTCGATTCGTGGACCGACCGAGTGAACAACTACCCTTATGCCGATGTTCACGGCAACTTTGGGTATCTGTTCAAAGGGCGTGTTCCGGCTCGATCTGGTACAAACGGTTGGGGTCCGATTCCCGGCTGGACAGGCGAGAATGAGTGGAACGGATTTATTAGGAACGCAGAACTTCCTCGGTCCAAGAATCCCAACTCGGGATGGATTGTTACGTGCAACCAACGAGTCGTTGATGAAGATTACGAACATTTTTTAACTCATCTGTATGGCACCGACTATAGAGCTCGACGTATTCGAGGGCGGATCGATGATCTGGAAGGGCGAAAGGCGACCGTTGCCGACATGTCGTCGATTCACGCCGATACGGTATCGATTCCTGCAATCGCACTGGCTGGCGCAATCGGAAGCCTGTCGGGATTAGACGGTATCTACTCAGCTGCTGCCGGTTTACTCGCCGGGTGGGATCACGACCTGAAGGAAGACTCATCGGCGGCTGCCGTTTATGGTGCTTCGAGCCGTGAGCTAAACAAGCAATTGGCCATAGCCGCATACGGTTCGTTGGCGGGCGGAGTGACAGGAGAGGCTGTTGATGCTGGAGCGGAAGATCAGCTTCGCCGACAGCTAAAGCCAGATTTCATTCGAAGGCTAGGCGATGGATCATTAGCTGAAGCGCCTTATGGATTCGATACAAGGGCACTCGTTGAAAATGCTTTTAGAGATGGAGTCGACTATTTAGTTGCTCGACTCGGCGATGACGTCAGCAAATGGCGATGGGGTGAACTGCACAAGACCGGCCACATCCACCCACTGGCAGGTGCCTATCCTGAGGCAGCCGACCAGCTGAATCCACCTAGAGTTGAGGCGTCAGGCGACGGCGATGTGCCGTTTGCGAGCGGAAGTCCTACGCCGGCAGAGTTCGCAATAAAGACTGGACCGATAAATCGGTACATTCACGATCCTTCGAACTGGAGTAATGGTCGCTGGATCGTGCCACTTGGTTCATCTGGGCATCCTGCGAGTCCGCATTTCGCCGATCAACAGAACATGTGGGCCAAGATCGACACGATTCCACAGCTTTGGGATTGGGCTGAGATCGCAAAATCTGCTGAATCGACCCAGCGACTTTTGCCTCAATAGTCGTAGCCGTCTCAACGAAAATCGCCACTTCGTAGTCGAATCGTTCGGGATTCGTGAAATAACAAGCAAAACGCTCGAAAGTATTCACGCGATCACTAAAAAGACAGGTGATTTTACCCAGCGAATTCACAGTAACGCCTGGAAATAGAGGTTATTGGCAAAATAAACCATAAAATACTACGAGATACGTAATAATAATGAGATAGGTGTCACCCAAACGTGCTTCAGTCGTTGTTAGTGAGTGTTTACATGACGAATTTCGTTACGGAAATGGTTACGCTGGTGGTATCATTGAACTTAGTTCATCGGATGGGTAATAACGAAATCCACTGGTAGAACGCTAAACGGTACTTAATCCGTTTAGTAGTTAATTTGAAGAGAGAAAAAATTGAGTAACGTCATCCGTCTCGCATTCGTGCGTCTTGGCCATGCGTTCGACACGAAGCTCGTGTCGGCGAAAGAGCTGAACCAGGCAAGCTTGCTTGGAGACCAGGTTGCACGACACAGTCACTACGCTTCGAGCAAGACTCGACGCAGCTACCGAGTAGGCTAGCGCTAACTGCCTTTCCTCCGGGCAATACGGCATAGCATTTCGATACTG
>JAPKFF010000103.1:0-6621 GCA_028821715.1 Dehalococcoidia bacterium
TTCCGTCGAAGAACAGCCGACTACCGCGAGAATCGTTAGTGCTGATAACACAAATACGATCAGTCCTAGGCGCGAAAAATTGTTGATTTTGATCACGTATCAAAGGCTCAAATTAGTGGGTGATTTTTGTGCCAAGCAGTTGCACGTTCGTATGCTGCTGCTGCCCGTATTACCGCAGTGTCACCGAATTGAGGGCCGATGAACTGGAGTCCAACCGGAAGATCTTCGGACATACCGCCAGGGATAGAGATCGATGGTAGCCCAGCGATGTTAACAGGAATCGTGCACACGTCGTTCATGTACATCTGGAACGGTTCGTCCATCTTGGCACCAATCTTGAATGCAGTACCCGGAGACGTCGGTGTGACGAGAGCATCAAACTTCAGAAAAGCGTCGGTGAATTCTCGACGAATAAGAGTTCGGACCTGTTGCGCCTTCTTGTAGTAGGCATCGTAGTAACCGGCTGAGAGAGCGTACGTTCCAAGGAAGATACGTCGCTTCACCTCTTCACCGAAACCTTCACCGCGAGCTGCTTCAGTCGAGCGAGCAGAATTGCTTGCGTTGAGCGAACCAAGTCCATACTTCACACCATCATATCTAGAGAGGTTTGCAGAAGCTTCGGACGGGGCGATGATGTAGTAAACGGCGAGAGCGTGATCGGTTAGTGGGAGCGATGTTTCGCTGATATTGGCACCAAGGTCTTCGAGAGTTTTGAGCGACGTTTCAAATGCCTCGCGTACTCCTGACTCCATACCGTCGACGAGATATTCCTTAGGAACACCGATGTTCATTCCCTCGACACCACGATCAATGTCTTCCCCGAAATCGGTGAAAGGTGCAGCAACTGAAGTAGAGTCTCGTCGGTCATGGCTGGAAACGATGTTGAGCGCATCGGCGCAATCGGCAACGCTTCGAGTGAGAGGTCCAATTTGGTCGAGCGATGATCCAAATGCCAGTAGTCCAAATCGACTCACAAGACCATATGTTGGCTTCATACCAACAACGCCGCAAAGCGCCGCAGGTTGTCGAATACTTCCACCAGTGTCTGAACCGAATGCAATAAAGCACTCTCCGGCTGCAACGGCCGCGCTTGCACCCCCGGAGCTACCACCAGGAACGCGGTCGATGTCCCAAGGATTGTGAACCGGACCAAACGCTGAGGTTTCGTTCGACGAACCCATGGCGAATTCGTCGAGGTTCCCTTTTCCGAGAATTACAGCCCCGGCATCTTTAAGATTTCGAACTGCAGTTCCATCGTATGGCGGAATGTAGCCTTTCAAAATATTTGATGCGGCAGTTGTTTCAACATCCTTGGTTGAGAAATTGTCTTTGAGCATGATCGGCACGCCGGTTAGTGCTGTCGGTTCTTGCCCGGTCCCTTGCAACCGTTGATCCGCTATTTCGGCATCGGCGATTGACTGCTCTGCTGTTACCGTTATGAACGAATTCAACTTCGGCTCAAGCGCAGTTATTCGGTCGAGCATCGTTCGAGTTGCCTCGACAGATGAAATTTCACGTGCATCGAATTTAGCTCGAAGCTCACGTGCCGTCGAAAAGTAAATATCGGAGTTAGTTGAATGTGTCGTCATTCGTTATGTCTGGGTCCAAAAGGTCGTAATAGGGAATTCGTAACTAGCTAAATATCTGAGAGACGATGTCTGGCTATTCCAGAACGGGGCGAACTCGTATGAATTCGCCATCGCGGTCGGGAGCATTACTGAGTACATCATCCTGATCCATCGGCGGCTGCGGTTCGTCCTTGCGCATGACTGTGTTTGAGTCAGTTGTGTGACCGGTCGCCTCAACTCCGTCGGTATCGACGGAAGCGAGAGAAGCGAAATGTCCCAGAATGTTCGTCAGCTGGACGCGCATGTCTTCCGACTCTTCGTCGGACAGTTTTATGTACGCCAACTGAGCGATGTGGTCTACGTCTTTAGGAGTTAGTGGATCCATTGTTTCCCGAGTAAATCTGCGTGCTCTTCGTTCATGATTTGTGCGTACGATCCATCGGTTGAATCAGGCGCACATTAGAAGGATTTGTCGTTACGAAAGATCGAGTGTAGCAGCGCTAAAAAGGGTGAGGGTCTTGTGAATCGTCGAGAATGTGGGCCTGTGATGTTTGACACCTGTGATTCTCGTTACCTAGAATCGAGTCCCGTGTAGGGTTATTTTTAACAGGCAACACCTTAGCCTGTGTCTCTACCCGAGGATGTGTGCAATCTCCGCAACGAACTGCTTTAACCAGGTATCGATACTGATATCTACGTTTACCTGCATCGACAGGCGGTTGCATTTCCCCTCAAATAGTTCTCTCTTATCGGCTGGCACGTTGGCTGGACGCGAACCCCTAATCATCAACGCGGCGGAGCTGGCACATGAGTAAGTTTATTTTCGTTACAGGCGGAGTCGTCAGTTCACTCGGCAAAGGAATCGCGGTTGCCTCGATAGGTAGGATGCTGAAAAGCCGGGGAATGACGGTTTCGGTGCTAAAACTCGATCCCTACCTGAACGTCGACCCCGGAACGATGTCTCCCTACCAGCACGGTGAGGTGTTCGTAACTGTCGACGGCAGTGAGACCGACCTCGACCTCGGTCACTACGAGCGATTTATCGACGTTGAACTAACAGAGCTATCGAACGTCACGGCGGGCCAGATCTATTCAGAAGTCATCGCCAACGAGCGTGCCGGCAAATATCTCGGTGGAACGATCCAGACGGTGCCGCACGTAACCAATCTAATTAAGGAACGCATACTCCGGCTCGCCGAGGTATCGCAGGCCGATGTGGTGGTGGTTGAAGTCGGTGGAACTGTTGGTGACATCGAAGGTCAACCATTTATCGAAGCGATCAGGCAGGTTCGAAATACTGTCGGTCAAGATGACACCTTCTATGTGCACGTCACCCTCCTTCCTTACCTAGGCGCAACGGGTGAGCTAAAAACCAAGCCGACTCAGCACAGCGTGAACACGTTGCGCGGCATGGGAGTTCAGCCAGACGCTATCCTCTGCCGGGCTGATCAGGAAACCGGCGAAGACGAGCGACGCAAGATCGCGCTTTATTGCGACGTAACGGCAGAAGCAGTTATTTCACTGCCGACATTATCGAGCGTGTATGAAGTTCCACTCCACCTCGAAAATGAGGGACTTGGAAACATTCTCACTTCGAGCCTGAACCTTCCCGACACCCCCGCGAATCTCGAATCATGGCGGGCTATGGTCAGGGTCGACGAAGAAGACCACCCCGCAATCGAAATAGCAATTGTAGGTAAGTACGTTGAATTACAAGACTCCTATCTCTCGGTCGTTGAAGCGCTTCATCATGCAGGGCTACCCAATGAGCGAAAAGTAAATATCAAGTGGGTCGCCGCTGAAGATATCGAAAAACACGGTGCCGAGCAGCTTCTTGGAACGGTGCTTGGAATTATCGTTCCCGGTGGCTTTGGCGAACGCGGGCTTGAAGGCATGATTGCCGCCGCTAATTACGCTCGAACAGAACAGATACCGTATCTAGGCTTGTGTCTTGGCATGCAGATCATGGTTGTCGAATACGCTCGAAACGAGCTGGGAATCGTCGACGCCACATCGTTAGAGATCGATCCAAACGCTGCGAATCCTGTTATCGCTTTCATGGAAGGTCAGGAAGAACTCTCAGCCACTGGCGGCACAATGAGGCTCGGCGTGTATCCCTGTGTTCTTAAAGAAGGAACACAGGTTCGAGCTGCTTACGAATTGGAAACGGTCGATGAACGCCACAGGCACCGTTACGAATTTAACAACGAATATCGAATTCCGCTCGAAGAAGGAGGACTCATCGCTTCAGGGACTTCGCCCGACGGATCGCTTGTTGAAGTTACGGAAGTTTATGGTCACCCATTCATGGTGGGCAGCCAGTTCCATCCTGAATTCGGATCAAGGCCAGAACGTCCTCACCCGCTATTCAGGGAGTTCATACGGGTAGCTCGAAATACTCTTCGTGAGGGCAGCCAGCACGATTTTTTTGAAAAGGAAGAGTAGCCACCCTGCGGCATGAGAATGTTGGGTTAAAATCAGCCAATAATTTCCAGAAGTGGAATTATTGCCCAACATTTTGATAACATTGAATGACGCGAGCAAAGAATCCTCTTTTGGATATCCGCCGCACCATTCGATCCGCCCGGCTTTGTAACTACGGTTACCGGCAACGGGCTTTCCCTTCACAGGACCCTAGATACCCGCTCATGAGAGCGACCTCGTCAGCTTAACTTTAACCTGAACGACCCACCGCTCTTAGCGCAAATCAAATTTTAGAATCGTCGGCATCTGGCTATTTATTTGCTCAGATGCTCCTATGTCATGTAAAGACGGTCTAAACCACTCACTAATTTTTCTCTAGAACTTTCGCTGAATCGAGAGCAACGAATGTTGATCAACTTTGGTCGACAAGCCAAAGGTTTATTTCAGCTTTGTCCGGATACCAGCAGGAGGAACCTACGCTGACTACCGATACCCGATCATCCCAATCCCGCGGCGGCAATCGCCGACGATCAGGTCGACGACGCCCAAGAGGCGGCGGCGGTGGGCAACGTCCATCAGGGCTGCCACAAGATAATTTCGAGGTAGATGAGAGCACGCTATCCGATTTGGGAAACCTCGGTGCGAAAACGAACGACGAACTCCGCCAGATGGCCATCGATAAAGGCATCACGCGAGTTCCGACACAGCGAACCGAACTGGTTCTCGAAGTTCTTGCATCTGTCGCCGAATCTACCGACACACTCGTTGGTGCAGGCGTTCTCGACCTTTTGAAAGATGGACATGGCTTCCTCCACAGTCAAGGCAAACGCGGCGACACCGAAAACATTTATATTTCGCAAAGCCAAGTTCGACGATTCGGACTTCGACAGGGCGACATGGTTGCAGGCCAGGTTCGACCACCATTAGAAGGTGAAAAGTACTTCGGCATAATTCGTGTCGAGCTGGTAAACGGTTTCGACCCAGAATCTGCATCGAAGCGACCTAAGTTCGACCAGTTCACTTCGATCTACCCGAACGACCAGATCAAACTTGAGACCACTCCTAAGCAGATGGCCACTCGCATGATCGACATGGTCGCTCCCGTCGGTAAAGGGCAGCGAGCACTTATCGTTGCACCGCCTAAGGCAGGTAAAACTGTTCTCCTTAAGCAGATAGCTGCCGGCATCACAGAGAACCACCCTGAGATTTACATCATCGTTGCCCTCATCGGCGAACGACCTGAAGAAGTCACCGACATGCGCCGCACCATAAGCGGTGAGGTGTTTAGTTCGACATTCGATGAACCTATCGAAGGTCACTGCAGGACAGCTGAGGTTGCACTTGAACGTGCGCGCCGACTAGTTGAAAGCGGCGAAAACGTAGTAGTCCTTCTCGACAGCCTCACTCGACTTGCTCGTGCGTACAACCTTTCGGTTCCAAGCAGCGGCAAGACTCTATCGGGTGGTATGGACCCTAACGCCCTGTACCCACCAAAGCACTTCTTTGGTGCTGCCCGCAACTGTGAAGAGGCCGGCAGCCTTACGATCATCGCTACCGCGCTGATCGACACCGGTTCTCGTTTGGACGATCTCATTTATGAAGAGTTCAAAGGCACCGGCAACATGGAACTGCATCTTGATCGCAGAATGGCAGAACGTCGCCTGTGGCCAGCAATCGACATCGAACGAAGCGGAACACGTCATGAAGAACTACTTCAAGACGACGCCACGTTAAAGCAGGTATGGCTGCTAAGGCGAATGATGGGAATTATTGGACAAGACTCCAATTCCCCAACCGAAGCTGCCGAACGAATACTCGAACGAATGGCTCGAACCCAAACGAACGACGAGTTCCTTGGGTCGATCACAAAACCCGAAAAGGTTTAGATCCAAACAAGCGATTTTATGATTCATCATCAGAATAGTTCTTAATATGTAACTCTCTGGTAACGCAAAATCGCTTTAAATTGGTATGGGATTCGTTGACTCCCGTTCAGAAGCCTCTCTATAGTTCGCTAGAACAGATGAGTACTTAGGTGTTTACATACCCTTAAACGGATGTGTGTAAACACTAATCAAAGGTACAAATCAGTACAGGGTCTATGCTGAAAGGGTTGACATCGTATTCATTGCGATGATTAAATCGCTTTGGTTTGTCCCTAAGTTCGATGTTGCGCGTGCCGATAGGCCAGCATTCGGGCAGGACAGAATTAATCTAATCGGCAAACCTTCCGCACTTGCGGGAGGATAAATGTATGGAGATCTCCGGGTTTCATACCGCCTGGCAATGGTGGAAGAATTTTCTTTCTACCTTCTGCCGTTGTTGTGGGTGAAAACGCGGATGCAAGGGGGACTGAAGCTGTGAAGCTATCAGTTAAATTGCTTTCCGGACTTACGCTTATTGCGTTTGTCGCGGTAGCTGTTGTAGGCCTCTCTCACTCCGCCAGTGCGGCAGTAGATGCCAAGGTGTATGTCACCAACAAAGCGTCTACGTTAACTACTGAAGGCTCAGGAAAGCCTTCAGGTAGAACAACTGCTGCTACGGTGTATGGGACTTATGCCTCATATGCATCGACAGGAACAACTGCGCGAGATATCGTCGCAAATTCCGACCGATTCATAGTTACGGT
>JAPKFF010000016.1:0-27542 GCA_028821715.1 Dehalococcoidia bacterium
GATCAACTGCATACCAAAATATCGTGTCGTGCTTTGCAGGCCATTTTCGTTTCGAGCGACCACCGTAGTCGTACGACCAGATGATCACATTCATGAACGAACCTCGACCAAAAACTTGATCCAACAGCACCTTGCAGTAGTGCGATTCCCGTTGATCGACGTGCAAAAACAACGATCCGTTCGGCGCAAGCACTCTTTTCGCTTCTTCCATACGAGACGTCAAGAACCCAATGTAATCGTCGAAAGAATCGAGATACGACTTACTTTCACCGCGTTCGGTCCGGTACTTGTTACCACCGAATCCGATGCGGTCGCCTTCATCGTCGCGAACTGTCTTGAGACTCGTCATCGACTGAGTGACACCCGTGTTGAACGGTGGATCGATGTAGATCAAATTCACTGACCGATCTTCGATGTTACGAAGAAAGTCGAGGTTATCAGCAAGATTTATTGAGTTTGGGGTCATTCAGGAGAATCACTATTAGTAGGTCGACGATTTTCGGGCTGCTTCAGACTAACGTTGTAACCATCGGGCTTAAACTGTTCATCAAGCATCGCTTTTGATTTCGTGAGGACAATTCGAATATCAGCCCACTCATCCTCTGAAATGTTGAAAACCGTCCCTCGGCGAGCATGGGTAATGATCATCCCGCTGCCCACCAATACAGAATCTCCGGTGTCCATGAAAAAAAACAAAGATCACTTTCGATCAATCCCTTTTCTTTCGAAGATATTTCACAGAATGGACACACCATCATACGAACTCCGGTTCCCTTGAAATGACAACACGAATTTATCCACACACACAAAATTTAACACTGTCCCAGCGTTTTTAATAGCCAGCACTAATTCTTGACAAGTAGAGATCCATTTTCGGTGAAAACGTTTTAAACATAGCCCTGAATATATAAGCTACTTTCGATAGGATAATCGAACATGAAACATCCTAGGAGTAGCCCCAATGGGTCGTACAACACCCAACCACTATCTACCACGTAAACACTTGCTCACGTCCGTCCGACTTCTCTAAAGTAAATAGCTGTGTGCGTAACCTTTTGTGAACGATTTTACCGAACCTAATTGGCAGTTTGAAAAGACCAGCGCACGCGATACACGATTCCTTTTCGGGGATTTGGACTTGATGATCTATAACGTTGCGGGGCTGCTCACCGGGAATCTCGGTGATACTGAGCAGTACGAAATAGAAAACGAAAACCTTGAACTAGAAGGGCTGACGTTAAAAGAGATCCACGGGCCGATCCGCCTAATGCGAACCGAACGAACGGTGCTCGTAACTGCTGAAATTGATGCGGTTACGCACAGTGCGTGTAGTAGGTGCCTTGAACCGGCGACTATGAACGTTTTCGTGAATATGGAAGAAGAGTATTCTCCGGCAAACGGCGATCTGATAAACAAATCGGGCAAAAGCTCGAACAGCGGCTCTACAAACGACGGCGATTACTACGATACGACACTCACCATTACCGATCAAAACCATCTTGATTTAACCGAGGGATTGGGCCAATCTCTTCTCGGCGCACTTCCAATTGCGATACTTTGCAAGGAAGATTGCCTTGGAATTTGCCCCATTTGTACGGTTAATCGCAATATAATTCACTGTTCGTGCGCCGAAAGTTCTATAGATTCGCGTTGGGCGGGACTTGCAGGACACTTAGGAACAGGCGCAAAATTTGCAGACTGAGCGGGCTAACGCCCTTGATATATAGATATGCCTCCACTTCCCAAGAAAAAACATACCCGTGCCCGCAAGGGCAATCGAAACGCTCACAATGCTATTAAGTTGCCAGCGGCTTCGCTTTGCCCATGTTCTCGGCAGGAGCGAATCCAGCCGCACATTGCTTGCCCAGAATGTGGAAACCACAAAGGTCGCACGATGCCAGGCAACTGGCCTCAGGTGAACCTACTAGAGCAGGTCCAGCCAATTGCAGCTGCATCTAAAGAGTCTGATTCGTAAGTCAGCACTGCTAACACAAGAGAGTCGTTCGATATGACTAACAAAATAGCTTCGAAAATTGCATTCTTATTCCCAGGCCAGGGATCACAAGCCGTAGGTATGGGAAAAGATCTCTACTTGAATTCCATCGCAGCACGCGAGGTATTCGACGAGATCGACGATAGACTAGGTCGTAAGCTTTCTACGTTGATGTTTGAAGGTCCAGACGACGAGCTTCAACAGACTGAGAACACTCAGCCCGCCATCATGGCAACTTCGATTGCTACTTGGCGAGCAATGGAAGAAGCCACTGGCGTTCTTCAGGTTCCAAATGCAACTGCAGGCCACTCACTAGGTGAGTACTCTGCCTTAGCAGTTGCCGGTGTTCTGAGCATTTCAGACGCTCTGAAGCTTGTTCTTGAACGTGGCCGACTCATGCAGGCTGCTTGTAACGAGCGACCAGGCGGAATGGCCGCGCTTATCGGTTTGGACGAAATTACAGCCGAAGAGATTTGTCGTGAGTCTGGCGCACAGATGTCGACTATCAACACCGAGCAGCAGATTATTCTCGCCGGTGACCACCGCAGCCTCGCAATGGCGATTGATATGGCTAGTTCACGTGGTGCTAAGAAGGCAATTCTGCTACAGGTTGGCGGTGCTTTCCATTCAGGTCTTATGAGCCCGGCTCAGAATGGATTAAACGCAATGATTGATTCACTGACGTTCCATGACCCTCTCGTTCCTCTTATAGGTAATGTGACAGCGAAGTCGCTTGGTACTGCCGACAAAGTCAAAGAAGAGCTTCGTTTACAGTTGACTTCCTGCGTGCAGTGGAACAACACCGTCAAGTTCATACTAAACGACGGAATTGACACTTTCTACGAAATTGGCCACGGTAGGATTCTTTCCGGAATGGTGAAGAGAATCGACCGTTCTGCTAGCGTCACCAGCATTGGCGACTTCGCTTCGGTACTCAACTACTCGAGCGCTTCGTAGGCTTCCCCGCTTAAGACTCCAAATAGTTATTGGTATCCCTTCCTTCAAGTAAGATGTCGCCGTTAGGGCTAACTGAACGTGTCTGCAGCTAAACCAAAGTACATACCGCAAGAACCCGACCGCCTCGACGAACTAGTCGATGGCGATCCCGTTGGCGAAAGCGAACCACCGATTAGAAAAGGCCGCACCGGCTCACGAGCCGCAGTTGTGCAGGCACTGTACGAATCAGATTCCTCAGGCCATCCCGCCACATCAGCCATAAGGCGCCTCGCCATCGAGCGAGAACTAACAGACGATGACATCGATTTTGCAATCCGTCTGGTAAGAGTATGTGAAGATCAGCGAACTGAGTTGGATTCACGAATCGCGAAGATCGCATCCCAGTACCCTTCCGACCAAATGCCTCTCGTGGAACGTAACGTTTTGCGGGTGGCGATGGCCGAGTTGGCGATGGAAGATGCGGCTCCTCAGAACGTAGTCGCGAACGAAGCGGTTGAGTTAGCTCGATTATTCGGGTCTGATTCGTCGCCAAAATTCATTAACGGAGTGCTCGGTGCTCTGCTAGCATAGGTTGCCGTTCGACTATATTTGTAGTCGACGAAATGTTAAATTACAAGATCGAGCGGGACGGCCGTTCCGCATGACCTCCCGGGGGGTTGAAGTAAATGGCCAGTGTGTTGGATCGAGTCCGCGATATTGCGGCCGACAAGCTCAGTGTTGAAGCCTCAGATGTTTCGGCAGAATCTTCGTTTACCGAAGACCTAAATGCAGACTCCCTTGACGTGGTCGAGTTGATCATGGCAATCGAAGAGGAATTTGGTTCAGATGACCAGCCTCTAGAGATTTCTGACGAAGATGCCGAAAGTATCAAGACTGTTCAGGATGCTGTGAAGTACCTGTCCGATCGTGGAATCACCGACTAATTCGGGATCGCTTCGTTGAGATGCTTAGTTGAGCGCTTAGGCGATCACCCGGGCTTTTAACAATAAAAACCGCATTCGGTTTCATTATTTTTTAATTGAGAGCAATACGGTTTTTCGCATCTGAGGAAAGTCTCAAGCACCTACTCTGCTTCGTATCCTTTATGCGCGGCGGTACAAGATTATCTGAGGAGGGCGAGGGGGAAACAGATCACAATAATCTTCGTGTGATAACTTGAAGACTCTTACTTGTCTGCAGCCGGACGCTCTTGCTTCCAATTAACACCACGCTTTGACCACAGCCGAAGCCAGCAACAAATCCTGGAATTCAATCGACGCACTCGCCAATGCAGTGCGCTCGTGCACTAGCTGCGATCTTCACTCCACTCGAACTAACGGAGTTCCGGGTAGCGGATCGTCCAAAGCCGAAATTCTTATCATTGGCGAAGGTCCTGGATTCAACGAAGATCAGCAAGGTCTACCGTTTGTGGGTCGCTCCGGCAAATTGCTCGATGAACTACTCGCTGCGATCCCACTGACCCGCGAAGATGTATTCATTACCAACGTCGTGAAGTGTCGACCGCCCGATAATCGAGATCCACTACCCGACGAAGTTGCCGCATGTCGCCCGTATTTGGAGCGCCAGATGGAACTTATCGACCCGAAAGTCGTAGTCACACTGGGTCGTGTTTCCATGCTTAGGTTCAATCCAAAGGGTAAAATTTCTGAGGATCACGGCAAAATACTCGAATGGGAAGGCCGTATTCTATTTCCGCTGTACCATCCCGCCGCAGGACTAAGAAATCCGTCAATCAAACGAGAACTTCAGCAAGATGTACTAAAACTTCCCGAGGCACTACGACAATCCAATCGGATATCGTCTGGCAAAATCAACGGCGAAATCGATGCCGACATCATTACTCAGGCGCCCAACGCACTGGTAACGTACGAAGATTTAAAATTAAACGAAGACCAAGAAGAACTCAAATAAGAAAAAAAGACCGGCCTTCAAGCCAAACAGCTGACGCACCAATTGCCGACGCTCAACTATCTGAACCTCTATTGAAGAACGAGACAACAAAAGAAGAACAAGGAGATCGCCAGCTGGGAATGTTCTAGGCACGACACACTAGCGTTCGAGAAAATTCTGACTACAACCCAGCCAAAACACTCGCGCAGTGTGCCTTGAAATCCAAGCAGGCATCAATTCATTCGTATGGCAAAAAAACCTAATGACTCGCCATGGGTTCGCATATTACCACTTGGTGGTCTGGGCGAAATTGGCAAAAATATGATGGTCCTCGAGACTGTCGACGATATTGTCGTGATCGACGCAGGCGTGCTGTTCCCTGAGTGGAACATGCCCGGCATCGACGTCGTGATTCCCGACATGGACTATCTGGAAGAAAACGCCGACCGTGTTCGAGCACTGCTAATCACGCACGGTCACGAAGATCACATCGGAGCCGTTACACACTTCCTCAAGCGTGTGAACGTTCCGGTCTACGCACCAGCGATGGCAGAAGCATTGCTCCAAAACAAGGTTCGGCAAGCACGCATGCGTGACGAAGCCGAACTTAAGGTAATCCGCCCCGGTGAGCAGCACCAAATCGGCGAACTTGAAGTCGAATGGTTCGCAGTCTGCCACTCTGTGCCCGACTCAACTGGTATCGCCATAAACACGCCAGCCGGAGTTGTAATTCACACCGGTGACTTCAAACTCGACAACGCACCAGTAATCGGACCTCCCTCCGACCTTGGCTTACTCGCCGACATTTGCCAAGACGGCGCACTGCTGCTCATGGCCGATTCTACTTACGCAGAGGAAGAGGGTTACTCGCCTTCCGATCGTGAAGTAGTTGAGAATCTACCCGGCCTTATCGGTGACGCTGAAAATCGAATCATTATTTCAAGTTTCGCTTCTCAGATCGCACGAATCCAGATCGTCGCCGACGCCTGCGTCAAACACGGTAGAAAGCTCTGTGTTCTCGGACGCAGTATGATTAACAACACCAAGACAGGTCGCGAACTTGGTCACTTGGACATCCCCGGCGACCTCATGATCACAGCCGCTGAAGCGAACAGCCTCCCCGGCGACAAAGTGCTGATTCTCACCACGGGAAGCCAAGGTGAGCCACAGTCGGGTCTCGTTCGCATGTCACGTAACGATCACCGAGATATCCGTATTCAAGACGGCGACACGATCATCATGTCGGCAAGCACTATTCCGGGCAACGAAGTTCCGGTAAACGAGTCGATTAACGAACTCGTTCGACTCGGCGCTAGGGTAATTACTAATCACGAGACACGCACACACGTGCCTGGCCACGCTCGCAAAGAAGAACTCCGGATGCTGCTCAACGCAACACGCCCTAAGTACTTCGTACCTGTTCACGGCGAGTACCGAATGCTGAGGGCGCACGTCGACCTCGCTATCTCAACTGGCGTCGCCCCTGAGAACGCATTCCTGCTCACGGATGGCGACATCCTCGAGATCGATGCAAATGTAGGTGAAGTCGTCGATCGAATCGAAGCCGGACACATCTTTGTGCACGGACTCGGCATGTGGGACGAATCCGGTAACGTCGTTGTCGAACGCCGAACGCTTCAGCACAACGGCATTGTCAGCGTGGCGTTCTCACGTGACACTGTCGACGGCTCACTCGTCGGCAGGCCAAAAATCGTCTCAGCCGGTTTCGTTCACACAGAGGACTCCAACGAACTATTACGCGAGACTGAAGACGCTCTAACTCTTGTGCTTGAAAAACTGTTGAAAAAGCCGACAGAGTGGGGCGATCTCGAAGATGTTGTCCGCACAACTGTTGGAAGTTTTCTGGGACGACGCACAAAACGCCGCCCGATGATCATCACATCCTCAATTGACGTCTAAATACACAACTAAAAATTCTGGCTCAAACGCCTTCGTCAAATTCGTTCGACTCATCGGCTCGATAGCAAAGCTTGTGGGTCGGCTTTTGGTTGCGGCACCTAAGCAATTCTGGTTCGCTGTCGTAATAGCGGCGGTGGCGGCGATCACATACTTCTTCTTCCAAGACGATACCGGCAAAATGGTCGGATGGTCGGCGATTCCGCTTGGTCTTTGGCTAGTAGTCACCTTGTTCCTTACCGTGTTCAAACGAACTGCAGTGCTCGTACGATGGCGCTGGGTGGTTTCGTCACTATCATTATCGGCGGCAATATCGGGCGGGCTTGGTATTTTCTACGCCCCGCTCGCAGCATTCAGCGGCGAGACTTTTGGTGGCGATGTTGGAATGGCGATTTCGCGACTACCTCAAGAGTGGGATCGCTTCGATGTTGGTATTTCCGATTACGCCATTGCTTGGGTGAGAGTAATTGCTCTGCTCTTGATCGCCTTCGTAATCGGATCACCGAATTGGGCAAAACGAACAGGGTCAAAACTAGGTGGTGCAGTCTTTACTGTCTACGCAGAGGTAGTTGGGGGGTTGCGCACACTATCTATCAAACTCGAAAAATGGCGATCTGAACGTGTGAAGACCAAAGAGCTGCAAAATGCTGATATTGCCGAGTATGAAGCTGACCAGGCGGCTCAGGCGAAGATCGATGCTGAGAATGAGGCTGCCGCGCTTGCTGCAGTTCAAAACGCTGGCACGCCATCTTCATCTGACACTACGACTCTTGCATCACCAACCACAGCGAACACTGAAACCCCTTCGGAATCCGAGCTAGCCAAGTTCGTAGACCGACTCCCGGAGGACTCTGAGACTCCAGTAACCGTTGCCTACCCGACCCCCACTGAAGTAGAAGCTGCCCAAGACATCGCAGCTCCGCCGCCCGACTACTCTGCCGCTCAGCGATATCTGTGGCATCTGCCTAACCGCGACATCTTGGCTATCGCAAAACCCGGTGGTATCACTCAAGAAGAAATCGACACCACAAGTCGCGCCGTCGAGGAATCGCTGGGGCAGTTCGGTATCGATGTTAGTGTCGATCAGGTTCGCCAAGGTCCTACCGTAACGATGTACGGACTCAGCCCCGGCTGGAAGGGTCGTTCAGAAGAAAATACCGGAGGCCAGCGCGTTCGAGTAGACACTATTCTCAATCGAGAAAAAGATATAGCCCTCGCGCTTGCATCTCCGAGTCTTCGATTTGAAGCTCCCGTTCCGGGCGAATCAGTCGTTGGTATCGAAGTGCCAAACTCACACCCAACTCAAGTGACTTTGCGCTCGGTGATGGACACGCCTGAATGGGAAGCGTTCGCCAAAACGGCTGCATTGCCCGTCCCGCTCGGTCTCGGCAGCGGCGGCGAACCAGTAATGGCTGATCTTTCTCGAATGCCACACACCCTAGTTGCCGGATCAACCGGATCAGGCAAAAGCGTGTGCATGAACGCCATCATCACCGGGCTAATCTTGACTAAGACGCCACTCGAACTAAGGCTAGTGATGATCGACCCTAAGCGAGTCGAATTAACGCCATATCAAGGCATCCCGCATCTTTATCACCCAGTGATCGTCGAAGCCGATCGAGCTGTAATCGTTCTCCAGTCACTAGTCGACGAAATGATGGGACGATTCCGTCAACTCGAACAGGCGTCTGTGAAAAACATAGCCTCGTACAACGAGAAAATGGACGAGAAAATGCCCTACTTGGTCATTCTCGTCGACGAGCTTGCCGATCTAATGCTGACGGCTGCTGGCAATGTAGAACGCCTGCTTGTGCGACTGGCACAGCTTGGCCGAGCGACAGGAGTGCATCTGGTGGTCGCAACTCAACGTCCATCGGTCGATGTTGTAACTGGATTAATTAAAGCCAACTTCCCAAGCCGGATTTCATTTGCTGTGATGTCGCAAATCGACTCACGAACAATTCTTGATTCAACTGGTGCTGAAAAACTGCTCGGTCGCGGCGACATGCTGTACATGCCAATCGACAAGCCGAAGCCATCTCGTGTTCAGGGTGCGTTCTTGAACGACCACGAGATCGAGGGCGTTGTATCGTCGTGGCAGAGTATGGATGGACCACCCTTGCCCGAGCTCACCGTAAGCTTCGATGATGCGGGAGCAGACAACGGCGGCACCGCATCAAGTGCAACCGATGGCGACTTATTGTTCGATCAGGCCGCAAGCCTCGCACAATCGCAGCAGACGTTATCCGTCTCACTGCTACAACGTCGACTCCGCATCGGTTACCCACGGGCAGCACGCCTGATGGACGAGCTAGAAGACGAAGGCGTAGTAGGCGCCGGCGAACCAGGCAAACCACGCCCGGTTCTGTAACGTTCAACTGACTGACCAACACCCTAGTTTCAGACCTACTGCAACCGCTAGCAGGTTGCCATTCTGCGGTTTCTCAATGACTCGCTAGCTTAGAATGAATACGCACGATCAGAACTACGCTGTATCGAATCGACAGCTCGAGGAGCAACCTGCACTACCGTGCCAGATAACGTAACTCCACTATTTCCGCCAGAAGATAATCAGCCGCTGGACAAAGATGTCATTGCGATGCTGCCGGAAGAACTCGAATCTCTCGATCTCGATCAACCCCGTAAATCCTGCCTGTCTTGCGGGGCCAATATCTCCGAATCGACCAAGTACCGTCGACTCAGAGTTTGCCCTACTTGCGGCTATCACTACACGATCTCAGCTCGACGCCGAATCGCCGCCATAGCCGATGAAGGCAGCTTCAAAGAGACTAGTAAGTGGATTCAGTCGCTCGACCCGCTCGAATTTTCACCACGAATTTCATACCGTGTCCGGTTACTCCAAGATCAGAGCCGCACCGGACTATCCGAAGCTGCCGTAACCGGCACATGCTTGATCGGCGGCACGCCAGTCATAATAATCGTGCTCGATTCCAGCTTCTTGGGCGGATCAATGGGCGTGGTTGTTGGCGAAAAAGTCACACTCGCACTCGAACTTGCCGCACGAAAAAAGTTGCCTTGCGTAGCATTGGTCACATCCGGTGGTGCACGAATTCAAGAGGGTGTGTTGTCGCTGATGCAGATGGCAAAAACGACTCTCGCCGCGCGAGCACTTCGAGATAAAGGGCAAGCGTTCATCGTTGCGCTTAGCAACCCGTCTACAGGCCAGGTGCTTGGTAGTTTTGCGTCAATGGCCGACATTATCTTTGCTGAGCCCGGATCTCACATTGGGTTTTCACCACTCGGCGATCTTCGTGAAATCGAAGGAAAACGTGCCTACACCGAACACACCGCAGAAGCGTATTTAGAGCGTGGGCACGTCGATGCAATCATCGGACGCGACCGACTGAAGCACGAACTCGCTTCGGTTCTCGATCTCATTTCACCCGAATTCAAGCTGACATCATCACGTCGAGTCGTCCCTGAGCCTGTCGCCGTACGACCTCGTGAAGCATGGGAAATGGTCAAGCTAGCGCGCCACCTCGATAGACCTCGAGCTAAGTTCTACATCGACAATGTATTTGCCAATTTCTTCGAACTTCACGGCGATCGGGTATACACCGATGATAATTCGGTAATTATTGGTCTTGCCAGATTAGGCGGACAAAGCGTGATGATAATCGCCCAGCAAAAATCGACGATCACACAAACTAGCGATGACGAAAATACTGTTCCTCGATCAGGAGATATCACTCCCGGTGGATTCCGAAAAGCTCGACGTGGAGTGATTCTTGCTGAAACGTTTAAGATCCCGGTCGTTACGATCGTCGACTCGCCGGGCCCAAAGCTCGGCATCGACATGGAGCAGCGTGGTCTAGCCAGTGCTATCGCCAGAATGATCGACCAGATGGGTCGAGTGAAAACTCCAACCCTTTCGATTCTCATTGGCGAAGGCGGCTCAGAAGCAGCCCTAGCATTCGGTCTGGCAGACCGTGTGCTTATGCTAGAAAACGCCATTTATACAACGATAGATCCTGAACGTGGTGCACAGTCGGAAATGAGCGATTTAACCAAAGCATCGGATATCGCACGTGCGTTGAAGCTGACATCAGTCGACTGTGTTGCCATGGATATCGTTGACGAGATAGTTCCTGAACCGGAGCTTGGCGCCCACAGATCGCCAGACGAGGCCGCTCGCCTCCTAAAGAGATCGCTAATGCGTGAGATGTCGGCGTTAACCGGCAAAAACACTAAAACTCTCGTACGACGTCGCCAGAAAAAGTTCCGAAAAGTCGGCGAGTACGGCAATCAATACCGAGCAGCACTCCGACGCGAAATGAAGGCGTGGCAGGTCGGGATTGCTGCTGGTGTTCGAGCGTTCCGCCAATCTGGAGATACTGACAAGAGCCCCGAGTTCGTTGACGACGACGACATTCTTGACGAGATCGATGAGCTCGACGACATAGCGCTTCAATCTGATGACGATCTTGAACTTACGTAGCCAGTACCGGAATTACTAACTTAGGTTCAGCACGTACTTTTCGATAGCCAAAACCGCACCGTCATCGTCGATCCCCGGCACAACTTCAGTCGCCCTTTCGAGCATCTCTTGCGGTGCGCCTTCCATCGCTATTCGAGTGCCAGCGACATCGAACATTGGCACATCGTTCCAACCATCTCCGATCACCATCAGCTTGGATGCATTGACTCCGACTTCCTTGGCGAAATTCCGAGCGCCAGTAGCCTTGTTCACTCCCAACGGCGTGCAATCCACGTACCAGTGGCCCAGATTATCGACTGTTGCATACGAACTAACTTTGTCGGCCGGGAATCGTTCGATCCACCCTCGTGTTTCGGCTTCCGAATCGAACTTCGCCATTACGATCGTGATCTTCCAATCTTCGATTTGGTCAGGATCATCCACAAAACGCCCTGCGTCACAAGCCAAAACCCTATAGGAAGATTTTTTCAAGTCAGACACGACCAGTTCTGCCGTTTTACGATCAAGAATGTGCCGTTTCAGTGCTCGCCCGGTAACAGGATCGATCAATGTCGCCCCATTGTCCGATATCTGAGGGACGGTTAGTCCGAATAATCTTGCGAAGTGACAGACATCGTCCTGCACCCGACCAGACGCAATGGCGACAGGAATCAATCGTGATGCCTCTGCAATAGCATCGATAACCCGCTTAGTTGGTCGATTATTCTCGGGTAGTACCGTGCCGTCGAGATCGATCAACAATCCTGATGGCATCTCGAACGCAGTTGAAGCGTATGCCTGTGGAATACTAATCAAGCACTTGCACCGGATTTTTCAGATCTTGGCCGTTCATAGCGCGGCGGGCGTTTTCAAATGAAAACTCCAGCGCCCGATCCACCCTCTCCTGAGAAGATCCCGCCAAATGAGGAGTCAGCACCACGTTGTCCATGCTCATCAGCGGACTATCCATCGGAGTCGGCTCGATTTCGGTTACATCCAACCCTGCTCCCATGATTTCGCCCGCGTTCAAAGCGTCTATTAATTCGGTCTCGTTTTGTACCGGACCACGGCACGTGTTGATAAATATTGCGCCTGATTTCATAGCGGCGAACTCTCGTCGTCCCATTAAGCCAGTGGTCGATGATGACAAAGGAACGTGAACCGTAACGATGTCCGACCGATCGAGCAGTTCGTCCATAGAAACACGAGTAACGTTCAACTCTTGCTCTTTTTCAGACGGGAATTCTCGTACGTCTGTGTAAAGGGTTGTCGTTTCGAATCCTTTGAGCATCTTGGCGACCCAAGTTCCTATGTTGCCAAGCCCAATAATTCCTACCGTGCGACCCGATACTTCGTAAACCTTGCCAAATTCTCCCGATTTCGCTGGCTTCTGCCAAGTGCCAGCCTTCACGCCGTCGACACCTTGAGGAAGTCGCTTGTAAACCATCATCATGCCGATTGTGTGTTCGGCAACCGAACGAGCAATCGCTGGGGAGTTGTTGCAAACTTCGATACCCATCTCTCGAATGGCAGGAACATCAAGACTGTCGAATCCTGCACTCATCACCTGAAGCAGCTTCATTTTCGGCATTTTTGACAACATATCTGTTGTTATCGACAGTCCGTTCGTAATCACGGCTACGGCATCAGCGAGATCTTCAGCACGTTCAGCTTCGGACGCATCAGGACTAACGACTCCCCAGTCGAGATCATTCGGTGCAAGCTCAAGTGCTCTGACCGTTCGTGCACCATCGTGCTCGCCGTAATATATGACACTGTGTCCCATTTTTTTCTTTGCTTTCAACTTGTGGTCGTGTTGCTGCCGACAAAGTTTCAACAACAAGCACCCATGATGAGTTCCGGAAGAATATACAACCTAATTGAATACATCTACACATGCCGGAAATCCAATGCTGAAATACGAGGGCTGAGGCTGAATAAATGCGATAATTCCCACACTAGGTTCGCGATAGAAGCGATTCATAATTAATATCAACTTCATGGATGCCAAAGATAGAACGTATACCGCAAATATTGCGAGCATCACTATGGAAATAATAGCTTTGTCATCAGTATCCGGCGACGGTCATTAATCATTACAAACCCCGACGCGACAAAGACCTTACAGAGTCAGGAAATCCAGCCTAGCCAGCATGTGACCCGATTCGCCCAGATCTTAGCTATAGCGATAGGAAGCGGTGCCCTGTTTCTTGGCGCACTAGATTTTTCTATCAACGTCAATCTGCCGAGATTTCGGTCAGATCTTGGCGAGACGATAATTAGTGTCCAACTGATAATCATCATGTACCACGGCGCTCGAAGCGGAACCGGATTTGTCGCCGGAGGTATTGCCGATAGATTCGGGATCAAGTGGCCGTTAGTCTCCGGTATCGTGCTGTACACGACCGCCGTAGGCCTAATCTCGTTACAGGATTCCCTTGCACCCATCGTCGCCCTGCGTATCCCACAGGGAATAGGTGTAGCAATTTTATTCACCCTCGCCCCCGCGCTCGTTGCTCGGGCATTTGGGCCCAGCCGACGTGGAGCTGCGCTTGGTGTAACACTAGGGGCGATGGGGCTTGGTACGTTTGCAAGCACGCTCGGTGGAGGTTTACTGGGACAGGAAATCGGCTGGCCAGCAATTTTTTGGGCGCGTATTCCTATCGGCATAGTGCTGCTGTTAGCAGCAGTGATCGCTCTCAACGGAAATTTGGCTCAGTCAATTCCCGGGCGTACAAAGCACCGGTTCGACTTACTTGGATCTGTAACAGTTTTCGCTGCACTATTCACATTCGTACTCGCCATGTCGTTCGCCCGAGTTGAAGGCTGGTTATCACCATTACCTTTGGTGCTGTTCGCTCTCACATTCGTACTTGGTTTGATGTTCGCCAAAGGTAAAAAAAGCGGACGATTTACGATCTTTCCTGCTGGTCTCACAGCATTCTCAGGATTCAAGTCGGGTACGCTTTCGAACTTGCTCTTGACTATCGCCTCGTTCGTAATGTGGTTCCTATTTCCGTTCTATGTCGCCGATGTGATGGGAAGAAGCGGGCTAACGCTCGGTGCGCTATTGGCTCTAATGGCAGGTATGAATTTTCTTGGATCAGGAATCGCCGGATGGCTCGCAGACCGTGCTGGTGATAGGCCAATCATCTTTATTGGAACCATTTTAACTGCAATCGGATTAGTGTTCGTAGGCACGGCTGGGGACAATCCAGAGATGAGCAGGGTCGTGATTTCGACTGCAGTACTTGGATTAGGTTTCGGAATTCACCAGGCTGCTGTTTACGCACTAACTTTGCGAGGAACACCAAGCGAGTACGCCGGTTCTACATCGGCAGCACTTACCGTATCTCAAACAATCGGCACTGTGATGTCTATCGCTCTGATGACGTCGCTTTTGAACTGGCGACAAGACTCACATAACGCTACATTTGACGAGGCATATCAGTTCGCCTACTTCACCGCCGCCGGCATCGCATTGGTATCGGGAATCATAGTTCTGAGGCTTCGCCGAAAAACTCAATAAACCGGATTTGACACCTATTAAATATCTGGTAAATCCTCAGAATCTAACAAACCTGCACCCGTCTTTTCGATACTGCATGTTATCCTTCGGCAACATTGAACTTAATGGTTCAATAATCTGAGGAATCTTTCATCAGATGTTGAACTGAAAAACCCGTGCCCTGCGTGTATTAAACGCTTTGTAATTTGGGGACATATATGTCGATACGAAATCGTGTGATCCTGGTTCTTGCTGGGGCCTTGATCCTAACAACCATTATGGCGGCTTGTTCGGACAGACCAACAACTGTGCAAATCGTTGAGACTACGAAGGCGCAGAACAAGCTTGATAACGCTCAGGCAACCCGCCAGGCAGTTATCGATGCCGGTGGTGACCCTGATGCTCAGGTGCAGGTTGCAATCGATTCAGACAGTGCTGCAGCACTAGCGAACAACGAACGAAATGCAACTGCTACCGCACAGGCAATTCAAGGAACTGTGTCGGTGGGCAGTGGTTCAAGCGCAATCGTTCAGGGTGCTGCATTTGATGTGGAAGTGCCTGAAGGCCCTGCCCTAACTGGTGTGATCGAAGTCAGTATCCCTGCACGAGGTGCTGAAGGCGTTGTGTTTGATCCTGCCATCATCAAAATCGCTGTTGGCTCAACCGTCCGTTGGGGTCATGACCGAAGATCAGCAAGCAGTTCAACATCCGACCCAGGCCAAGCTGAAGAATGGGACTCTGGCGACCTTCACAAAGGACCGTTCGACAAGGAAAACCCTAGTTTCGACCACACGTTCACAGTCGAAGGTTGCTTCACTTACACATCTGAGTTCTCTGGTGACCAGATAACCGCCATTGGCGCTGTCTGTGTTGTCGCCGACTAGAACAACTCAGCTTGAACGAATCTGTTTACAAGGCCGCTCATAACGAGCGGTCTTGTCGCGTCTGAGAGATGTGGGTATGGACATCGGCACATGTTTCTACGGTTATTGAACTACGAAACCAAATAACATTCAACGTTAGTTTCTGTCAGATTGACGATCCATTAGTGGCACCTCGAACAGTAGGACTAATGCCTCAGGGAACCTCTGCATCCTCGACACAGCGTCGGTCAGGCGTATATTCGTGAACTAGTGGCAGCAAGGGTCTTTGAACGACTTCACAACCACTATATCGACTTGAATCATCAGCCAGAACCATATCTGGGACACGAAAATCTCTGGACAAGCTGATACTGTCAGCCAAAAGGGACAGATATTACTTTCGACGAAAACGAGCCTCTTGCTCCCGTTTGTTTATCCAGTGTTCAGATGGTTATATATGGCGGATCGCCATCAAAAGCTCAGACAATAAAAAACGCCCTCGGCTTTGCTGCCGAGGGCGTTTTTGAATTCGATTCTTGCTAGGTGAACCTAGTCGATCTGTCGCAGTCGTGGGTCCAGACGGTCTCGCAACCAGTCACCCAGGAAGTTTAATGAGATGACAACCAAGAAGATGGCTGCAGAAGGCACTAATACCTGATGAGCGGCAATCGAGAGATAGTCTCGACCTTCGTTAGTCATAACACCCCATGCAGGAGTTGGCGGCTGAATACCAGCACCAACGAAACTGAGCACCGATTCTGAAAGGATCAAACTCGAAGTGTTCAATGTTCCAACAACAATGGCAGTGTTAAGAATTCCAGGCAGCAAATGCTTCATTAGGATTCGTACGTCAGATGCACCGTTTACACGAGCTGCCGCAATATAATCCATCTGTTTAAGCACCAATACCTGAGCACGAATAACCCTTACGAAACCTGACCACGCCACAAGAGCCAGCACGAAAAGGAGCACAGTTAAGCCACGCCCGAAAATCAACACCACGATTAGTGCGACCATCAAGAATGGCATCGCATACCAAATATCAACAATTCTAGTGATCACCTCGTCAACCATGCCACCGTAGTAGCCGGAAATCATACCGAGTGACACACCGATAAACATACCTAGTACTAGCGAAACTAATACCACCTGCATCGATATTTGAGCACCGTGAAGAACACGGGTAAACACGTCTCGCCCGATATGGTCGGATCCGAGTAGGTGGTATCCCTCTGTCCAAAAGCCGTGCAATGGTGCATCACAGCGGAATGGAGCTTCTGGTCCATCACCAAAGTCCACCCAATCCGACTTCGCGTATGGAGGATTCCAATCATCGATATTGATGCAATGTGAATGTTGGAACATAGCTAAGTGGCGGTCACCAATCGGCCCAATATCACGCTCGTACGGAGCGATTGTCGGACCAATCACGGCTGCAAGCACAAGAAGAGACAGCACAAACACCGGTAAAACCGGGTATTTACGCATTACGTGCCAGAGCTTGCCAACAAACGACCTATCAACTTTTACTGGATTGAGCGGAGTATCCAGCGTCGCCGAATCGACGTGCTGAACCTCGCCCTGTGTTTCAGATGTTGCCATGAGTACTCCTAGTTAGTCCGCAGAGTTGCCGAGACGTACTCGGGGGTCAATAAGTGTGTATGCAATATCGGCGAGAGTTGCAAATACCAAATAGATCAGAATGAATACGAATACGGTTCCAAGCAACAGCGGGAAGTCGTTGTCGTTAACCGCACGGTACAAAGCGTCATAACCGATGCCAGGCCACGAGAATACGATCTCGACAACCAACGCACCGTTCAACCAGCCCGAGAACACTAATAGAGCCGATGTTACCGGGGCGATTAAAGCATTACGAAGAGCATGCTTGTAGATAACCCAGTTCCAGCCGACACCCTTTGCACGAGCAAGGCGGATGTACTCAGCGTCCATAACCTCGAGCATCGAAGATCGGGTAAGACGCATGAGGCTAGCTGCAGCACCCCAACCAAGAGCCATACATGGCAGAAGATATTCCTTCCAGTTGAATTCAGGCGAGCGCCCTCCAGCCGGCAACCAGTCTAGCCATACAGCGAAGATCCAGATAGCAACTAGAGCTGTCACGAACGGCGGGGCCGCCTGACCGACAATAGCCACCATTCTGCCGAAATAGTCCCAGAAGGTACCGCGCTTTACTGCAGCTAACACCCCCATCGGAATACCTAACGCTATCGCGAATATCCAACCACCAACGGCTAGTTGAACAGTCGCTCCAATCTTTCCTTTGATCAGATCAGTAACAGCTCTGTCACGAGCAAGAGATACACCAAGGTCACCCCGAAGTGTATTGCCTATCCAATTGAGGTACTGCTTCCAAAGCGGGTCGTTCAATCCCATTCGTTCACCAAGATTTTCCCACTGCTCTTGAGTAATGCCATATCCGGAGTCCGGTATGAACAACTCGCGTGGGTCACTGTGGAATTGAATCAAGATGAAAATTGCTAACGTCGCGCCGATCACTGAGATCAACGAAGATAGGAATCGTCTCGCTAGAAAATTAGCCATTTGTTAAGTACTTCCGAAGTTGTTCCACGAAGCCATACAGGCCAAGCGGTCTGTCGACTCTCCATGCAGAAATGCATCCTATCCGAAATCAAGTCAATCGGTGACTTTAAACACTGTGGATACGTAAAAAAAATTTAGCATTCTGAATGATCTATGTCAACGACCGCTAACCGACGTAATTACCAGTTATCCGCACTTGCTAATTGCATTGAATTCAAAGCTGTTTACAAACCGTGATTAAAGAAAGACGGGAGCCGGAAAAATCCGACCCCCGCCTAAGTAAGCAAGTTAATTGCTTCCTAAAAGCATGGACTCTTAGTTGAGTACAATGAACTCAGGGTTAGCAGACACGTTTGAATAGTGCTGCTGGTAGCCGTCCCATGACTTGATTCGGTCATTTACAACGATTCCTTTAGGAACCTGGAATACACCGGCATATTGCAGCCAGTACATGCTGTAGTCAACCCAAGTCAGGTGCTTCTCGGCTCGGACGCTAGCGTCCTGTTCACCAAGAATTTCGAACAACCACTTAGCACCAGCCTGTGACTCGAAACCAACACCCCAACCTGGTCGTGACGACGATGTGTCCACCGTAGGCAAAGGCCAGTCAATTGGGTATACGTTCGAGTGAACGTCACCGTTCTTTAGAACAGGTAGGAACTGAACGCGCTGTCGCATTCGTGGGCTGATAACTCCACCGTAGTCCTCAACAAGACCAGAAATCTCGATACCGAGACGGGCCCAGTCAGACATGACGGTGTCAGCTACTTCAAGACCAACAGGTCCTGCTTCAGCTGCGTAAGCTTGGAGAGTCAAAGGCTCAAAGCCCTGACGCTTACCATCAACGAGTGCGTAACCAGCAGCGTCAAGAAGTGCACCAGCAACTGTTAGGTCACCATCTGCGATTTTCCAAGGAACACTTTCGTTAGTACCTGAGCAGTCGATTTTTCCACCGACCCAGTCCCAACAACCAGTCTCGCGGGAAGCATCCCAGCCAGGGTACTCAGGACCCATGTACTCAGAGTAAATCGGAGTACCAATACCGTTCAAAAGAACGTCATTGATCGCACCACGGTCGATAGCAGTCGAAAGAGCAAGTCGAACTAGTCGAGACTGCTCCATGTCGTCCATGCCGGCCGGGTTGTCAGAGTCGGTGTAAGGAGCATTTCCACAGAGGTCGTGGCCTAGACCATCACCATCTGTGCAAGTTCCGCCCTGGTGTCCCCAAGGGTTACCGATCCATGGGTAGTCCTTCTCTAGTGGAGGGGCGTTCCATGGCTCAAGAGCTTCGTTAGTTCGAGCGTGTGAGTGCTCCCAGAGGTTTCCTGGGAAGAGAATCGACTGACCAACGAAACCACCAGGCATGGTCTCCAAGAAGGTGAAGCCGTCGGCAACCACGTCTGGGAGGAGCTTGTAGTCAAGCTCGGTCATGTCAATCGCACCGTTCTTGAGCATAGCAATCTGGGTTGTTGCTTCAGGAACTTGGATTCCTGTAATTGTTGCAACATTACCAGTCTGTCGCCAGTGCTCTGATACTGCGTGAACTGAACATCGGTCACCTGGTGTGCATGCGCCCTGTGCGTAAGGACCTGTGCCAACGTGGTGGGCTCGGGCCCACTCAACACCTTGGGTGTCAGCCGATGTTACTTTGTGCGGACCCCGTGCGGCTGAAAGACAACCGAATTGAGATACCGGCAGACAGTAGTAAACCGGAGTTACAAGACCAATTTCGATCGTGTACTGGTCAATTACAGAGGCTTCCAAGAAAATCGCAGCGAAGTCACCACCGTCACCATATGTGGATTCAGGGTTAGTCGTTGCGTTCGAGCGGTTGAACCACTCGACGAGCTCGGCAGCGTCAAGCTCACCGAAGTCTGTATCTTCATAGCCTATTGGGGGTTGGAATTTCAAACCCTTTCTAAGGGTCATTCGTGCACGTGTACCAGCAGCGTCAATGTCCCACGACTCCAATAGGAACGGAGTCATTGGATTACCGTTTTGGAAGTTGAAGAGTGCTTCTTCAACACCACCAAGTTGGTTGGTTGCTGATGTACGGTAAGGACCTACATAGCCAATGCCATATACAGATTCAAGAGTTCGGAATGCCCGAACGACTGAACCTTCTGCGCCACCTGTTGCACTGTCAGGTGCTTTGGTAGCTACTGCGGCAGCCTGTGCCACAGTTGCTGCTGGTGCTGCTTTGTCTGCTGCTCCTGCTGCTCCTGCTGCTTCTGCTTTGTCTGCAGCAGCTGCTTTGTCTGCAGCAGCTGCTGGAGCTGCTTTGTCGCCTGCTGCACTTTTGCCACCGCTAGCAGCAGACTTTGCAGCAGCCGCTGGCTCTGCAGCCGCTGCTGGAGCGGCTGGAGCCGCTGCAGCGGCTTCGCCGCCACCACTTGATGCGCCGCTGTCACCATCGTCGCTAGAACCGCCACAGGCGATTGAAGCAACAAGGAACAAGCTTGCCAGTGCCAAAAACACCGGTGCCCATCTTTTGTTCAAACTAAGATCCATGATATTTCCTCCGAAAGGCCAAATAAGAACGGAGCGATTTTCAAAAGAAAACCCACCTGATCTATTGTCAGGATTCGCCGTCAACTTCACTGAAGGGAAAACCCTTTCAACTCGTTGCCAGACGTGCCCCAAATTAGTAATTGCCTTGTTACGCGGTGTTTGAATATTAAAAATCTACCCAATCCCACCAACGTAAGCAGCACCAAACTATACACGGCTGATATAACAAGTCAACGTTGGTGAACATGGTTTTAACACGGTTCAGGGTAACTGGAAATTATCACCGCTATTACTACCAACGCGCATCTGCTATGGGTAAACTCTCGGAGTTCAATTACATCCTTCACCTCTGTATCCGTCACGGGTTTGATGAACGTATTCGGCGGATCGAGATTCCAAATGCCGATTAATACAAGCTTTAGCGTCAAGTCAGTCGAGTCGATTCACCTAGCCTTCAAGAACTCTGCTTCTTATTGGGAGACTTATCGAGCGAACGAAGGTGATCGTCAAACCGAACGGTTTGAGTTCAAGCAGGGTTGGCAGACCGTATATGCGCTTAACGTCGAAACTCCACTGGTAAAAGTAACCCTCTCCGATGGCACAGTCGGCTGGGGAGAGGCTAACGCTGGAATCGGTCCAGAGGTAGTAGCCCTCATCGTCAACGAAATCCTTGCTCAGATGATCGAAGGCCAAGAATACGAGAACCCCAGAGCACTGTGGGATTTCCTTTATGACACACAACGCGGGCGCGGCTATTCTTCTGGATATTGGCTCGATGCTCTTGCGGCGATCGACATAGCGGTGTGGGACGCCATTGGTAAGCGCGAGCAATCTCCGGTAGCCGCACTGCTCGATCCGAACCCAAGAAGCCAGTTCGACGTGTACCTATCAGGTGTGCGCCGCGCTACTCTCAACGAAAGAATCGAGCATGTGAAAACGTGGATCGACACAGGGCTTCGTGGCGCAAAAATATTCCTTACCGGCGATGTCGAAGTTGGAACGACTGAGCTCGACGGACTAATGGCCGGGGCTCCAGAGCTTGAGCAGTGGATGGTCGACACGTTGTGGATGGGCTCGCACGAATCTGCTGAAATAGGAAAGTTGGAATACGGAAAGCGAAACGTCCGTTTCTTCGAGTGCCCGCTCCAACCGGAAGACCTTATCGGTCATCAAAAGCTCGTTAAAAAGCCCGGTGCCGATATCGCTCTGGGCGAACACTTCAGGTCGCGTTATCAAATGGAGCAATGGGTGCAGCAACCTCGAGCTCTCGACGTGTACCAGCCTGATATCGGGCGAACCGGTTTCACCGACTACATGGCCCAGATGGACATCGCCGCTAAGGTTGGAATTAAGACCACTCCGCACATGGGAACCGGCGTTTCGGTGTTCCAAGCTGCGACTCTTCAATGCGCCGCCGTTGCCCCAGCCGACTACCTTCAGGAATTCCAGGGTGGTCTATCAGACCGACTCGACACAGCATCGGATTCAGCTTGGATCTATGCCGATGGAGGGTTTACACTCCCTGATCGACCAGGAATAGGTGTTGAAATCAATGAAGCGTTGCTTGAACCGTTCATCGTGAAGCACTAGATCGCAGAGTCCCCCCTAACGAGAGTCGAATTACAACACCCGAAGTTGGAATTTCTTCAATCAAGTGATACTCAACGACTGAATAAAGCCTTGATACATGACTTGAAATGACAACTATGCCGCTCGCGAGAGAGCTAATAGTTTCACTAGCATTCGCTATATCAACCAACAATTCACGGTGACATATTGGATGTTTCAAATATGTACATTCCTACGGGTCCCATGCCGTTTAGGAGATAGTCCTGAGAGAAAACAGAGTAAATACGGCTGGGTCGAAGACTGATGATGAATCAGTCACTCCCGGCCCGAGTTCAAACTCAGGTGGTGTATTCAGTATTCTGACGATCAGCGACTATCGTCTTCTGATCCTATCGAACCTGGCTACATTCGCTGGTTATCAGATACGAAACATGGCTCAAGCTTGGATCGTGCTGGAACGCACCGATTCGCCAATGCTGATGGGCCTCGTAAACGCAATGCCCGGAATAGCGATAATTTCTATCTCCCTGGTCGGCGGTGCACTGGCCGACAGAACCGAACGATGGCAGTTGCTCTGGCGAACCAAGTTGGTCATCACTTCGATGGCATTCCTCACAGCCGTACTGCTAACGACCGACCTGTTCGAGTGGTGGCACCTGATTCCAATCTCACTTGTTACGGGATCAATGTTTGCCTTGCACAACCCGACGAGTCAGGCTTTTGCGGTTGATGTAGTGGGTCGCGAACGACTTGTTTCGGCATCTAGCCTTAACACGGGCATATCGATGACGGCGACAATCGCCGGTCCTAGCATTGGCGGTATCTTGCTGCTGCTAGGTCAGGATCTGGCGTTTTATGTCCTAGCCGCTCTATACGGATTTTCTGCGCTGATGATCTTCTCGGTGAAATCTCGGCGTGTTCCGGATCCCAGCGGTAGAAACATAATTTCCGACATCAAAGCCGGACTCGCTTATTCGTACCGCACACCAATCATAAGGGCACTATTAATCATCGGTTCGAGCGCTCTTTTTATGGGCACTTATCAACCGGCTATTCCAGTAAAAGTTCAAGATGAACTCGGGATGGGTGAATTCGGCTACGGAGTGATCCTTGGTCTGAACGGTGTTGGCGCATTGATCGGATCGGCGGCACTATTCGCTCTCAGCAAGAAAATCCGAAAAGGCTATCTGCTGATATTTGCCCTACTGCTGTTCAATGCGTCTATCGGATTATTCGCAGTAGCTCCAAACGTTGTCGTGACCGGAATTTCGATGGTATTCCTCGGACTCGCATTCTCTGCCTGGATGATCTCAGTGCCTGTGCTATTGCAAACCACGGCGTCTGAAGAAATGCGTGGTCGTGTCATGAGTTTGTACTTCATGGTCGTGCTGACACATCAACTGGGATGGATCTTGGGTGGAGTCGGAATCGAAACAATCGGAATCACACCGACATTGTTCGTTGGAATTGCCGGTGGTTTGATCATTGCAGGTTCGGCAATAATTCTCACTCCAGCAGTGCGTAAAGCTCGCTGACGATTACCCTTCACTGATTCATCCCGCGGCATGACAAAATCACGCTGATGGAAAAACCCACACACGTTGAACCCACCGTTACGCAGGTTGAAATATCTGGCGACTTAACGCGTGCTGGTGGATTCAACCCGTTCAGCGTTCTACGCTTCGGCGATTACAAGTTCGTGTGGTCTTCAGAAGCGCTCAGTCTGTGGGCTATCGAAATGGAGATCATCGTTCTGGCGATGTTCGTATTCAGGGATACCGGATCGCCGCTGCTCGTAGGGCTAATAGGCGCTCTCAAATTCGCAGGGACTTTGCTGGGTCCGCTCTACGGACTAATGGTCGATCGGTTCGACCGCAAGAAGTTACAAGTTTGGGTACGGGCTTTCGGGGCAATTCTGGCAATCGTACTCACGATTCTTGTCTTCACCGCTACGCTCGAACTGTGGCACGCCTACGTAATCGTCGCTGCTGGCAGCATGGTTCGCATGCTCGATCTTGTGCTAGTTCAAGCACTGACTGCCGATGCTGTTCCCGCTGACTCGCTGCACGGAGCAATCGGGCTTTCGCGTTCGACGTTAGACGTTAGACGGCGCAAGAGTAGTCGGTTCGATTGCCGGCAGAACGCTTTTTGCAACGCTTGGCCTTGATTGGGCGTATCTGGCGATCACGGTGCTCTACCTTCTAGCAACGCTCGCATCGCTCAAGATCACATCGAGAGTAGTAGCAAACACCGTCCACATTGAAAGCATTCGGACGGGTCTACGTGAGGGATTTCGATATATACGATAAAGCGATTTACTACCTGGCCTGATCTTCTTCTCGTTCCTCATAGAATTCACTGCGTTCCCTATCGTCAACGGACTGATGACGGTTGTTGGGGATGAACTGTTCGATTTGGGCGGTACCGGAATCGGCCTGTTGGCGGCTTCAGCGTCAATCGGTGCGCTTTTAGGAGCGCTGTCAATTGGTCTTCGACCGAACATCAATAATCCTTCCCGAATAATGATAGTCGGTTCATTGATATGGCACGCGCTAATGCTCGTACTCGCTATCGTACCGCCGCTCTGGTTATTCGCATTAATACTTGTTCTGTGGGGATTAAGCGGTGGAGCGACTTTTGTCGGCATGCTTGTTGGGTTGTTACGAGCAGCACCAGCAGAAACCCGAGGGCGAGTGATGGGAATCAGGTCGCTCGGCATTTACGGCCTGCCACTTGGACTTCTTCTTGGCGGGTGGATGTCGGAACATATTGGCTCAGCAGCGATGATCGGAACGCTGGGCGTTATCGGATTAACCGCTACCGTATTTGCAGCCCTCAAATGGCCAGCGTTACTCCGTAAATGCACCATATCAACGCATGCTGTAGATTCTCCTGCGAGCATTAGTTCAGCCAGCGACTCATCGAGTAGCCCAGAATGAATCTTCCCGACTTTTCGCCCGCAACTCCAAAGGCCATCGCTATGGACTTGGATGAAACAACTCTCAACTCGAACGCGAGACTCGACGAGCGTACAAGCACAGTCCTGCACGCAGTTCACGCCATTGGCATACCCATGATTATCGCCACGTCGCGCCCCGAACGAGTGCTACCGACGCTAGTTGGTGATGACATTCTCGAAATAACTTCAATAGTCCAGATGAACGGAACGATTGCACATGGCAAGGCAGGACTAACCGGATCCTTCAAACACGAGATGAGTTTAGAAGATGCTTGTATCTGCTGGCGGCTCGCGAATGAACATGCTCCGTGGGCACGAATGACGTTAGAAATAGACGGTGACCAGTTCGCTGTCAATCACGACGATGACATAAACGAGCTATGGGCATTCAACATGGCAACGCCCACCATGGTCGTATCGTTCGAAGAAGCATTACGACTGCGACCAGTGAAGATTTCTATAAACGGTCTGAATCAAAACCTAGAAAACCTTGCGATCATATTGGAAAACGAACTCTCAGCTGAAACGGATGTGATCCGAGCAGCAAGAATGCAATTCCTCAATATTGTTCCTATGCAAGCAAGTAAATCCGGTGCGGTCGCTGATCTACTGGAATCGGCGAACATTCAGCTGGCCGACGTGCTTTCATTCGGAGATGACTTCGTCGATATCGATCTCATACGCGACTGCGGATGGTCGGTAGCGGTAGCAAACGCTATTTCAGAGATTAAATCGTTAGCAAAATACGAAACCGCCTCCAACGACGATCACGGTGTTGCCATCGTGCTCGAAAACCTCGTCGACGCTATCAAGTAAATGAGATTTCGACCAAAAGCGGCAGATGTACTCTCCGACGCTCAGTTTCGTGTCCTCGTCAGTAGCCAAGCGACGTTCGACCTCGGCATATTCATGCGTGGCACGTCAACGAATGGGCGCTCGTAATTAGCGCACGCTTCGGAACACCTGTAGCGGCAGTCGTACTTCTACATAGGAAAGATGTACACCGAGCGTAGCGGGGCAACCCAATTGCTCCTTCGAACACAAACAGAATAATTCCTAAATAGAAGAAAACCATGAAAACTACTGAGCTTCGATCGGATGAAATAACCCTGCCTGAAATGTCACTCAACCCTCTGATCCAACCGGTCGTAAAGATCAGTATATTAACTATCATTCTGAACGAAACAAGCGACATGTATAACGCCATAAATCAGGCGACGTGGGGCGGCTAGATCGCTGTATCAAAGATACGATGAACGCTGTGTAAAACGGGTTAGAGCATCACGCTCAACACCGCTCAATAGAAGGCTCTTAATAACCATGAATCCATATCTAAAGTTAGTCGCCCGAAACCTTCATCTATCAGCATGCCGAATAACGATCATCACTTCTCTCCTCATAATCGCTGTTTCGGTGGCGTGCGGAGGCGGATCAGCCGATAACGACGAGATTGTGGCTGAAGGACTTTATTCGCCACGCGGACTTGCTTTTGATCTGGACGGAAACCTACTGATCGCAGAATCTGGTCGGGGCCGTTTGCTAAAAGTCACAGGTGACGGCGAGGTCAGTCCTATAGCCAAGGGCTTGCCATTCTCGCTAAAAACAGGTCCTGAAGGGGCATACCAAGCCGGTCCATCAGCGATCACCCTTCTCAACGGTGAGCTGTTTTTCATTGTGGGTGAGTACATCGGCGAACAGTCAGCGCGTATGTACCGCATAACAGCTGATGCCGGATACGAGCCTGTGACGCCAATAACCGATGGCTGGGCTCCACTCGATAACCGATTCTCCAACCCTTATGACATGGTCAACGCACCTGAAGTCGATGGGTGGATAGTTTCGGACCCCGGCGGAAACTCGCTGCGAGCAGTCGACCTAGCCGGCAATATCCGTGACTACGTGGTGTTCTATAACTTTGCCATTCCGGATCAGGAAGTGGCAGTTGAGATAGTCCCAACGGGGATAGCACGTGGTCCTGATGGTGCTATCTACGTTGGTACGTTGACAGGCTATCCATATCCTGCCGGAGAGGCTGCTGTCTGGCGAGTGGAAGACCTAAATGGTGATGGAGATGCATTGGATCAGGGGGAATCTGAGCCGTTTGTCACCGGACTCACCACTGTCACCGACATTACATTTGGGCCCGACGGCACTCTCTACATCGCTGAATTCTCATCAGATACGGAGAAAGTTCTCGAGGGCGGAGATTTTAGTGAAAATGCCAAATCCATCCCTGGACGAGTCCTCAAATGGAATGGGAGCGAGACAACGGTATTTGCCGATAATGTTGTTTCACCAACCAGCCTTCTCACAACCGACTCATTTCTCTACATAACCGAAGAGTTCGCCGGAAGAGTCACCAAACGTCCCCT
>JAPKFF010000104.1:0-6493 GCA_028821715.1 Dehalococcoidia bacterium
TTGGAGCGGGAGACGAGGATCGAACTCGCGACCCTTTGCTTGGGAAGCAAATGCTCTGCCACTAATCTACTCACGCTCTGAACTGAATGATAGTCCATTAGTAGCCCATCGCTACGCCGTCGCGTCTTGGGTCAGCTCCACCAAGTATTGAGCCATGTTCGGTGAATTGGATTCCTTGCCCCCCTCCGACCGCGTTGTGCCAATCTGGTGCAACGTGCACCCGGTGACCACGCCGAGCAAGGTCTTCTCGTATGCGAACAGGAAATCTGTTCTCGAGTAGAAGCATTCCGGTGTCGTAGTGCCTGAATCGAGGTGCCTCGATCGCTTCTTGAACGTTCATCCCGCCGTCGATGTAGTTGTGCATCATCTGAGCCGTTGTGTGCAGAATGCCCCAACTGCCAGGAGTAGAAATCGAGAGACGGATCTCTTTTTCACCAGAACTGTTAGTAGCATCTTGGTAAATCTGTGCCGGTGCGATGCAAAAATCTTGTTCCTTGCCGGGACCGATCAGGTTTGGAGAGTCGGTTCCAGGGTTTATGTCGAACCATTTGCACATGTTGTTCATAAACACGCCGGTTTCGCCAGCAACAACTGCTGACCCGAACGCCCCACCGAGCGTCTGAGTGATTGTTACGACGTTGCCTTCAGAATCGGCGGTAACAAAATGAGTCGTCAGGCCGCTGGCGTACTCGGCTTTTACGCCTACAGGAGGGTGATCGACACGAGATCGATCCCATCGTTCAGCTGGAGGTCCAGAAGTTTTGCGCATGCTTATTTCTGCAGCTCGGTCGGCTGCGTACTCTTCTGAAAGCAATCGATCGAGCGGAATTTCAACGTGAGCGGGATCGCCAGCATACTTAGCTCGGTCGTCGGCGGCGATATATACCGCCTCGACCAACTTGTGCAGAGTGTCACTCGATCCGTATGGGAGTTCGTCGAAATTGCTAAGAATGTTTAGCGTTTCGAGAATTTGGAATCCTGAAGAATTTGGTGGTGCTACTCGAACATCAAATCCTCGATAGTTCGTGCTTAGCGGCTCCTGCCAATATGCCCGGTACGCAGCTAGTTCTTCCCGGTTTATTATTCCACCGGCTTCTTTCAGTCCAGCCTGAATTCGATCGCCAAGCGCTCCTTCGTAGAACTCTTTTTGTCCACCTTCTGAGATTGCAGAAAGCGATTCAGAAAGTTGAGGCATTCGTAAAACCGACCCGCTGCTAAGTCCGTTTCGTTCGACCAGAATAGCCTTTTTCGAAGACTCAAATCGATCGATCCGAACGAGGTTCTCTTCGATCATTGCCGCGTTGAACGGCGTTAGCGCAATTCCGTCGTACGCGTACTGAATGGCATCTCGCATCACTCTCGAAAGTGGCAGTGAGCCGTACGTGTCGTGCATTGTCATCCAGCCCGAAACGTTGCCGGGAACCAGGGGTGATATCGGGCCTGTTTCAGCGTTTAGATGATCGTACATTTCAGGCTGGGCGGCATTCGGAGCGTGACCCGAGAAGTTGAGAATGCGTGTGAGATTTTCTTTGGCGACATAGACCATTGCGATGCCGATTCCACCGACTCCTGACATGTATGGCTCGGCAATGTTTAGTGTCGAAGCCACGGCAACAGCAGCATCGAATGCATTACCGCCGTCTCGAAGTACATCGAGTCCTGCTCTCGAGGCGTATGGATGCGCTGAGGAAACCATGCCCTTCGTTCCGGTTGCAGGAGCACGAGTGGAGCGACCGTGAGGGGACACGCCTTTTGGGAAGAGCGTATTTGGATCGATTTCTTCGACGTTGTGCATGGATTTAACTTTCGGTATTTGACTGTTTCGGTTGAGGCTTATGCCAGCGAGACAAGATGATTTCGTGAGTCGATTCGTTCTTGATCGGATCCATAAGCCATCGAATAGTGGCCTTTGTATCCGGCACTTTCGAGTCGATTGAACATGTTGGAGAAATCCAGAGTTCCCTCACCAGGAATCAGGTGAATTTCGTAGTCGCCATGATTGTCGGCTAATCGCACTTCGCCAATTCGGTCGATCCCGAAAGCGTCTAAGAAGCCATCTATGCCATCTGGAACGAGATGTGAATGGTTGGCAGTAAACGCCCAGCCCATGTTTCCTGGTGGAATCTCATCGAAGTACTCACGAATCTCTTCGACCGTGTGTGCCATGTAGTGAACTTCAGACTTGTCGGGTTCGAAGTTCAGATTTTCAAGAAGTATTTTCTGGCCAGTGTCGGCACCGTACTTGCAGATTCGTTTGAGTCGATCGAGTGACGCCTTTTTCCGTTCGGGAATATCGCCACTGAAGTGATAGCCAGCGTGAACGACAGTCCATGAGCAGTCGATCGAGTTCGAGATATCGACACTCGCCCGCATGTACTCCTCGACGGCACGAGAAACGTATGGTGAGAACTCAGCGACGTTCACGGCTGAAAGTGTGTGAAGTCCGATGGAAATCCCGTTCGATTCGCACATGTCACGAACCGTTCGGCTTCGCTCAGGTGTCCACGTATCCATGTGATTCGGCCCTGCGTCGGCGTTGAAATCGAGGAAGAAAAACTCGTTATCGATCGCCCATTGGATTGCGTCTTCCAATCGGGTCTTGCCTGCGTCGAAACCTATGCGATCTTTTAGTTCCATATTCAAGTTATCCTTTTACGAACTAGGGATTTGTTCTATTCACGCCTAACGGACTACATATCAGTTCCAGTTCTCGTATAGACCGCTATTTTCTAGATTTACTACCTCATATGGCAATCCGGTAGCAGCTGCGGCGTCTTTACCTTCTTCGAGCACCAGCCAAGTTCCGCCTTTGCCGATAGCTCGACCATTCAACATGATCAGTTCGCCCGCTACCAACGACATTGATGCCTTGCCAGTACCGGGGTTTACAACCGTCACATCAGCATCTGCTCCCTCTGTGAAATGACCCTTGTTAAGCAACCCGAGCATACGTGAAGGCGTGTAACTAAGTTTGATTACCGCTTCGTCCATGGTTAGGGCGCCGAACTGGACAAGAGCCATCGTACGTTCGATAGCAACGTTGCGAGGGAGCGATCCGCCATCAGTAGAAATTGCGTCGACCCTAAACGTACCGTCATCGTATTTGGCGGTAGCGAGGCTAAACGCACTGGTCGGAGGGTTCACTGGATAGCTAAGCGAAGCATCAGTAGAAGCGTATTCCCAAATATCGACTGCCTCTTTTCCGGTGACAGCAATCACGCGTCCACCGCGTTCTACCAACGCCGAACCGTAGCCGTCCATGAGCGATGCTTTTATGCCCTCTTCGGTAGTCGGATACCCACGAGCTTTTAGACAGTTCTGAGCCACGTTGTAGACCACGTCACCGTTCTCGTCACAGAGTCCGTTCGTGCCATTGGCTTGCGCCAAGTACGCCTCGGTGATCCACTGCGAGCGCATCTTCTCGATCATCACGAGAGCTTCTTGAACTTCCTTGTGTGGCTGATCGATCATTCCACGTGTGTAGGAGTTGATATGTGCGACATGGAGTCGGCCTTTGCCGGTAATTCCAGGCACTTCACGGAGTCCGGTCATATCGCTTCCGGAATCCTTTGTGCCAACGTGAAATGCGACCCACGCCATCTGTTCGTTCGCAGCCGTTACAACATCGCTAGAAGCTTCGGGAGTGAACGGGTGGTATCCACCAAGCATCTTTACGCCAAACCCGCCTCGTTTCTTTACATCGGCAATAGCGCCACGGAGCACTGCCGGTCTTGGGTCGTCTTCCGAAACAGTTTGGTGCGGAACTAACCCCATGAGCGATGCCACGTTTAGCCCGGCGCCACGCTGAATCATGCCGGTGACCATCGCAGTAGGATCGCCAGCGAGGTCGAGAGCTGTAGTCGTTCCCGATTCGACAAGCATTGCGTGACCATAAGCGCGGTCGACATTGCCGTTGAACGGACTCGATAGGTGGGCGTGTGTGTCGATGTGACCGGGAATAACTATCTGGCCGGAAACATCGATAATGTCATCGGCCATTTCAGGTGCGATCGATTCTGCTATCGAAGCGATCTTACTGTGTCGTATACCAACATCTAACTTGCCATCGATTTTATTGGTTGGGTCGATGACGCGGCCGTTTTGTAGAACAGTTTCGAAGTGCTGTGAAGTGGCCAAATCTAGAGTAAATCCTAGTGAGAACTAATAGCGGGTTAATCGGTTTCGGCGATTCTACAGATGCGCAGTGGTTTTTAGTGTTGATTAATGTTGCTGGGTCTGGTCGGTTTAGCGGTCACAGGTTGTAGCGGTGGTAGAGATGGCGATCCGTCTGATCCGACCGCATTGCCGGGCTCAACTGCAGCAGCCGTTCCAATAGGGACGGTCAAATCATCCTCTTCTGGCGGATCCGAAAATTCGTATTCTGGCACACTTGAAGTTCGAGTTACCTATGCTCCTGGCCCTTCTATTACTGCTGTTTACGTAACCACTGACAACATCGAAGTTTCGATCGCCGGTGAAGGATGGGTATCTGTGATCGATGAAGAGATCACATTCGAGATTCTCGCTCTTTAAGGTGCCGAAGCTGTACTAGTATTGGCCGAACTTCCTGTCGGTAGATGCACCCAAATTCGACTCTCCGTTTAAGAAGTGTAAATCGAAAAATATGGGGAAGATCGTTAGTGTAGAAGTTCCAAGCGGCACAATGAAATGTAAAGAATTATTTGATTACCCGCTTCACTCGTGCCACGGGTAATCTGCTTTTAACGGCGTGCGTAATTTTGTAAGACCGTTAACGGACATGGTTGGGACAGGTCTACACTCCCCACTTCCGAGTGATCATGACTTCCTACGACACCTCAATTTCAACCGAAAACGTCGGATCCGATCCGAAAGGTCGACCTTCGTTCGACGCGCTGATCGTCTACGTAGGTCGAGGCTTACGCGATATGGGTCGGGGTCTGATTGCGGTCATTCTGGCGATATATCTTGCCGAAATCGGATTGTCCATTCCGCAGATCGGACTCGTGCTGGGATCTAGTCTGGTTGGGGGGTTCGCACTGTCGTTAGTCGTGATGTTTAGTGCGAACGTAATTTCTCGACGTGCGTGGTTTGTAATCCTCGCTTTGGTCACCGCCGGGGCGATGGTGATGCTTTTCTTCACCGAGAACGTTTGGCTAATCGGACTCGCTTCGTTCTTTGGCTCTTACGCCGGAAGTGGCATGCACTGGGGCCCAAGCCTTCAGTTAGAGCAATCATCACTAACCGAAGTCACCAATTCCCGTAGCCGCACCAGAGCATTTTCGAACTTATCGGTTTCTTCAGCTGGTGGTCGAGCACTTGGAAGCGCACTGGTCGGCATAGCGACCTACCTGATCGGCGTCCGAGATTGGGAACTGATCGACGCCTACAAAGTTCTACTGGTGATCTACCTTGGTATCAATCTGCTTAGTGCGGTCGTCTATCTGGGGCTATCGTCCGCAATTGAATCGAAAGCAAGCGCAGGCGACCTACTCGTAAATCCGTTCAAAACGCCCTCTCGAAAACCGATTCTGAAAATATCGAGCCTGTTCGGTATTGATTCGTTCGCCGGTGGAATGATTTTCGACGCATTTTTCGCACTTTGGATGGTTGATAAATACGGTATGAACGAAGGCACGATCGCTGCAATCATGATCGCCACGCAGGGGCTAAACCTCGTTTCTATCTGGATTGCACCATCGGTGGCCAAGCGAATCGGGCTTCTCAACACGTTCGTCTGGACACAAGTGGCATCGAATATTTGCCTAATAGCATTCGCGTTCGCACCCGGAGCCGCTATCGCTGCCGGTATTTGGATGCTTCGAGGAATTTTCGATGAGATGGACGTTCCGACGCGCCAGTCGTACATGATGGCTCTGGTGCCACCGGAAGAACGCACCGTTATGGCTGGATCGGCGAATCTGGGTCGTGGATTGGGTCGAATGCCAAGTTCGACCTTCACTGGGTTCTTGTGGGCTGGTGCGTACACGGTCGCGCCGTGGTTGATCGGAGGCGGGCTGAAGTTGGCGTACGATTTCGCCATCTACTTCTCGTTCAGAAATGTCGAAGTCCCTGAAGAAACGGAAGAGTAGAGCCTTAGCTCTTACCGGCGTACACCATTGCTTTGGTTAGGTTGACGATCTCGTGTGGTATGCCGGATTTATCAACGGCGCTCACGCCTCTTTCAATTGTGAAAATCGTTCCTCCTGAGACAATGACTCGACCCGCCAGCATTATAATTTTGCCCGCAACGAAGCTTTAGCTGGCTTTACCTAAGATCGGGTCGACGATCATTTTCGACGGATTCGGCGTCGAGGACATGTCCGTTACGTATCGGCAGATCGTAGTGTGCCGAGTAAAATTCCTCGTTCTTTCCAAGCTATTGTGCGATTCTTGCGGCAGAATTGGGTGCAGTTTATTCACAAAAACTAAAATCGGTGCACAGCATCCGACCATTCAGCGTCGATTCGACACTTCAGCGGGCGTTCAAACAGATTTGAATACGATTAAATTT
>JAPKFF010000017.1:0-27270 GCA_028821715.1 Dehalococcoidia bacterium
GGGAGTCGGTGCAGATCTCGGCTCCAATTATTGTTATTGGTTCGATTATCACCATTTTTGTTGCTCGAGATTTGAACTTACTTTTGGTTAGTGAGGATGAGGCGCGGGCGTTAGGTGTGAGGGTGAGATTGATGCGAAATACGCTTTTGATTGCGGCTTCGTTGATTACGGGGACGGCTGTGGCGTTTTCAGGGATTATCGCTTTCGTTGGGTTGGTTGTTCCGCATGTAGTTCGCTTGCTTGTGGGGGCTGATCATCGGGTGTTACTGCCTTTAAGTGCGCTGGGCGGTGGTTTGTTTTTGCTGGTCGCTGATACGGCGGCTCGAATTGTGCTTTCTCCGGCCGAGCTTCGTGTTGGGGTGGTGACGGCGTTGATTGGCGCACCATTCTTTATTTATTTGCTGTTGAGGTCTCGTGGGACTTTTTCTGAGAGTTCGGGAGGAATGGGATGATGGAGCTTATTACGGCGGTGGTTGGGGAGATTGGTATGTGAATGCTTGATTGAGAGTTGCGTTGGGGTGATCGTAGATTGCCACGTCGTTCCTCCTCGTAATGTCAGATGAATTTGGTGAAGGTTTTTTTGAGAGGGTTGAGATGTTTCGTCGTTTCGTTGGTGTGCGGTTTGTGGTTGTGGTGATGGTCGCTTTGGTGGCTTTGTTTGTCGTGGCGTGTGGTGAGGGTGGTGATGAGGCTAAGTCGACTGCCGTGACTGTAATGCCGACTTCTACGGCTACTTCTACGGCTGCTGTTATGGCTACAGCTACTGCTACTGCGATGGCCGTAGCAGAGGCGGTTGAAGTGATGGAACAGCAGCCGACAGCGACTGTTGTTGCAGTGGTTACTCAGAAGCCTGTTGCGACTGTTCTGGTGGTTGCGACTGCGGCTCCGGTTGCTACGAGTGAGCCTGTTGTGGCGTTTGATGAGTCACGATTTGCGGATGTTGATGGAATTGTTGATCCAACAAACTTTGGATGGCCTCGCAGCGTTGAGACTGCTGAGGGTGTGATTACGTTAGATGAGCCTCCAATGAGGATTCATTCGTTGTCGTTGGGTCATTCGGAGATTCTTGCTGCGCTAGTTGATTTCGATCGATTGACTGCTGTTTACAGTTTCTTTGTAGATGAAGAGCAGTCGAACATTGCTGAGCTATCTTCTGACGCTCTTATGATTGGATTTGATCCTGAGGAAGTTGTGGCATTGGAGCCGGAAGTGATTATTTCTTCTAGCTTTACGAATGCCGATACGGTGGCGTTGATGACTGGGGCTGGAATTCCGATTGCGCGGGCTGCTCTAGAGAATTCGGCGCTTGGGAATGTTCCGAATATATTACTGATGGGCTATTTGGTTGGTGCCGAGGCTGAGGCGATTGAGCTTGCGGATGATCTTATCGCCCGGATGCAGTTCATTTCCGATGTTTTGGCTTCAGCCACGCAGCCTCGGGTGCTTTCGGTTTCGAAGTGGACTTCGGCTTTTGCTGCGGGTTCAGGTTCTACCGAGGGCGGAATTATCGAGCAGGCTGGTGGAATTAATGCTGCCGCCGATTCAGGTATAGAGGGTCATCAGCAGGTGAGTATTGAGTCGATAGCTGCGATTAATCCTGATGTGATTATCGTTCCTCAGCCGTTAGACGGTGCGAACACGTTCATTGCAGAGTTGACCTCGAGTGCGGCTTTGGCTGAGGTTCCTGCGGTGAGGAATGGTGAGATTTACTATGTTCCGCCGAGGTATCACACGACTCTCTCGCATTGGAATGTGAGGGGTATTGAGGGTTTGGCTACGTTATTGTTTCCTTCGCACTTTTCGGGTGTAGCGTTTGAGGAGTTTTCGCAGTTCGGTGAGTAAGGGAAGGTGATGCATGATGGCGTTAGGCGCGGTCGTCATCGGATGACTTTGTCTCGCGTAGTGATCTCCTACCCTAGTGCTTCGTCTGGGAGGGACTAGTTGTTGGCTGCGACGTTGAGCGGGCGATGTTGAAGTTCTGTGCCAGGTAAGTTGAGTTTGGTTGGTAGTTTGAGCCTGAAAATGCATTCATGGTGTGAGTTGATCGGTTCGTTTTATAGGCGGTTGTTTTGAGTAGTTTGAGATTTGGGGATAGCGAATCAGAGGTTGCCGATAGGGCGATCGCGGATCGGCGCGTGCTTGAGGTTCGTGGGATTTCGACGCGAATTGATGGACGGGTGATTGTTGATTCGGTTTCGTTGTCGGTGAGTCGAGGTGAGGTTGTTGGTGTTGTAGGGGCGAACGGGAGCGGGAAGACGACTTTGGTACGGACGTTGGCTGGGTTGCTTGATGCTGATTCGGGCGAGGTGGTCGTTGACGGCGTTGTGTTTGATTCGTCTGGGGACGGAGCATCTCGGCGGAATTGGGCTCGCAAGGTGGCTTACATGCCACAGTCGGCAGAGAGTCATCCGTTTACTGCTTTTGAATCGGTGTTGATGGGTCGATATCCACACTTAGGTCGATTCGAACTTGAAGGATCGGGCGATCGTGATTTGGCTTGGGCGGCGATGGAACGCACTTCGACTACGGAGTTTGTGAATCGGAAGCTGGATACGCTTTCGGGTGGAGAGCGGCAGCGGGTGGTTTTGGCGAGGGTGTTGGTTCAGCAGGCTGATGTTTTGTTGATGGATGAGCCGACGGCTTCGTTGGATTTGCGTCACCAAATTTTAACGATGAATTTGGTTAGAGAAGAGACGAGAGAACGAAATGCTGGGGCGGTGGTGATTTTGCATGATCTTTCATTGGCGGCTCGTTTTTGTGATCGATTGGTTGTCTTGCATGAAGGAAAGAAGCTTGCCGAGGGAACACCTTGGGAGGTTTTGACTCCTGGTAATTTACGAACTGCTTTTGGTGTTGAAGGATTGGTGGAACCGGATCCGGTTACCGGAAAACCTCATGTGCTGATTCTTGGTACTGATGGCTCGTCTAGCGAGAATTTGGTCGGAATGGGTCGGACGGTTCATTTGATCTGTGGAGCTGGAAGTGGCCGTGAACTGATGCACCAGCTTAGGATTAGTGGTTATGAGGTGACAGTTGGGGTTTTAGGTATTGGAGATTCCGATCGTGAGGCTTCTGAACGGCTTGGGTTGAACTATGTTGCAGCGCCTCCGTTTGCCAGTATCACTGACGAGCAGCACGAGTCCCATTTGGCGTTGGTGAAGGCGGCTGATCACGTTGTGTTGTTGCCGATGGCAGTTGGTATGAACAACGTTCGTAATGTGGTGGCTGCGTTATCGGCTGCTGAGGTGATCGTTATTGAGCCTCCTAAAGTTCTAGGGGATAGTGTTGATTCAGAAGTTGCGGATTACACGGACGGTATCGCTGCTGGATTACGACGTGGGCTAATAGAAAAGTTTGGAGAGGTTCCGGAATCTACGTTGTTGTTTGAGTTAGCGCGTGGGCGTTAGTTGGGGATGCTTTTTGTACGCAAGGTGATGTTTTGAGCTTTGAATGGGGCTACTGATATACCGTACTGAACGAGGATTCGCCAGAGGGCGCCTGTAATGACGATTTTGCAGTAGGTGCCACGGATCATGATGTCTTTGGCGAGGTGGCAAGTGATCGTAGTGGCGGAGTTAACCAGTTGACTGGTTGTCGCCCTGCTACTGGTTGAGGATGACTGTCATCAACTATTTGCGGTGTCGACTATTACGTTGCATAACTCGGTGGTTGCCATGTCAAATCAGGTAAGGCTCCTCTCAATGAAAGTTAGGAGCCATTGGCGGACATTAGGTGGGCGGTCCGGTTTAGGGTGACTAGTTGGTTGGGGATTTTGGGGTTGGGGTTGATGTTGATTACTGTGACGGAGCAGTTATCGATTGTGAGGGTCTCCATCGCTTCATCCGGTAGGTTCAATAGCGCGACAAGTAGACCTTTCATCGAACCTCCATGTCCGACGAGTACGACGTCACCGTCTTCATTTGCGATGTTGGATTCATCTATCCAGTTGTGGGCACGGACAGGCAAATTATTGCGTTTCTCACCGCCGGGTGGATCTGATTCGTCAACGTGACCGTTTATCAGTTGGGCATAGTTCCTTTCTATGTCGGAGGAGAGCATGCCTTCCCACTCGCCGAAGTCGATTTCGAGTAGGTGGTCGGATGTTGATACCGGCATTTCGAATAGTGCTGCGGTGTTTGCACAACGTTGGAGCGGGGATGTCCAGACTTTTTTCACGTTGTAGGCAGATTTCACATATTGGGCAGCTAGAGCGGCTTGGATTGAACCTTTTTCATTTAGTGGCTGATCGTTTCTACCTTGTTTGCGGCTTTCAACGTTCCAGTTGGTTTCGCCATGTCTAATTAGGATCAATCGAGTCATTTGTGTTCCTGGAACGTCGTGTTCTACCAAATCTAACTTCACGCCTAAAACATCTGGCTAGAAAATCAGGCTCCTACACAATATATACGTAATTGAAATGTAGGATATATACCACAATAGTTCTACATACTAAAAGTAGAAGAGATAGGATGATTAAAGTCATTAAATCAGGCGTAAATAAGCACCAATACTTATTGAATTCAAATGGGTCTATGGAGAATCGTTGATGGAAAACTTGCCGATTATTTCAGCAACGAATGTTGTGAAGACATATCGATCACGTGACGTTGTAGTACATGCCTTGAACGACGTTACGTTCGAGGTTAGTCAGGGTGAAATGGTTGCTGTGATGGGGCCGAGCGGGTCTGGAAAAACGACATTGCTGAATTGCATCTCAGGTTTGGATTCGATTGATTCTGGCGATGTGAGCATTGCGGGTCAATTGTTGCGAACGATGTCGGATGATGCATTGAGCGATTATCGGGCGAGTTCGATGGGATTTGTGTTCCAGGCATACAACTTGTTGCCAGTGTTGAGTGCTCAGGAAAACGTTGAGCTTCCGCTGGTTCTTGCGGGAAATTCTCAGAGGGTTGCTCGCGAGAAGGCTGTCGAGAAGCTTGACTTGGTGGGATTAGGAGACCGAATTGATCATCTTCCGGCCGAACTTTCTGGCGGACAGCAGCAGCGTGTAGCGATTGCTCGTGCACTTGCGAACGATCCAGCGATTGTGTGGGCTGATGAACCGACTGGAAACCTCGATTCAACAAACGCTTCCGAGATTATGGAATTGCTTGTTCGGTTGAATAAAGAGGAGGGACAGACTTTCGTTCTAGTGACTCACTCGGAGGATGTTGGTGGAATGACCGATCGAATCGTGAGGATGAGCGACGGAATTATTGTGTCTACGAGCGATGCGACTGGTGATTTTTCTTCGGCTTCGAGTGTGGATTCTGGCGCAGCTACTGCAACATCTGACTCGTCGGATTCCTAAGGATCTACTGACTTGGAAAAGCTCTTTGGTGTAGAGATGAACGTTCTTGCTGGTATTTTGGCCGGCGGGACGATTTTTGTTCTCCTTGCAATATTTTTACTCGCGCTTCGCAATAAGGTTTTACTGAAACTGGCGTTGAGAAACATTCCGCGTCGTAAGGGCCAGTCGATTTTGATTGTGCTCGGGCTGATGCTGAGCACTACGATCATCATGTCGGCTTTGGCGATTGGTGATTCGGTATCGAGTTCGATTCGTTTTGCTGTGTTAGATGCCGTTGGTGAGACTGACGTGCGCCTGATTTCGCCGGTTGGCTCACGTTTTGGTGACGAATATTTGGATGGGTCGCTTGTGGATCGCGTTCGTGAAGCGGTTGTGGGTGACGAGCGTGTCGATGGCGTTATGCCATTGATACGAGAGAACCTCCCTATATTGAACGAGTTGACCGATAAGACTGTTGCCGGAACTTCAGTCGTTGGTGTAGATCTTGTTTCTTTGAACGGCTTTGACAGTTTGAAGAGTGTCGATGGTGATCCTGCTGATTTAAGTGGATTACGTAATGGCACGACCGTTATAAACCGAACGTTGGCCAAAAGCCTCGTAGCCGAGATCGGCGACGACATTACTTTGGTGGCACCTGCAGGGCGTCGTGTGTATCGCGTTATCGACATTGTCGAGGACAAAGGTCTTGCTGGTGGTGATGAGGGTAATCGATCGGCTGCGTTATTTTCCATAGATACGTTGCAGGGTGTGCTTGATCGTGAAGGTCAGTACAACATGATTGAGGTGTCGGTAGACGGTGGCTTGAGAGTTGACGAAGACGATTCGGACGATCTTGCCGAAGATCTTCAGTTGTTATTCATCAATGAAGAAGCATCGAACACGTTGTTTAACGTTCTGAAATCGCCGGTGATTATTGAGGCTCTGCAGGCGAAGCTGAATGAGGGTGGTGGCGCGACGGGGCCGTTTGCAAGCGACACTTTCAGCGAATTGGTTGTTGAGCTTGAAAATGACGCTCCGACGGACGAATTTCGATTGGCGATTACGAACACGATTACTCTGGCTATTATCGGGGGCGTGATCGAGGAGATCGGCGATCCGGAACTGGCTCAATCGTTGTTGATCCCGGCGTCGCAGTTAGTCGAGCTAGAGGTGGCTGCGATCAAGAACCAAGGTCTGGCGATTGCTGAGCTGGTCGGCGGATTTATCGTTGCATTGTTCAGTATTTTTGGGTCGTTCTCGATCATTGTCGGTTTGTTGCTGATCTTCCTGGTGTTCGTAATGCTGGCTGCGGCTCGTACGACAGAGATGGGCATTATTCGGGCGATTGGCACGAAGCGGCGGCACTTGGTGCAGATGTTTGCATACGAAGGAATCGTTTATTCGATAGGAGCGGCTCTGCTGGGAACGATTCTGGGGCTTGTCGCTTCGGTTGCGCTTGTGGGGATCATGTCCGGATTGGTGGCTGAGGATGACGGGTTTGGCTTTAGTTACAACGTGACGTTGCAATCGATTGTCGTGGCGTTCTCGCTTGGGTTGATTTTAACCGCACTGACGGTAGCTGTATCTGCTTACCGGGTTAGCAAGCTGAATATTGTCGTTGCGATTCGTGGTCTTGGGCAGGAGTTCGTTCAGGACGAGCTTCCTAGTGCGGCTAGGCGATTGCAGACGGCGTTCCGTTGGTTGGGCGGTCCGATTACACAGTTAGTAGATGTGTGGCGACGTCGTAAAGCTGGTTTCGGATGGAAGATTCCACTGGTATTAGGTATGTTGTGGTTGTTGGTGATCTTCCAGAATGTTAGAGCAATTATTGCGCCAGATATCGAAGATTCCGTAGTCTCTCAGGCTATAACTATGATGATCGTTTTCTGGTTTGTGATTTTCTTGTGGAAGATGTTTAAGTTTGTTCAGCCGTGGTTGGCCTCTGGTTGGCCATTTTTGCCCGCCGGTGCAGCTTTGGCATTGTTTGGGTTCGATTCTGGTCATGGACTTAAAGATTTCGGTATTGGTAATGCAGCGGTGTTCTCAACTGGAACTACTTTGGTAATTATTGGCGCTGGTTTGGTATTGCGCAGGTTGTTGGATCAGCGTGGTTATCGTGAGGAGTCCCAGAAGCGGGTTTCGATGACTTCGATAGGTATTGGAATGTTGATCTTCTGGGGATTACCGTTCGATGCTTTGGAAGGTCTTACTGGCACACTTAGCGGCGGACCTGAGATGTTCTTACTTTCCGGCGTATCACTGGTCGCCGCTGCCGTTTGGGTTGTGATGTACAACGCTGACTATATCGTTTGGATCACATCCAAGATGATCGGTCGATTCGGTAGCTTGCGTCCGGTTGTGAAGATGGCTATTGCGTATCCTATGGCTGCACGATTCAGGACTGGATTGACTCTGGCGATGTTCTCATTGGTGATTTTCACCATGATGATTTTTGCGATTCTTACGAATCTGGGTAATGCGATTGAAGATGAACCTGAGCTTGTTTCGGGTGGATTTGATATTCGCGCTCAGATCGATCCTGAGTTGCCGATTGATGACGTCGAGGCGGTGATCGGTGGAAGTGACGGAAAGCTCTCAAATGCCGATTTCACTGTGATTACTGCGCAGGCGAGTTTGCCAGTTGAAGCTCGACAGGACGGGGCGGAAGAACTGGCGTTCAAGGGAGCAAGGGTCCGTGCTTCCGATGACGCGTGGTTGTTGAATAATGTGTTCGAACTGACCCACTGGGACCCTGTTTACGGTTCGACATCGGCTGAGATTTGGGCCGCTGTTGCTGCCGATCCGACGTTGGTTGTCGTCAATGGCGCGATGATAGAAACGGGTGGATTCGGAGGCGATGGAGATCCTGGTTCTGGTCCGACGTTGGGTATCAAGGGAATTAAGGCGACCGAGCCGGGCGAGATCACTGGGGTGGACATTACGATTCGCCCACCGGTGGGTCAGAGTGTTGGTGATTCGGTGAATCGTAAAGTGATTGGTGTGTTGCATCAGTTTGCTGATTCGTTTGAATTCGGAACGTCGGATATTTACATGAATCCTGGTATTCTCGACGAGCTTTCTAATAAACGGGTTCCATTTGTGGATTACAAGTTCAAGCTTGTTGACGCTTCACGTGCCGAAGAGATTACTAGGCTGTTGGAGACTGTGTTCATAGAGCACAGTATGACTGCAACTTCTACTTTTGCTGACATTGCGGAGAACCAGTCGCAAAATAATGCGTTCAACCAACTGTTTCAGGGCTTTATGGGTCTTGGCTTGTTGGTCGGTGTTGCTGCGCTTGGTGTTGTTTCATTCAGGGCAGTTGTTGAGCGCAGGCAGTCGATTGGAATGATGCGGGCGCTGGGCTATAAGGGTCGAATGATTCAGGTTCAGTTTTTGATGGAATCGGGTGTTGTTGCGATTCTTGGGTCGGCTATTGGAATTGGCTTGGGTGCGTGGATTGGTTGGAATATTTTCCTTTCAATCAGCGCTGAAGCTGATGGCTTGACGTATTCTATTCCATGGTTGAATGTGACGGTTATAGTACTGTTCGCTGTGGTGTTCTCATTGGTCACGACGTTTATTCCGGCAAAACAGGCTTCTAAGATTAAGCCTAGTGAAGCGCTTAGGTACTAGCGTGATTAGCTCGTGGCGTCGTCGGGCGACTTGGTCGTGCATCACAGTATGTTAGTCGCGTTCGTCATCGAACGACTTGACTCAGCGTCGCAATTCTTCTGCCCTAGGCCTTCCATCCGGAAGGGGACTGATCCGCAACTAACCAAACAGCGACGACGCCTGAAGCTATTTACGCTTCAGCCTAAAGAATGGTGGCGTGGGGTGAATTTTCGGGTTTCGGAGATTTTTCTTGCTGCGTTGAGGTTTTCGGGGGTGTCGATATCGTGGAGACTGATGCGTCGAGGGTCGGTTCGTTCGAGATCTGCATCTGTGAAGACTGTGACTGGTGGGTAGTCGGCAACTGCAGCTTTTTCGATTGCTCGGCGGGGGGATGATTCGCCTTCTGACATTGCGTGTCCGAAGTAAGGGACCCACTGTTCAGCAGGGTAGACGGCGTGTAGCGGGTGCAGGATGCCGTCGGTGAGTGGGACGACGGCGGAGAGGTTATCTGTGCCGTCGGCGCTTGCTGTTGCTGCCATTGCGGCTACGAGGTTTCGAGATACGAACGGGTGGTCACCAGCGACTATGAAGCTGAGCGGTGTGGTCGAAGCGGCGAGACCGGCGTGAATAGCTGCCAGTGGGCCTTCATAGGGATTGGTGTCGGTGACGACGTGCATGTTGAGTGCTATGCCGAGATCGGGTACATCGTCATCTTGTCCGGGTCGTACTACCAGCACGAGTTCGGAGCAAACCATTTTAAGCGTGTCGGCGATTCGCGATAGGACGAGTTTGCCACCAATGTGGATCAGTAGTTTCGACTGTGATCCGCCCATCCTTCGGGAGTGTCCTCCTCCGAGGACGATTCCGGTAATGCCGAGTGGGGCGTTTTCTTGGGTGGTCGATGGCATTGGGTTTGTCTAAGTTGAGAGGGAACGCCTTCGTCTGTAACAGGATGACGTTATCGTGGTCAACTTTGGAGAATTACTCTGATGAGTCGGTTAGTGCTCCGAATAGGTCGGCGGTTGGGTAGAAGCGGGACCATGCGTACCAGAATCCGGTCATGCCGGGGAGCATTTCGAGTTGCCTTCCTTTGAGTTCGCCTTCGATACATTCGCCACTGACGGCGCGCCACGTTGAGCCGGTTTGAGTGTCTTCAATGAGCCACGGTTCATAGTTGGTTCGTTCACCTTCGCCGGAGGCTGTTACTTCAGCGGATCGTCGTTGTGGGTTTTTAGATTTGCCTTTGAAGTTGAGCGTTCGTCCGTTCACGATTCGTGAGAAGCCAGCGGCCGTTGCTGAGGAACGTTCATGAATCACGAGGATTGGTTGTCGGCCGAGATCTTCCTCGATCAGTGGTTGTTCGATTAGGGCGGTATATGAATACGCTTTGGCTTCGCCCTTTAGGTCTAACCCGAGCACGACGTCCTTGCCGTGGAGGCGTTTGTCGGATGGGTTGAGGCTGTGAATACCGTTTCGATCGTTGGCGTAGTAGCGTTCAAAAATGTCGGTTTCTGGTCCGCCTTCGGTCGACATTACTTCGGTGTCGGGATGCGCTTCTTTCCATGCTGCCCACGTGGTTGTGAGTACGGGGATTTGTTCGAGAGTCCAACCGGCTAATTCGCCTGATATGGCTTGTCCGATGAACTGGATGAATTCACTTCCTGAATTTTCGGGGAGAGCAGGTGAGTTGAATACGGTGTGGGTGTGTCGATTAAGAGTGAGTGCTTGGTTGTTTGCGTTCGCAATGAATGCTCGTGCCGAGTAGGTGACTGGTGACCAAGAGACGATGAGTGGTATGTTGCCGTATTCTTCGTTTGATATTTCGCGTACGCCGATCGCTGCGAGTGGGTATGCGGCGGCTTCGCCGTTGTATGCGACGCCAATTACGCGATCGTCGGGGAGCAGTTCTTCGTCAGCATCTTCGGGATCGATGAATTCGGCTGGTTCGGCTGGTCCGTGACGGCGTTTGCCTGGGTTTTTTCGATATTTTTGGTAAGTCGTGAGTTCTTGGTTTGGTAGGACGAGTGAGACTCGAAGCGAGAAAAAGCCCCAGCGTGCGAGGAAGTAGACGACGAATCCGCCGACGTAGACGCCGAAGAGCAGGTCGATTTGTTGGATACCGCCGTCGACTATGAAGAATCCGAGTTGCGTTACAGCGAATGCAATGATGAAAACGATAAGGCTGCGGAGTCGGGGGTTCAGTGTGTTCCAGTAGATTTTCATGTTGTGTTTTTTGGCGTGTTCCGTTGTGGTGGGATTTGTGGATTTGATGTTATCGGTAGTTGGAGCCCTTCGACGGGGTTCAGGATGACGTGTTGGGCGTGTTGGGCGTGTTGGACTTTGGGTGACGGTTATACTGCGCCGGTGTTTGGATTGGTAGTTTCGCTGTGATTGTCTTTTTATTTTTAGGAGTTTGACCGTTGGTTGATGTTGTCGTGAGAGTGTCAGATGATGTTTTGAAGAAGTACGAGGGTGTTTCGAACGCTACGGTGCTTGGCGCACTGGCGAAGCGTGGATACTTGAAGGTGTTCATGAATGGCGTCCACAGTTTGGCTCCGAGTCGTCGTTTGGTGGCTCGCGCCGTGACACTTCGCTATCTTCCTTCTCGCCCTGATTTGCAGGAGTATGTAACTCGTGGTGGGCATGGTGAGGGTTTCAATGAGACGCCTCGTTGGGATGCGCTTGAGGCTTTGACGCCGGGTGATTGCTTGGTGGCCGATTGCATGGGTGAGAGTATGACTTCGACTGGTGGTGACGTTGTTTTTTCGCGGATTTTGTCACAGAAGGCGGCTGGATTAGTTACCGATGGCGGCGTTCGGGATGGTCACAAGGTCGCTGATTATGGTTATCCGGTTTACGGCGGGGGTAGCACTCCGACTATCGGTGAACCGAATGTATTGCCGTATGAGGTGAATGAGCCGATTCAGTGTGGTGGTGTGTTGGTTTGGCCAGGTGATGTGATTCTTGGTGATGAGGATGGTGTGGTTGTGCTTCCGGCTCAGTTGGCTTCGGAGATTTACGACGAGTGTGTTCATCACGATGAGGTTGAGGCTGCGATTTTGTGGCACACGCAGAAGGAGGGGATTTCTCCTAAGTTTTTTTATCCGTTCAACGAGGAGACGGAGAAGATTTACGCTGCTTGGTCGCGAGCGACTTCTTCTGAGAGATCGGCTGATAGTGACTGATTCGAAAGTAGTATTGAGGTGGACGTTGATTGCCACGTTGTTCCTCCTCGCAATGACAATTTAGGAGCGTGCGTGAGTTGCCAAATATGAAGACGGCTTATTTTTATGGTGAGAAGGACATTCGGGTTGTTGAGGAGGAGATTCCGACGCCGGGGGCTGGTGAGGTTCTTTTCAAGGTGATGTCGGCTGGGGTTTGTGGGAGCGATTTGCACAACTATCGGGGTTATCGAGTTCGAGACGATGTTTGTTGGCAGCAGGGTCATGAGCTTTCTGGCGTGGTTGCTGGATTGGGTGAAGGCGTGGAGGGTCTGGAGGTTGGTCAGCGCGTGGGGATTGAGGCCGAGCATTTGCTGGGTTGTGGGGAGTGTCGGTTGTGCCGGGACGGGCAGTATCACCTTTGTGCTGATCGAGGGATGCGCGGTGGCGTTCGACAGGGGAGTCATGGTTTTTCGCAGTACGACGTTTGTATTGCCGAGAATGTGACAGCTCTCCCTAACGATGTTTCTTTTGACGCTGCGGCGTTGGTTGATTGCTATGCGTGCGGTGTTCATGCGATGAATCGTGTGCCGAATTTTGCGGGTAAGAGCGTTGCGATTATCGGGGCGGGGGCGATTGCTTTGACGATGGGACAGGTTTTGAAGGCGAATGGTGCTTCGCAAGTAATTTTGATTGGAACTCGTGAACAGTCGGTTGGTTTGGCTGTTTCTGCCGGATCGGCTGATGTTGGCGTTGTAGACGGCAGATCCAGACCCTTCGATGGGGCTCAGGATGATGGATTGGCCGTTGTTTCAGTTACCCAGGATCCGGTTGAGGCTGTTTTGACGGCGACTGGTGGCGAGGGGGCTGCGGTTACGTTCGAGACAGTTGGTGGTCAGTCGCAATTGATTCAGCAGGCGGTTGAGATGACCCGCCGTGGTGGTGTTGTGTCGGTGTTGGGGTTGTTCACTAAGCCGCAGACGATTGATCCGGCGATGGCGATGGAGCGTGAGGTGACGATTCAGTGGTCGAATAGTTTTTCGAGTTGGAATGGCGAGCGCGAGTTCGCTATTGCTCTGGGGTTATTGACTGCTGGGAAGTTGAATCCGGACCCGATTGTTACGCATCATTTTGGTTTGGATGAGATTGCTGAGGCGTTTGCGGCGGCTGACGATAAGCGGATTTCGGGTGCGGTGCGGGTGATGGTTCACGGGTTTTAGCGTTAGTCGCGCTCGCCATCAGATGACTCGGCTCCGAGCTACCATTATCCTACCCTAGCCCTTTCATCCGGAAGGGCTAGGGTAATTGTGACGGGTGTGCGTTTGATCCTGAAAATTAATTCAGGATGACAGTGTGAATGGTTTTGGGCTGTAAAAGAAAGATTTAGAAGAATTGATTATTCGTAGGAGTGAGCAAGAGGCTGTGGATCGGTATCCGGGGTGTCCTCGGTTTGCGATTGCTGGTGCTGATTTTGGGCATTCGAGTTTGCATGTTGGTGATTTGTACTACCAGCCTGGGTACGGTGTGCCGTATCACTATCACACGGGTGGCGCTGAAGAGACGCAGATCATGCTCGAAGGAGAGCTTGAGTGTTGGGTCGATGGTAAACGGGCAGTTGTGTATCCGGGTGATACGGTGACTGCTCTTCCGGGGACGGGTCATGCATTTCATAATCGAACTGGCTTGGTGGGTCGGATGATTACTGCGTTTCCCGTTACGCCACCGGAGACGATTCACATTGATGATCCGGACCTAGAAGACGCGACTTCAAACCCTGCGATTGTTCGCGCTGATTCGCGGCGGGTGGCTTACGCTGAGGGCGTCGAGAAGGTTGAGCTTTCGGGAGATTTCTCGGGTGCGAAGTCGACTTATTCGTACTTTGTCGATATTCAGCCGGATGCTTCGACTCCGGTAGAAACTTTCGATGTTGAGACTGCGATTTTTGTGGTTTCGGGTTCTGTGGTTTCGGCTGTTGGCGATGAATTTGAGCTTGCTTCGGATGATGCTGCGGTTGTTGAGCCTGACGAGTCGTATGGGTTTACGAATCGTGGCGATGGCGTGGCGCGTCTTTGCGTGGTGCATCCGTTTTTACGTTAGTCGCGTTCTACCCCCCCCCCCTCTAACTCCACCGTTCAGAAAATGAATGTGATTTTGCATCGAATATGGCTCGGGTGAGATTTGAAAAAGTTGTTCGAGCAGGTTAATCAGGACGCTCTTGTCATCTCGATTTTGGGCAACTATTCAGACTTTCAGCAGATCGGGGTTTCAGCTTTTAAGCTGATTACAGCGCGCCGTGGAGTTGCTGTTACAGAATCGGACTTTTCGAGGGTGGTTGGGGCGATGAGATCGTTGCCGGTGAATGCGGAAGTTCGTGGGCAGTTGGAACGTCTCAAGCAGCACGGTGTTTCGATGCTTACGTTGACCAATTCGCCGCCGGCATTTGTCGCAGCGCAGCTCGAGAATGCTGAGATTTCTCATTTCTTCGATAAGCAGTTATCGGTAGATTCGGTTAAGGCGTTCAAGCTAGCGGCTAAGGTTTATAAGCACGCCGAAATCTAACTTGGAATCGATCCTTTTGATATTTGGCTCGTTGCTGCTCAAAAGTGGGACACTTTAGGGGCGATTTTTGCCGGGTAGAACGCGGCGTTTTTTCTCGACCCAGCAAGGAGCTGAGTCAGCTTGATGGTAAGCCTGAAATTGTTGGCGATTGGGTGGTGGAAGTAGTCGGTCAGCTGCTGGAGTGATTTGCTGGAGCATGACCGAACGTGTCATGGACGAGCGGAGTTTCGGCAATATCTGTAAACTTTCGCTTCACTATCTGTACAACCTTTGGGCATAGACGCTTGTGCTCATCAGAAACGAGGCCTGTATGACAATTCTCCGACGAGCCGATCAAGAAAAGTCCTCCCCTATGGAGGGTGGAAAGCTGCTGACTATGGCAGGTGCTTCGACTGGCGCTGCGATGGCGACGGTTGGCGATCTGACTGTTCAACCGGGAGTACGATCGGGCTATCACTTGCATCCGAATACGGAAGAGGCGATTTTCGTCGTTGAAGGCGATATGGAGTTCAGGGTAGGTACTGCTCGATTCAAGGTTTCAGCGGGTGATTGCGTGTTGGCTCCGGCTGGTATTGGTCATGGTCTTGAGAATGTCGGTGATTCTCCGGCGCGTTTGATTACGATTTACCCGACTGCTGAGCCAGAGCGTGAGGCGTTGCAGGATGCTGAGTACACCGACGGAGATCCACCTTCTACGGTTTTCGTTCGAAGCAAGAACGAGCCGTATGAGTTCATGGCTGGAGTTTCACGCCATGACATGGTTGGCGACTTCTTAGGTTCGGCTTCGTTGTATTTGAGTGAACTGACGTTCGAGCCAGGTTCGATTGCTCCGAATCATTACCACCCGGGTCATGAGGAGTCGATGTTCTGTCTTGAGGGTGATTTGATGGCGGTTTATGCGGATGAGAATAATGTTCCTCTTGCTGCTGGCGATTGCTTTACGTGCGAGATTGGGATTCGACACGGAATTTACAATTCGGGTAGCGAGTCGGCGAAGCTTTTGGCGATTCACCCAGTGCTGAATCCTCCGCCACGAATTGACGTGGATTAGGTGGTGCGTTAGTCGGGCAGTGGCGTTAGCTCCGGGCGTCGTCGGACGACTTGGTCGAGCGTCGCAATTCTCCTACCCTAGCTTTTCCATCTGGCAAAGGATAGCTACAGCCATGGTCGTGGATGGTGTTAGGTTCTATCGTCGTCGGACGACTCAGTCACGCGTCGCAATCTATCCCTCTAACTCGCCCACTTTGGGGGAGGATTGTTTGTTGGCTAGCTTGCCGCCCTTTTTCTCCGGATTCGAATCTGCACTTTGGATCTTCTCTGGCGACTGGCTCAGGTTATTTGGTGATGCGAAGTAAGAAAACGAAGCATGATTCACCTAGATGGCACTCATCGTAAATTGGACTCAACTTGAAATGCGATCGATTACTACCGGCTAAAAAGCAACCCAACTCTCGGTGAGTTATAAATGACGCAGAGGAGCGAGCCGCTGGTTACGCTGGGTGTGAATGTGAGTACGATGAGGATCCGCGGTGCATTAGCCGGGAAAGGCTCACACTCATGCATAACTGAACTGGTGAATGGGGAATTTCACTATGGAAAAGATTGTGTATATAGCTCTAGCTGGAGCTGCTGGAACGTTGACTCGCTATGGGGTAGGAACGCTGTTTCAGCGCGATGGTGTTGCCGGGATGCCGTGGGGTGTTTTTGCTGCGAATATGATTGGTGCCTTGCTGTTCGGGTTGATTTGGGCTGCGAGCGAGGAGCGAGGGTGGATTAGCGCGAATATGCGGGTGATTGCTCTTGTTGGCTTTATGGGGGCGTTCACTACGTTTTCAACGTTCGCTTTCGATAATGTGCAGATGGTGCGGGCGTCTGAATTGGGGTGGCTTGGTGCCAATATGGTTCTGACTAACGTTGGTGGTTTGGTGGCGGTTTACGCGGGATTTAGGGTGGTGCGGGTGATTTAGGTGATTGTCCTTCGAGATACCCGGGGAGTCAAAAATCTGTAACGTCCAAAGACAGGGGTATCTGTTACGGGCGGCAAGGCAAAGCCAATATTAGAAGCGCCTCTGATCCTATTTAGGATTTCCGTCAAGCTCATACAATTTCAAGTGCTTGTGATTAGTTAGTGACCATTGCGCGAAAAGACCTCGGAATCTACCGAGGTCTTTTCGCGTTTGAGTGCGTATGGCTCCCGAGGCAGGATTCGAACCTACGACAGGCTGATTAACAGTCAGCTGCTCTACCACTGAGCTACTCGGGAACGGTTTTTACACCGGGTGTGCGTTTTTACGGGCACCTATTGATAATACCGCGGAGATTTTGATTTGGCGTTAGTTCTGTGCGGAATTTGAGGGCGTTCGTTGGGTGAGGTTGATAGAACGTGAAGGACGGTCGGTTTTGTTGAGTCGGCTTGTTTCTCTGGTTGAGGTGTTTGAGGTGATGATTCTTGCTGGTGTTGGTTAGGCTTCTGTTTGTTCAGTTCAGAATGGGGCAATCTGGGGTGTTGTATTCTGGCGGTGATTTGATGGTTTTCGTTAGAGTAGGGTTCTGGTTGGTTTAATTCCATTTATGGCTGTGCCTGACAGGGTGTGGCTGATTGTGTCGATTCGTTGCTTCAATGATTAATTTTTACGCATCTGAATATTTTTCGATTTTCCGTGATTCTTTGATTAGAGGCGGGATGTTGTTGCTTGGGCTTTCGATGTTGTTGGCGTTTGCTGCGGTTGGCTGTGGGAGTTCCGATTCTGATTCGAAAGATGTGGTCTACAGCCTTGAGCTTGGTGGCAATGTCGATCTGTTCAAGATCGGTTCTGATCAGGAAAGTGCCGTGCGTCTGACGAATTCAGCTGCGGTTGATGTTTTTCCTGCGTGGTCGCCGAATAAGAAGTTGATTGCATTTATCTCAAATCAAAATGGTGGTTCGGCGTTGTGGTTGATGGATGCGAACGGCGAGTCGAAACGTCAGTTGACGGGTCCGGATGTCGATGTGTCAGCTTTCCGGTGGTCGCCCGATTCTGTTCGGATTGCTGTTGAGATTGTTGGCGACAGTCGTCGGGGGATTTCGATTCTGGATACTGACCTGGATGAATCGTCTTCGCTGACCGTGGATTCGGAGGATGCACGACTCGGTGATTGGTCGCCTGATGGGGAGTGGATTGTTTACGTTGCTCAAGAGGGTGCGGATGGTGCTATTCGTCGTAGGAATCCGACGGGGGTTGATGAGATTACGATTGCTGAGGGGCGAGGACTGAATCCTCGTTGGTCACGGAATGGTCAGTTCATTGCATTCAGTAGAGCCAATGAAGATGGATCGGTTGATCTTGTAGTGCTCGATAAGGATGGGAATGGCGAGTCGGTTGTGGCTGCGGGCGTAAATGGAAAAGTTGCGCATGATTGGTCGCCCGATAGCAAGCAGCTTGTTTATGTGATCGGGCCGGATAGCGACGCTGAGATTTATGTAACTGGTCGGGATGGCAATGGCGCGAAGCAATTGACGTCGAATCGGGTTGCGGATGGTCAGCCGCTGTGGAGTGCTGATGGTTCGTCGATTCTGTTTCTTTCAGATGGAGACGGTACGTTTGATGTGTACAGCATGGGTAAAGAAGGAGATCAGCAGTATCGTTTGACGTCGAAGAGTGAGTTGGTTTTGGCCGCTGACTGGTAGCGGTTGGTAGGTGGTTGTGGTGTTTGGATTGGCATTGGGCTAAGGATTTCAAGGTGTGGTGCGTGATTGGCTGCCTCGCACGGCGCGTTGTTATGGTGGCTGATTGCCACGTCGTCGAACTCTTCGCAATAGCAGGTGGTCAGTGATGGCTGGGGCGAGTGGGTCGCTGCGAATGGGAGGTCATCCTGAAATAAATTCAGGATGACAGTGTGTACTGCTACTTAGTGATGTTTAACGTTGGATCGTATCGGTTTAAACGAGGGCTACTCGTGCGAGGTTTTTGCGGCCGAATATGTAGGCGTAGACGGCTTCGAGGAAGAGTGTGAGTGACCACGCACCGGCTCCGACCCAGAGTCCGTTGAGGTCGGTGAAGTTGACTGTGACGATTACCCAAATGGCGAGAGTGAGGAGTCGCAGTGAGTTGATGTAGATGATGGGGCTGGTGTTGCGGGCGCGCATGAGGGCGGCGGTGTAGATCTGCTCCATTACGAGTGCGATTGGTAGGATCGAGAGCAGTCGGAATCCAGTCGAGCTTAGTTCCTTGAGGCGGCCTTCGGCTCCCATGATGTCGCCAATAACGAATTCGGTTACTGGTGGGATGTAGGCGATGAGGGCGACGATTGCGAACGTTATCGCCCCTACCGCAAAGGCGAATCTTCTGACTCTGAACGGACTGTAACCACTGGCGAATAGGGCGAGGGCCGTGTTTTGGGTGCCGTTGGTTGCTACTGCTACGAGTTGGAATACGTAGAAAGACAGAGCGACTGCTGCTATCGATACATCAGGTTCGGGCGATCGTGCCATGCCGGCGTTGAGGATGGGCTGGGTTCCTGCGGGGAGCATTGCGGCGAATAGGAGTGGCCAGAAGAATCTGATCATCGATTTGATAGAGATATCTTTATTTATTTCATTGGCTACTCCTCTAAATTTTCTAATTGGGTTGATTGAGAGCACGGCGAGAGTTGCGGCTTCGGCTACTGTTCCTGCCGACATTGCAATGGCGGCGATGCTTGCTCCGTGAACTAGGTCGGTCGAGAACAGTGTGAATGCTACTGCGACTACGGTGATGGCTCCGGCGCCGGTTCCGTACCAGGCGAGGCGAGGTTTGCTGATTCTTAGAACGGCTCCGTAGTAGTGCATTTTTATTATCAAAAGTGCGGGGAGCGGGATGAGCCAGAGCAAGGCGTCTTGGGCGTTTTGTTTTAGTTCGCCGGTTACTGAGAAGACTGAGGTCAGTAGATATTCGGTTACCGACGGAATCATTACTATCAGGGCGATTATTGTGACGATCGCTACCCAGAAGGCTACAAATTTCCTGAGTTGTTTGAGCGAGGCATGGTTGTCGAAGAATACGAGCGTGAGCTGTTGTGTTCGAAGCTGTGGGAGTCCAATGAACATGGATATGCCGAGTGCGACTGAGAAGCCTCCAATGGCGGCGTCGGGGTTATTGGTTCGGGTAAGGATTCCTGATAGCAGGAGCGAGAGGATGGGGACGACGGTCATGTTCGCCGCTGTTGGTAGTAGCAGCGATATGGCGTGTGGCGTCATACGTGCGTTATTGCTCCGGGCGTCATCGGACGAATTGGTAGCGCGTTGCAATTCGCCTACCCTAGCCCTTCAGTCTGGAAAAGGATTGGTCGTTGGCTAAGGGCTGATGGGTGGAGGGTGTATCTGGGCTGATATGTGGAGCTTAAGTGCATAAGATCACGTTACACCCGTCCCACAATTCTTCATCCTATGTTTCTGATAGTTCTTTGCAGGCTTGATGGCGGGGGCAGGTGGTTTGGTGGTCGTTGGTCATGCCGCCGGATTGCATGAAGGCGTATGTGATTGTTGGTCCGACGAAGGTCATTCCGCGCTTTTTGAGGTCGTTGCTCATTGCTACGGATTCAGGTGTGGCACCGGCAGGTACGTCGTTCACTGAGGGGAAGTCGGGTTGGATTGGCTTCGAGTTTGGAACGAACGACCAGAAGTATGAGTCAAGCAAGCCGTGTTCTTGTTGAATGGCGAGTGCGACGTTGGCGTTTTTAATGGCTGCGTTGACTTTGAGTTTATTTCGGATGATTCCTTCGTCTTGAAGTAGTTCTGAGATTTTGAATTCGTCGTAGTTGGATACTTTTTCGATTTCGAAGTCATCGAACGCGAGGCGGTAGTTGGCGCGTCGTTTGAGGATGGTCTCCCAACTGAGGCCGGCTTGTGCGCCTTCTAGGATCAGAAGTTCGAAGAGGTGGCGGTCATCGTGGATTGGCATGCCCCATTCTTCGTCGTGGTAAGCCTCGTAGATGGGCGATCCGGTGCCGAAGCAGCGGGTGGTGTCGAGGTCGAGGGAGTATTGGTTTGTCATGCGAGGGAGGTTATCGCGTGGAGGGAGCGAAGTGGGAGTTGGGGTAGCCGATTGGAAGTTAGAGGCTAATGGCTGTGTATCGTCACTAGTAGATTTCAGAAGATCCGATTAGCACGCGGAAACTTACGGCTTTGAAGCGGAGTTGTTCGTTCGGCAGGATGTAGTAACCCGGGATTCCGTCGTTGGTGAATGAGAATTGTGAATCGTTTATTTCGATTTCGGCTCGTTGAGATTGAGTCCCACCGTCTATCGAAAGTTTTACACCAATTTGGCTGTCATTTCTCAAGCTTGATGTGTGACCTGACGACAGGAATAGTTCCTTGACGGAGGTGTTTGTTATTACACCGCTGATAACTGTACCCACGTTTTGCGAAGATACGGAAATGGTATTGCGGTAAATGCTTTGTAGGTACCTTGGATATCTGATTGTGTATCTCATGCCGTTATAGGCGGAAAGTTCGCTATCTGAGAATTCGAGAGTGTCGGTGTTGATGGTTGGTGCTGTGAAATCTTGCGTCGATTGTTCTGGGTAGAAATTTGAGACGATTACGACCTAGTGAACATCGGCTCCCGATTCCATGGCGGTTCCTAAAGGCATGCCGATGTGGAGCAAAGTCGAATATTCCCAACCGCAGTGATCATCGGCAATAAGGGTGGATCGTTCCATCAGGAACCTGTTCGCCATCCGCTGTGGTCCATACGGGCAGGCTACTTGCGGTAAGTAAAACGACCGCAAACACTACGACCGTAAGCAGGACGATCGAAATGAAGGTGACTCATTGTTGGATACTTGAATATTGCCAACTTGACATGTCGGCAGAGGATCAACATTTTTGTTCTTGCTTCCTATTAGTCTTACTATGATTATTTGTGCATACGAAGTTTTGGCGTAATATGAAAGACGAGTTTGGCTTCGGGTAATGTGGGGTGATTTGTAAACAGAGGATGGGTTTATGACAGAGAAAGGAAAGCAAGTTGTGTCTCGGCTGACGCAGGCGATGGAGAACTATCTTCTGTCGATTTATGTTGTGTTGGAGCGGGGCGAGAAGGTTAGTAATTCGAATCTTGTGGGTCAGTTAAGGCGTGTTCCTGCGAGCGAAAACTTGGGTACTTCGCTTCCGGCGGTTTCGGGTATGTTGCGAAGGATGGAGAAAGAGTCGCTGATTCGATTGGGTGACAGTCGTGATATCGATCTGACGCCACGGGGTCGTGGGTTGGCTGAATCGATGATTCGTAAGCACCGGTTGGCGGCTCGCATGGTGGTCGATTTGCTGGATGTTCCTCTTCACGAAGTCGATGCCGAGGCGCACATGCTGGAGCACGCGCTTTCGCACTCATTGGAAAAACGGATTCAGGAGAAGTTGGGGAACCCGAAGACTGATCCGTTCGGTCAGCCAATTCCGGGTAGTGGGTATCGGGAGCCTAAGGGTGTTGTGACTTTGGATAATGCTCCGATGGGCGAGCCGATGATTGTGGATCGGATTCCTGAGGATGATGCTGAGTTGGTGCGGTATTTGTATGAGAGTGGTGTGCTGCCGGGTGTTGAGGTTGTGATTGTTGATGTGGCTCCGTACAGGGGTGTTGTGACGTTGCAGATTGGTGATGGATCTGCGGTGTTGGGCTATAACGTGAGTGGTGAGATTAGGCTGCGGGCGTTAGGACGTTAGTCGTCTGACGACTCCGATCCGCGTCGCAATTCTCCTACCCTAGCCCTTCCGTCTGTAAGGGATCCGATGTTGGCTGTCGCAGTTTTACGCTAGGGGTTGGACGGTGTGGATGCCGTATTCTTTAGCATTGGGATCGTCTTCCTACCACCAGCGTCCGGCTCGGATGTCTTCGCCGCGTTTGATGGCTTGGGTGCAGGGTGCGCAGCCGAGTGAAGGGTAGCCTTTGTCGTGGAGTTCGTTGTAGGGGAGTTCGTTTTCTTTGACGAATTCCTGAACTTGCTCGAAAGTCCAGTTGGCGAGAGGGTTGATCTTCTAGTTGTTGTGGGCGGCGTCCCATGCGACGATGTCGATCGAGCCGCGTTCCGTGCCTTGATCTCGTCTTAGGCCGGTTACCCAGGCATTGAGTGTTGTGAGTGCTCTGCCGAGTGGTTCGACTTTTCGGACTTCGCAGCAGGATTCTCGGTTGGCGCGGCCTTGATAGAAGAAGTTTTTTCCTTTTTCTTTGACCATTTTGCCTACGGCGTCCATATCGGGATATTGGATTTCGACGTCAACGTTATAGCGGAGTTTGGTTTGGTCGGAGAGCGAGTAGGTTTCGGTGGACAGGCGCAGGGTGTCGAGGGTCATTAGGCGTGCTTTTGGATTGATGCCCCAGTAGATAAGGAATAGTGCTTGGTCTTCGAGTCCGAGGCTCAAAATTTGTGCGGCGGTGTTGCCGAAGGTTTCATCTTAATTGGAGTATAGGACTGGGTATTGGATGCTCGGAGGTGGGTCAGCGATTTTCATGGGCTAAGAAAATTTCGCTCAAAATCGTGGACTGAAGGATATTTTGGTCTTAGAATTGTTGATGCATCATAAAATGCTTGAACAACTATGTCGCGTAGCGGAGACCTTGATGACGTCGACCATAAATCTGGAAACCATTAGCGGTGAACGGATCGAAGAGCTTCAGCAAATTGCCGGGGACCACATGTTCATGCACGCTGCCCAGACGAATGACTGGCGCGGGAGCCTAAAGGTTTATACGAAGGGTGATGGGGTGTGGGTTGAGACCGCTGATGGGCATCGGTATTTAGATGCGATGGGTGGGCTTTGGTATAAGTCGGCTGGGTATGGTCGGACTGAGATTGCTGACGCTGTTTATTCACAGATGACTGCGATTGATTCGGCGCCTTCGGGTGGTGCGACAATTCCGCAGATCGAGCTTGCGGGCAAGGTTGCCGAGCTTTATCCCGATCATGGAGCGCGTTCGTTTTTCGTTTCGGGTGGTTCTGAGGCTGTTGAGACTGCGGTCAAAATGGCTAAGAAGTACTCGATTCTTAATGGAAAAGCGGGAGCGTTCAAAGTTATTAGCCGTCGGTATTCGTACCACGGTGGAACTGCGATGGCAGTGAGTCTTGGTGGTAATGCTGCTGCTGACCCAATGGGGCCGTTGATGCCGGGTGCGATTCACGTGACGAATTGGAATTCGTACCGATTGCCGTTTGCGGGTGATCCGGTTGATGTGGCGATTCGCTGCGCCAATGAATTTGAGGAAGTGATTAAGCACCAGGGTGCCGATACGGTTGCAGCGATGATTGCCGAGCCGATTTCGGCTGCTTTTGGAATTCAGGTTCCGCCGGCAGAGTACTGGCAGCGGCTGCGTGAGATTGCGGATCAGTACAATGTTGTGTTGATTGCTGATGAGGTGATTACTGGTTTTGGTCGGACGGGCGAATGGTTCGCTCCGACTAATTGGGGCGTGCAGGCTGATATTACGAGTGTTGCGAAGGCAATTACGAGTGGTTATGCTCCTTTGGGTGCTGCGATCGCGACGAAGAAGATTGCTGACGCTTTTGTTGGTGGTCCGAACGAGACATTCAAGCACTTGATTACGTTTGGTGGGCATCCGATTGCCGCTGCTGCTGCTTTGGCGAACCTGAAGATTTTCGAGCGAGAGGATCTGGTTGGTAATTCGAAGCGGATGGGTACTTACTTGTACGAGCAGCTGCAGACGTTATTTAGCCACAAGAGTGTGGGTGATGTTCGTGGTGGCTTAGGTTTGCTTGCGGCGGTTGAGCTTGTTGCAGATCGCGATAGTAAGACTCCGTTCCCGGCAGAAGCTGGTTTGGCTAAGAAATTGCCGAAGATGTTGTTCGATAGAAACATAGTTAGTTTCCGTGCCGGAGACGTGATTACGATATGCCCACCACTGTCGATTAATAAGGACGAGATCGACTTCATTGTGAGAGCCATAGATTGTGCTTTAGATGAATTGGAAAGAGATCTCGGAATTTAGGTGACGTAAACGATTGTTGACCGGTAGCGTTCAGGCTAAAAATTTGGTATCGTGCCGATCACTTCCGACGTTTCAATGCTTGTTACGCCGGGTTTTATTTGTAAATTGATTATGAGTCGTTGACATTGAATTTCGAACAGATTATTCGGGGTTCGGAATGGTCACAAACGTAACTACTAGGGGACTCAGAATGGCAGAATCCACCGACGCGGCAGTTGAGGAGAAAGAAGTTTCTTCTGCTGTGAGTGTTGATACCGATGGCTTCGGCGCTAGCGCCACGAGCGAAGAACTGGTCCTTGAGGTGAAAGATCTTCAGACACACTTCACTACCCGCTGGGGAACTGTGAAGGCTGTGGATGGAGTTAGCTACCACGTAAAGAGGGGTGAAACTCTCGGAATCGTTGGTGAGTCGGGTTCAGGTAAGTCGGTAACGGCTCTGTCTCTGATGAGGCTTGTTCCAACACCTCCTGGAAAAATTGTTAATGGTGAGGTGATCCTTGGCGGTCGTAACCTCCTTGAACTTTCCGAAGGTGATATGACAGCGGTTCGTGGAGGTGAGATATCGATCATTCTTCAGGATCCTATGCAGGCTCTGAACCCGGTTTTCAGTATTGAGAACCAGGTTGGTGAGGCGATCAAGATTCATCAAGGGTTGAAAGGTCAGCCTCTTTGGGACAAGATTGTGGATTCGCTCCGTAAGGTACGAATACCTGCTCCTGAGACACGGGCTAAGGACTATCCGCACCAGCTTTCTGGTGGCATGCGACAGCGTGTTGTTGGGGCTATCGGAATTTCATCGGCTCCGGCAGTGATTATTGCTGATGAGCCAACTACGTCACTCGACGTGACGATTCAGGCTGCTTACCTTCGACTTCTGCGACAGATTCAACAAGAAGAGGGTGTTGGAATTGTTTTCATCACTCACGACTTCGGAATTGTTGCCAAGATGTGTGACCGTGTAGCGGTTATGTATGCTGGCCGAATTGTTGAAGTTGCTGATGTACGCACTATTTTTAACGAGCCTTTGCACGAGTACACCAAGGCGTTGATCAGTTCTGTCCCGAAGCTGGAAGAGAAGACTGGTCGATTACCGCAGATCGAGGGGCAGCCTCCATTGCTGTACAACCTCCCTGCTGGTGACTCATTTGCTCCTCGCTCAACGCTAACCTTTACTGCTGAGGATGCGGAACTCCGACCGCCGCTGATTGAGGTGGAACCTGATCACTGGGTACAGCTTTCGAAGAGTTCGGTTGCTGATTACGATAAGTACGCTCACATGATGCCTGCTGAAAACGCAGACTAGTCAACAACTTCAGATTATTTACGATCGACGAGAATCGGTAACGACAAATGACAACAGCTGAAAACGTTTCAATTCCAAGCGCACCGGGTGTAAACCCAAGTGCAGATGCGATTATTTCGATTCGAAATCTTCGTAAGTGGTATCAGGTTGGCGGAGGCTTTATGGGCTTCGGCAACAAGGACTACCTCAAGGCAGTCGACGATGTCAGCTTTGATATCGAACGCAATAAGACTTTTGGTCTTGTTGGTGAATCTGGTTGTGGTAAGACCACGACTTTGAAGCTTCTGCTTGGTCTTGAAAAGCCAACCGGTGGTGAGATTTACTATGAAGGCGAAGATGTTGTAAAGATGTCGAAGGCGGGTAAGACCGAGTTCCGGCGTTCAGTGCAGGCTGTGTTTCAGGATCCTTGGTCTTCGTTGAACCCTCGCATGCGTGTTCGTTCCATCGTTGGTGAGCCGCTTGAGATTGCCACTACAATGACTAAGGGTCAGATTGCAAGTCGTGTTGGTGAGTTGCTTAGTGAGACTGGTCTGAATCCTTACCAGGCTAACTTGTACCCACACGAGTTCTCGGGTGGTCAGCGACAGCGTATTGGTATTGCTCGTGCTTTGGCTTTGAATCCTAAGGTTATTGCTTTGGATGAGCCTGTTTCGGCTTTGGACGTTTCGATTCGTGCGCAGATCATGAACCTGTTAGTTGACCTTCAGGAAGAGCATGGCTTGGCTTACTTGTTGGTTGCTCACAACTTGGCGACGGTTCGGTACATGTGCCACGATATGGCTGTTATGTACTTGGGTGTTGTTCAGGAATCGGGTGAGACCGAAGCTATTTTCAATAACCCGATGCACATTTACACGAATGCGCTGGTTTCGGCTGCTTTGCCGTCGCATCCAGACATTCAACGTGAAGAGTTCTTGCTTCCTGGTGAAGTTGTTTCACCTATCAACCCTCCACCGGGTGATGTGTTCATGACTCGAACTCCTTTGGAAGTCGACCCTGAACACAAATGGGCAAAAGAACGCCCGCCTTTGGTTGAGAAGGAGCCTGGTCACTGGGTTGTTGAGACTCCGTGGTCTATGGCTGCGGATGCTGGACTGAAGGTTGAGCTGACGGGTCACGCCGGCGTTTAGTTCTTGGGGCCGGTCGTTTATCGACTTGGTCGCTCGCTTCAGCCTCCTGCTAGCCCTTCCAATGTGGAAGGGGACGTAGGTTTGGGTTCCCTGGATTGGGGGATCGATGTAGTAAATAAAAAAAGCCCTCGGCGTTTGCCGGGGGCTTTTTGTTTGTGCTGAGATTGGGAGGTTGGCTCCCGGGCCTGGATTCGAACCAGGATTAGAGGCTTCAAAGGCCCCTGTCCTACCATTGAACGACCCGGGAACACAGCTA
>JAPKFF010000105.1:0-6454 GCA_028821715.1 Dehalococcoidia bacterium
TGGTCATTCCACATGGCGCGGCCCGTTACGGTGGTGAGGGTTGAATCATCTTCCGTTTTATCAATACTCGCAGATGTTGGAGTAGGGACGACTGTTGGAGCTGCTCCTCTACCAGACTTTGATACTGGAGTTGGAGTAACACCTGCTGCCATTGCCTCAAGAGTTGCATCAACGGATGCTTTCATGGAAGTCTCACCATTTATTGGTGGCGCATCACCTTCGTTACTGACCCCGTTAGGTGCGTCGAGTGGAGTACAGCCAGAGAGAATGGCGAGCAGTACCAAAATAAGAAACAAATATCTCGTTGGAGAAAATATATTCATCTGGGTTTTTTCATAAACATATCTACGGAACTCGATTTTAGTCAGCGTTTTTAAGCTATCACCACGGGAATAACGTGACCCTCAGATGGGTCGCCAGCAACTACAGTATTACGCAACGGAGCACTAAAGCCTTCAGCCGAAATCGTAATCATGTCGCCGGGCTGGAATTTCCAATCTCGGCTACTGTAACTCAATTGGCTTGTTCCAAAAAAATGAATATGTGCATCGCCTGGGACACGGTGTAACGGATACTTAAAGTGGTGATCCTCACAGTTCGCCAACGTGTGAGACATGTACCCTTCGCCTGAGTAAAGTGGACCACTTTCGTAGATCATCTCGCCATCGCGTTCAACAGTGCATTCCAGTTCTAACTCATCAAATGAAAAATCCGTTATGAGCTCAGGGCCTAGCGCACAGGAGCGTAATTTTGATGGAGCCAAATACAGATAGTTAATCCGCTCAGTCTCGTGATCAGCCCACTCATTACCTAAAGCGAACCCAACTCGATTCGGCACCCCATTCTTGTCGATAAAATAGCAACCGCCCAACTCAGGTTCCTCGCCACCATCCAGTGCAAATGCCGGAATCTCGAGTCCCTCACCCGGTCCACGCACAATCGTGCCGTTCCCCTTGTAAAACCACTCTGGCGACGTTCCGCGCTCACCAGGGTTAGGCTTACCACCATCAATACCCATCTGGAACATCTTCGCTGAATCTGTCGCTGGCTCTTCGGTCGGCACAGCATCAACCGAATGCATCTGATCGCGTGACTTCATGCTTCCCGTGTGGGTAAGTCCCGTTCCAGAAACTATTACGCGGTGATCATCAGGATGATCGAACGGAGCAATCAAATAAGTTGAATCTCCACCGACCTCAGCCGCGAGCAACTCCGCGTAGTTCAGGCGATCTGATCCCTCAAAAGCCGCTCCAGTCAGCGTTTCGTCGAAAGATTTACCAACAGCCTGCGACAACTCGAAAACGTCGAAAACCGAACTCAATGATGTTGTTGATGAAGTCACATCAACAACATCATCTCCATCAACAAAACCCACTCGACGTCCCGCACCCGGAATAACAAACTGAACTACACGCATACTGCTCTCTTATCTAGATTCTTGAATGAATTAACTCAATTCTAGTTTATAACTCAGATACTGCTCCCGCTCACCATCTTGGTTATTCGAGATATTCGGTTATCCTACGCGTTCCGTTCGAAAACTACCAAAAGACCACCGAGTTCCGAGCCCACCCGACCAAAATGAGCAACATGTCCACCGAAACCGCCTTCACTATCGATACCTCATCGATCAAATTTGGCCCCGGAATCACGAAAGAAGCCGGATACGAACTCTCTAGATTAGGCGCAACGCGAGTTCTAGTCGTCACTGATCCTCAGCTTGCGAACAGCCCAGCAGTGCAAACCGCAATCGACTCTTTGAAGCAAGCCAACATCGACTACGCAGTATTCGATCAAGTCAGCGTTGAGCCAACCGACTCCTCGCTAAAACGAGCCATAAAGTTCACAGTAGAAGGCAACTTCGACGGATTTTTGCCCGTGGGCGGCGGCTCGAGCATCGACACCGCTAAAGCGGTGAATCTCTACTCCACGTATCCTGCCGAATTCCTTGAATACGTCAACGCGCCAATCGGAAAAGGCACACCAGTACCGGGCGATCTCAAACCACTAGTAGCAGTCCCAACGACTGCCGGCACAGGAAGCGAAACTACCGGCGTATCAATATTCGACTATGAAGAACTAGGTGCCAAAACTGGCATCGCACACCGATCACTACGACCCGACGTCGGCTTGGTCGATCCTGAAAACACCCGATCGCTCCCCAAAATGGTTGCGGCGTGCAGCGGCTTCGACGTTCTCTGCCACGGCATCGAGTCTTACACCGCACTCCCCTTTTCGCAGCGCGAAGCTCCATCTAGTCCAGCGCACCGACCCGCCTATCAGGGATCAAATCCCATTAGCGATGTGTGGGCTTTGGCAGCACTCGAAATGGTCGGAAATAGCATCCTCCCGTCAGTGCTCGATTCTGAAGACATGGACGCCCGAACAAACATGGCCATGGCTGCCACGTTCGCAGGTGTCGGCTTCGGTAACGCCGGGGTTCATTTGCCTCACGGCATGTCTTACCCGGTTTCAGGGCTGGTGAAAAACTACCGACCTGAAGGGTATCCCGAAGGAAAAGCTATCGTTCCGCATGGAATGGCGGTAATCCTGAATGCCCCGGCCGTTTTCCGTTACACCGCTTCATCAAACCCCAAACGACACCTGCGCGCTGCACAACTTTTAGGAGCCGATGTGAACGGAGCAGGACCAGAAGACGCGGGCGATCTCGTAGCCGAACGCCTTATCTACATCCTTAAGCAAATCGGAGTCCCCAACGGACTCGTCGGCGTCGGCTACACCATCAATGATGTCCCGGCGCTAGTAGAAGGCACGCTCCCTCAACACAGAGTAACCAAATTAGCCCCACGCCCAACCGGAGCCCCAGAACTAACCCAACTCTTCACCGATTCGTTGACCCTCTGGTAAGCAACTGTTCCTCGACACGCTCATACACGGCTGGGACATCACCATCGGCTCAAAACAAGATGCAACGCTCGGATTCCTACCTCGTCGAACAATGCATGCCACTCGGTCAGGCAATATCCGATAACTACCGCTCAGTGTTCAATGTCCCAACATCCGGCAGCGAAAGCTGCAACCCGCAAACCCACATTCTCGGCCTGACCGGCAGAGACGGATAAAGCCTCACGCATAAACCAAATAACCTGCATCTGACCGATTACGGGTATGTAGAGTGATATTCAGGACGCCAAAAACATTACGCTGCTCGGGAACTTCCTATCAATTCGATTTTCGGGCTGCGAATCGAAACAAAATTCGTTAGTTCTGTCCCATTCGCATCACCGTAGGGGGAGATATTTTGCGCACGGAGGCGATCAAACCAATTGCAATCGCATTGTCAGCGAACCGCCAACATATCAACACCGGTACCCAAATAACGCCAACGAATTTTATGCGATTTCATTGGTCAGTGATGCCACAAATTCATTGCCATGATCACACTCCGCTCAACGATAAGCTGAAAGCACTAACCACATCGTCAGGACTCACGAATAAAATAGTTCGCATGACTTTCACCATTCTTGGACGCGATCCAAAAACTGGCGAGTTAGGATTAGCGATAGCCACCTACTCACTCGCCGTCGGCGCTACATGCCCGAAAATCCTCCCCGGAATCGCAGTCGCCACAACACAAGCCTCAACGAACCCGGCTATAGCCGAAGAAATAATGGAACTCATCGAAGATGGTTCCGATCCCGTTGAAGCCTTCATGGAAGCACTCGCCAACGACGAGCATTCTGAGTTCCGCCAAGTCGCCCTCATGCTCCCTAAAGGCACTCCACTAATTCACTCTGGCGGCAACATTAAACCCGTAAGCGGGTATCTCAATGGAAACAACTGCACCGCAGTCGGAAACTTCCTAGCAAACGAAGAAGTTTTCTCGGCATTGGTCAACGGTTTTGAAAACCCGCCCACTCCAAACAAATCTGACTTGAGCCTCGCCAATCGACTCCTTTCCGCCCTCGACTCAGGCAAGCAAGCAGGAGGCCAATCAGGGGCAGGCGGATCCCATCTCAATGAGCGTTCAGCATGCTTAATCGTCGGAGCCCCTGGAGAAAAATTCCCAACCGATATACGCGTCGATGCCTCCGAAGACGCTATTACCGAACTACGCTCCTCGTACGAACAATACCTACCCATGCACAAGTTTTACCTACAACGCGCCGAAGACCCCACCAGCCTTCCCTCGCAAGACGATTGGGTAAAGTCACTCGATTCCTAGCTAAAATCGCCGACAAGCCGTCATACGGAATTCATTTTCAGGATCAAACACGCTTCTATCACCGACGATATCACCACTCTCTGAACAATCACCTGTACCCTTTTTTCGATAACCCCTAACCCATTCAACGGAGAACATTTTGGTCCTCGACTCAATCAAAGCCCGCCGAACAGTACGTGATTTCACAGAAGATACCGTCTCTGACTCCGTCCTCGAGTTAATGATCGAAGCCGCAACATGGGCTCCCAATCACCGAACTACAGAGCCCTGGCGATTCATTGTGCTTAGAAAAAATGGTGACATGCGCAAAAAAATCGCACAAATCGTTCACGACTGGACCTACGAAAACGTCAAAAACCCTAACCCTGTGCGCCGCGAGACTAGCGCGAAACAAGCCCTGCAAGAAATTCTCGACGCACCAGCCTTTGTGTACGTCTACTCCGTCGCAGGCCGTGACGACGAAATGACCCAAGAGAACTTCGCCGCAACCTCCTGCGCCGTTCAAAACCTGATGCTCGCCGCCGAATCACTCGGAATCGGAGTTGGATGGAGCACCGGAAAGCCCTGCATCGCACCAATCGACACCGCCATCGGAGCCGAACCCGACTGGGCCATCGTCGGTGCACTCTACATCGGCTACCCAGCAGACTCCGACGAAAACAAATCCGAACGCAAACGCACCCCCGTCAACGACGTCACAATCTGGAACTAAACCGAACATGAATATCCTCAATCACAAGTAGCACCAGTCTGTAATTCAGTTCACTATCTCGATGCGGCAAGTAATATCTGCGACCAGTGGCAAAATTACAAACCCAACTCTGAACCAACAAGCTCACTTCCTGAGAACGTAAATCGCATGCCCTTCAACGTGGCACTTGTAGCCCCAGAAATACCGCAAAACTCCGGCAATATAATTCGACTGTGTGCCAACACCGGAGCGAATCTACACCTTGTCGAACCACTGGGATTTGAACTAACCGAACACGCCCTCCGTAGAGCCGCACTCGACTACAAGCACCTAGCAATCGTTACGGTCCACAATTCATTCGAAGCACTACTAGATTCAGTCGACCCAACCAGAATATTCGCCTCAACTTCAACCGCCACAACTCCGTACAACTCGGTCGAATTTCAAGACGGAGACACAGTTGTTTTCGGATCTGAAAGTCGAGGATTATCCGAATCAGTAACGGGACAATTCGAATCCGAAAAACAGCTGAAAATACCAATGATGCCAGCGAATCGCAGCATCAACCTGTCGAACGCAGTCGCCATCATCCTCTACGAAATGTGGCAGCAACTCGATTTCTCAGGCGCAGTTGCAAAAACAGCCAAATCACCCGAGTATTTTTCCTGATGCAAACGGCATCCCTCAGATGTCGTACGTTCGCGCCAGCACTATCACCAAGAATTCATTTTCAGGATCTATCGCTCACCTGAACAATCCCAGCGCCGCACGCCCGTTACCCGCACTCACCAAAAAAAGACCCTTCGCCAGAACGACGATAGGTCTCTCTAAAATCAATACATTCGTATAACTAACCAGCCTACAAACTACGCTCCCGCGCCGTTCATATCCATCACAATCTTGATAACGCCCTCGGAGTGATCCGAATACATGTCGTACGCCTTCTGAACGTCTTCAAAGCCCACATTGTGGCTCTTCAACAAGCCAGGATCAGCCCAGCCACGCTCCTTAAGCGCAATCATCTCTCGAATGTCCTTAGTCGGCTCCGAAGTGGCAGCAACCTGCGTAGGAATAATCGTCGCCGCCTTGAACATGAACTCCTGGTGAGGAAACTCGGCAATCTTGCCACCCTTCCCAGTGAGGCTAAAGCTAACAAACGTGCCCCAACGCTTTACGATCTTCAAGCACTGACCGAATCCCGCAGGATCGCCAGTTGCATCCACAACAATGTCGATGCCCTCGCCGTTCGTCAGTTCTTCAATCGCTTCGTACATATCGTCTTTGTCAGGATTAACCGTGTTGGTCGCACCGATGTCCAACGCCTTCTCACGACGAGCCTCGACAGGATCGATACCGATTACCTGCTGTGCACCCATCTTCTCGGTCAACATCGAAAACGATAGACCAATTCCGCCCTGTCCCAGAACCGCAATCCGCTTACCAGCAACGTTACCCATCTGCTTCACAGAATAAAGAACCGTTCCGGTGTGCTGACACATAACCCACTCATCAAGCTCACCCCAGTCAGGAACTGGAAGCACACGATCGGGAGTCTGGACAAGGTATTCAGAAAGACC
>JAPKFF010000106.1:0-6369 GCA_028821715.1 Dehalococcoidia bacterium
GCGACTCGGGAGAGAAATAGTTGACTAGCCAGCAGTATTACTACGGTACGGGCCGTCGAAAGACAGCCATCGCCCGAGTTCGGGTTTACAACACTCCAGGTGGTTCAACCGTAAACGGTAAACCTATCGACGAAGTATTCACCGTTGGTGCATGGCTTCGACAGGCAATTAGCCCGCTCGGGGCAACAAGCCTTACCGACAAGGTAACTATCGTTGCTAAGACTCACGGTGGTGGCTCGCACGGCCAAGCTGGTGCGTTCGCACACGGTTTGGCTCGAGCGCTTGTGGTTATGGATGAAAACCTGCGTAAGCCGCTTCGTGACGCTGGTCTTATGACCCGTGACTCTCGAATGAAGGAAAGCAAGAAGTACGGTCTTAAGAAGGCCCGTAAGGCACCTCAGTACACAAAGAGGTAAGTCGCTCGAACTTTCCGATCGATTTCGATCAACAAAAACCCCTAGACAAATGTCCAGGGGTTTTTTGTTTGCGTGTTCGTTTGGGTGCTGTCAGACGGTTCGACTACCCAAGTCTTTAAATCTCTTGTTGTCCATACTAATTTTCTCACCTGAGCTGGTGTACATGGTTTTGAATGAGAACGTATCTGACCATGAGGCATTTTCATACAGATGAGCGATTTTGGTATTCGCCAAGTCTCAATTAACCGACTCGATATCGTCGGTCTATCACATCACGGATGATAGCCATGTGTGCCGTGAAATGAATGTTCAGCCGCTGATTCCGTATCAGCCCAAGCCGACAAAGTTACAAGTGAAATTTGCTCCTGCGGTGCATCGTGAAAATGCCGTGTAACAGGAATCCCAAACTCAGTTGTCTCTTTTTATGGAGCGCCGTCGATATTAAATGGGATTGTATCGCCCCGCAAAAGACCTTCTGCATTTTCACGGCTGGCTTGTACATCTGGAACCGCTGCCCAGAAAGGTTGAGAAGCAGGGTGTTCATCAGGGTGTTTGAGGATACCGTATATATGAAGCACGAAAATTGGCATGAAATCGTCCTAAAACATCTAGATGTATGGCACATTATGCCGGATTCAGAGAATCACTGGACACGAATCGGCTGATACAGAGGGTAGACGGGTGATATCCGGTTCGCGTGCCTACGCGTGTTCGATCGAAATGCAGCGAGTTAGTCCCGCCAAATCGGTGAGAAGCGATATTCCTGCCTGAGGGAACGTTGATAGTGCTAGTCGGAGAACGGCGTCTTCGATCGGTGGATCGATCTCAATGTAGGCGGCACTATTCGTTGGCTTGAGCCGGGTAAGAATGCCCTTTAAGAGCGGGCGTATAACGTCTAAGCCATTATTCCCGCCATCAAGAGCCAAACTTGGCTCTTTGGTGACCTCAGCCTGAAGCGAGGGCATGACGCCTGCGAGGATGTAGGGCGGATTCGAAACGATTACATCGAATGCACCGGAAAGCGGATCCAACAGATTTCCCTCGTACATATCTAACTCAGCATTCAGGTCATCCGCGTTCTGTTGTGCGACGCCAAGCGCGGCGGAAGAAATATCGGTTGCATGCACCTCGGCAGCCGGAAGTTCTAATGCCAGTGACACGGCGATTGCGCCTGAGCCGGTGCAGATGTCGGCGATCCGAGGGTTTTCTATACCTCGCTCCCGTACAAACGAGAGGGCTTGAACGACTAGTTGTTCAGTCTCTGAGCGAGGAATCAATACTGATTCGTTAACTGTGAAATTTCGTCGGTAAAACTCGGTGCTGCCGGTAATGTACTGAAGCGGCTCACGTGTTTCTCGCCGCACAACCATCGATTCGAGATTGTCGAGGCGGTTCACCGGAGGAGGATCGAGTAGTTGCCCAAGTTGTTGAGCAGCCGACCAGCCGAACGCGCTTCGCAGCAGTAAACGAGCGTCGATTCCTGGATCTTCGATTCCAACCGCGTCTAGCCGGCGTGCGATTGATTCGATAAGTGCTGAGACTGTTTCGGCGGTCATGAACTCCCGCCTTAGTCGCCTACAGCAGCGAGCTTTCGTGCCTGCTCTTCTTGAAGCAACGCATCGATGAAGTCATCGAGACCACCGCCCATAACGTTCTGCATCTGGTGACTCGTGAAGCCAATTCGGTGATCGGTGATTCGAGACTGCGGGAAGTTGTAGGTGCGAATCTTTTCAGATCGATCACCAGTACCGACTTGTGATTTTCGGTTCGCACTAATTTCGGCGTTGCGTTCACGAAGTTGTTTGTCCCAAAGTCGTGAACGAAGAATCTCCATACCCTGCAATTTGTTTTGCAGCTGCGATCGCTCATTCTGGCACTGCACAACGAGCCCGCTCGGAAGATGAGTAATTCTAATGGCAGTCGCCACTTTGTTCACGTTCTGACCACCAGCACCGCCGGAGTGGAACACGTCGATCTTCAAATCGTTGTCTTCAATGATCAGGTCAAGCTCTTCTGCTTTGGGCATCACTGCGACAGTGGCTGTAGAAGTGTGAATTCGACCTTGTGACTCAGTTTCGGGAACACGTTGAACCCGGTGAACTCCGCTTTCAAGATGAAGTCTTTGGTAGGCACGTTCACCTTCGATTTCGAACGTAACTTCCTTGATGCCGCCCACACCGGTGCTGTTTTCACTGAGAACTTTCATTTTCCACTTGCGGCTCTCAGCGTAGCGTTGGTACATCCGGAATATTTCAGCAGCGAAGAGGCCAGCCTCATCTCCTCCGGCACCGGCACGAACCTCGACAACGGCATCAGCGAGTTCAGTTTCGTCTTTTGGAAGAAGTTCGAGTTTGATATCGGAGAATAGACTGTCTAGCTTTTCTTTTAGATCGTCTGCTTCCGTGGTCGCCATTTCGAGAACTTCAGGATCGGTTTCTTCCGCAATCATCTCCTGCGCACCATCGAGATCGGTCTGAGCGCTCGTCATCTCGCTCCATAGTTCGACGACGTGTTGTAGTTGTCTGTACTCCTGGCCCAATTTCCTAATGGCGTTCGGGTCAGAAGCTGTCTCAGGCTGAGACATCAAGTGTTCGACTTCGCCGTGTCGTTCAGAGATTTCTTTTAGGCGGGCTTCCATTGATTGCTGCATAGTTTGAGGTTACCAGTAGTGCGAATAAATCGTGAATCCAAATATGGATTCAGAAGGTGGGTAGTGCGATTGGAATCGAACCGCTACTGGTTGCCAGCTGCCCGCACGTGCTCGGCTATCGAAGCAGCATCGAGAGCTACCTCGGACTGGTCGCCACCCTGTGCAAGCTTTTTGACTGATGCCACACCGTTTTCAACTTCACGATCACCAATGATCACGACGTTCGAAGCGTTTTGTTGGCTGGCGTACCGCATTTGTGCTTTCATCGAACGGCTGGGCGCCAGCACGGTCGAAACGTTCGCGGCTCGTAAGCCTGTAGCGAGCTTGGCTCCGGCAGAGGCCGCGTCACCGAGCGCCACTACGACGATGTCGGGTCCGGCTGAAGGATTAATTTCTGCTTCTTGTTTTTTGAGTTCGAGAATCATTCGTTCGATTCCTGATCCGAAACCAATGGCAGGAGTTTCTTGTCCGCCAAGTATGCCTATCAACGGGTCATATCGACCGCCAGCCAGCAAGGTTCCCTGCCCGCCAGCATCGAGAGGTTCGTACTCAAATACGGTGCGGTTATAGTAATCGAGTCCACGTACAAGACGGTGATCGACCTTGTAAGAGAAATCTGGGTAGACCCCTTTGAGATTGTCGAGGAGAGACAGCAGTTCATCCCAGTGTTCTTTGGCTTCATCCTTGATGTAGTCGACTGATTTTGGAGCAGCATCGGCAAGTGCCTGAGTTTCACGTGCCTTGGAATCTAAAACACGTAGAGGCGCTCGATCCAGTCGATCACGATCAAGCTTAGGCAGCTGGTCGGCTACCCCGCGGAAGTAATTTTCTAGATCGCTCAGGTAGTCGGCACGACCTTCATGGTCGCCAAGGCTGTTCAGGCGCAGAGTCACGTTCTTGATTCCGAGGTCGGCAATGTACTTCCAGCCGAGTTCGATTATTTCTGCATCGACCTTTGGTGATTGATCGCCAATTGCTTCGCATCCGAACTGTTGGTGCTGACGGAACCGACCCGCTTGTGGTCGTTCGTATCGGAACATCGGAGCCATGTAGAACATGCGAACTGGCTGAGGACTATTGTGCAATCCATTTTCGATATAGGCCCTGCAAACGGAAGCTGTGCCCTCGGGGCGAAGTGTTATTCCGTCTCCGCCGTGATCTTCGAACGAATACATCTCTTTTTGAACGATGTCAGTCTCGTCACCAACACCGCGCTGGAAGAGATTTGTGTCTTCAAACGTTGGAGTGTCTATTCTGCGATACCCGAACTGATTCGCAACTTTGCGAGCAGTTGAGTAAACGTGCGACCAATATGGCTGATCATCAGGAAGTATGTCGGCGGTGCCACGTGGGCGCTTGAAGTTCATATGAATGATTGTCTCTTAAAATAAGGCACCAGCACAGGGTTGTGCTAGTGCCTTATTCAGGTTTTGTTTGACGTTACCTTCTACTGCCGACATCGGCCCTGTACCTATCAATCGGCAGGGGAGCTAATCGCCTAGTAGAAAACCTGCCAATGGCAGCTAGGAGCCGAGACCTGCCTGCTGGTAGATCTTGCCTTCAGTCTTGATAGCTGGTGCGTAGACCATTCGAGCCTTATTCATCTCTCGAATGGTCTCTGCGCCAACGTAACCCATACATATCTGTAAGGCTCCAACCAAGTTCAACGTACCGTCAGTCCGTGATGATGGACCGTAGAGAAGTTGATGCAAGCTGTACTCGGTACCCATGTTGATTCGGGTTCCACGAGGAAGCGAGTCGTGCCAGGCTGCCATGCCCCAGTGGAAGCCCTTTGCGGGAGCTTCTTCGGTCTTGGCGAACGGGCTGCCGATCATTACTGCGTTTGCACCGGCGGCGAATGACTTACAAACGTCACCACCAGTTCGGATACCACCGTCTGTGATGATCGGAATGTAGTTGCCTGTTTCCTTGAAGTAATCATCTCGGGCTGCCGCACACTCGATAGTGGCGCTTACCTGAGGGATGCCGATGCCTAGAACTTCACGGCTTGTGCAAACTGATCCGGGTCCAACACCGACCATAACGCCAGCGATTCCCTGCTGCATCAGTTCCTTGGTTACTTCGTAAGAAACTGTGTTACCAACGAGAACCGGAACGTCGATGTCTTTGATCAGGTCAGAGAAGACGAGGCCTTTAAGGCTCTTCGATGAGTGTCGGGCGGTAACAACAGTTCCCTGCACAACAATCATGTCTGCACCGGCTTCAACAGCTAGTGGGCCCATTCGCTTCGCGCTCTGCGGTACGAAGGAAACAGCAGCGATACCGCCGCCTTTTTTTACTTCTTCGATCTTCTTAGCAATGAGCTCAGGTTTTTGCGGGGCAGAGTAGATCCTCTGCATTATCGCCGTTGCCTCTTCACGGGGGGAAGCAACGATCTCTTCATATATTGGTGCGGTATCTTCATAGCGGGTGTGTAGCCCGTCCATATTCATCACAGCCAACCCGCCAGCTTTGGTCATTTCGATAGCGAATTTCGGATCAACCACAGCGTCCATTGCAGAGGCAATAAATGGGACATCTAGCTTGATTCTGTCGAAATTCGTCGACAGATCAGCCATTTCCGGGTTAATCGTGATGTCGCCGGGTGTAATGGCCACATCATCAAATCCGTATGCGGGCTTAAGTTCCTTGAAGTTACGTGGCACCTTCGGGACTCCTCACATCGGTTACGAGCCGAATTTGTTATTCCTACTAAGAAATTGACCTTCCAGCACGTCGGTGTCCGGAGGTGGTTACGAATTTCGCCGCAGGTAAATTCGGACTTAGTATACGCCCAGATATTTCAGTTCGTACACCCCGAAATTAAGGCAACGTTAAAGCTGGCAAAGTTTCACCCAGCGCTGTGCTAGCCTGAGTCCTCGTACACGTACGATCACGCCAAATCACAAGACGTATCGCAGAACTTATTTCGATCCAGCCAATGAACTATTCAGGCAGCATAACCGATGTAACAGGTATCACTGTAGGTCATCACACCGACGTTGAAAACGGCACTGGCTGCACTGTGATTCTCTGCAAGGAACCGGCCAGCGCCGGAATGGAAGTTCGAGGAGCGGCACCTGGAAGTCGGGAAACCGCGCTGCTCGATCCGCTCGCGAGCGCTCAGTGGGTGAACGGTATTGTGCTCACTGGCGGGAGCGCATTTGGTCTCGACTCGCCGGGTGGAGTTGTTAGGTATTTAGAAGAACGTGGCGTTGGCGTTAAGTTTGGACGTGCAAGTATTCCGCTGATACCGGCCGCGGTGGTGTTCGATCTTGGATTTATCAATCACGCGGTTCGACC
>JAPKFF010000018.1:0-26489 GCA_028821715.1 Dehalococcoidia bacterium
CAAAGATAGGCAATATCGGGAAGTGAGCAATCTCCGCAGTCTCGACAGTGATATCCGGGAACTTTTGTAGCCTGCTCAACAACATGAGCCACTCCTGAAAGCTTCTTACTCTTCTCTATCTGACCATATACGGCTTTTCCTGCCCTAAATCCGACTGAGCCTTCGGTGAAGACTCGATCGTGCACAAACTTACCGAGCCGATACTGCATCGGAACCGTAAACTTCGACTTCGTTCGAGCTTTCTTAGTTGTCGAAGCCAAATACGACTTACTTACCTCGTTTGAACTTAGGCCCGCGTTGTCGCCCTGATCGTAGTAGTAAAACTCGTCTGTCTGTTTGAAATTGATCTCTTTTGCGAAATCTTTCCAGTCGTTTTCTCCGAACGAATCTGCCATATCGAGAATACCCTGAATCCGTTTCAACTGAGGCCTCCCGGATATGTACGCTCCTCGATAGCCGATTCCTCTAAGAATCGCTATCTGCTTCGCAGCAAGTTCTGAAAAGAACGCACGCCCACGATCTTTCGATTTCGCCTGCTTATTTGCAATATCTCGCAACTCGTCTGAAACCCAGACGCCAGGGACTCCCCAATTGTTGAAGAATCGACCTGCGGGCGCAGTAAGAATGAATATCGACCCGATAAGCGGCACGTTGATGTTGTTCGAGGTGACGTACCGATGCAGCTCTGATGCTTTTCGAGAGTCGTAGCCGATCTGCGTAATCGCAAACTTGGCTCCGGTACGCACCTTCAAAGCCAACTTGAAGTATTGAGTCATCAACTCGCCTTCAAGTTTTTTGAACGGGCTCACTGCACAGCCGGTGAAAAAGTTCGTTTTTTCCAAACGACCTTCACGGCCAACCGATCCCCACATCTGGTTCGGGAGCCCATCGTTCATCTGTGACATTAGCTCCAATAAGCCAACTGAGTCGATATCGAACACCGGCTGGGCTTGGCCGTTAAATCCGCCGATTGGATAATCGCCAGACAACGCCAAAACGTTCGAAAAGCCTTGACTTCCCAGAGCCCACAACCGGCTCTCTACACCGTTGCGGTTGTAGTCCTTGCACGACATGTTGATAACGACTTCACGCCCGCGAAACAGGAGGTCTTGCCCGAGAACTTCCGGCCGGATATGCGGATTTCCGCCGGGGTTATCTGTGAGTGCAACAAAGTCGACTTGTTCGAAATCGGACAACGACTTCGCCAGTTCAGCAGTCTTCCTTGATGCTTCCGCCATTAGAAGACCGCGTGAAGTCTCTATTTCGACGGCAGTCAAAAATCGATCACTATTTTCGAGCATTCCCTGCAAATTGAGGGATTTTAAAGATGACGGTTCCAAGAAAACCTTTTGACAAATAACTAGATCACAGCTTTTATCCGTTACCTCACTGTGTCGAACACTTGGGATGTTTACAATAGTAGCAAGGGATAATTCGTGAATATTTTGTTATCGTCACCCACGTTTTGAGATCAGTGCTCTCATATTGCAATATGGGATTCATTCGACTGGAATCATCACACTAAAAACCCAATCTAACTCCCGAAGCACGTTATTGGCATGATTACGTAATGCAGCTACAGGTAGAATATTCTAGCGCTCGCAGATGGCCGTTACCGGATAATGGTTACGTGTATTTGAACTGCACCAGTTCTTAATAAGGGTGAAAACCCGATCCTCGAATATTTATGAAAAGTAAGCAGCAGGTCGTAGTAGTTGGACTAGGTCGATTCGGCGGTAACGTCGCCCGCACGCTGTACCAGCTCGGCCACGACGTTATGGCAATCGACACAGATGAAGAACGTGTCCAAAACCTCATGGGGGAGGTGACGTACCCTGTGGCAGGTGATGCCACTCAAGAAGCCGTGCTGCGTGAACTCGGAGTACACAACTTCGATATTGGAATTGTTGGCATCGGTGCGAACATTGAAGCCAGCATTATGGTGAGCGTTCTGTTCCAAACGATGAACCTGCCGTTCATTGTCGCTCGTGCCCACAGCGCCCTTCACGGAAACACTCTTCGACGTCTCGGGTGTCATCGAGTGATTCACGCTGAGGAAGAAATGGGTTCACGCTTAGCTCACAGTCTCTTCAATCCAGACGTAGAGGAATACATGGAGCTTGCTGAAGCTTTTGGGGTAAGCCGTCTTCAGGTTGCCGACCGTTTCACGAATATGACTCTTGAAGAAGCCGGTTTCGCAAGTGCCCGCGACAAGTACGGCATCGCAATCGTTGCTCTCAAACGAGGCGAGGACATCACACTCAGCCCCGATTCCGAAGAACGGCTACGTGCTGGCGATGTACTCGTTGTTGCTGGCCGTGACGAATTCGTAAGCCGAATCACTAACTAGCTGCCAGAACGCATTCAGAACAGAAATTGAGAAAAGGTACATAGACAAAATATGCCTTTCAATCGAGTAATAGCAGTCGTAGCCGACGACCCTTCTGATATCAACACCGTTACTCGGGCAGCCAACATCGTGCGAGACGATCGCGGCCACTTGTACCTCATATATGTAATCAAAGTGCAGCGATCATTGCCTCTCGATGCCGAAATTGAAGACCAGATCGCAAGAGGTGAGCAGGTTCTTCATCGTTCTGAACGACTAGCCAGGCTCGCCCGCAGCGATATCGATTCTCAATTACTACAAGCCCGGGACATCGGCCCGGCCATAGTTCACGAAGCGGTTGTTCGAGATGCAGACGCAATCGTGATCGGGACGTCATATCCAACCGATTACGGATCTTTTTCGCTCGGCAACGACATTCCGTACATACTCGAACACGCCCCATGTGATGTAATTTTGTGGCGGGAACACAGTAACGCCGCACGTCCAGTAGCTCGAACATCGAGAAACGACCGAACGTAAAAGGCTGATATAACCAACACTTACTTAGCAATTTAGTAGGCAAGACTCAGGGGAGTCAGGATTCGTACCTATAGATATGAACGTAATAATCGTTGGAGCCGGCAATATCGGCTCATCGCTCGCTCGCAAATTAAGCGATCTCGGACACAGAATTACCGTCATCGAAAGGAACTCTAAAGCAGTTTCGCTGCTTCCCCGCGGCCGAGTCGACTCTGGTGCTATCACGGTGATTCACCGTGATGGCTCAACTGGTGCAGGAATGCTCGAATGCGGAATTTCTAACGCCGATATTTTTATAGCCGCCACCGGTAAGGACTCGCTGAACGGGCTTGCCGCACAGCGTGCAAAAACGATCTTCGGTGTCGAAAAGGTCATGGCAGTCGTCACAGACGAAGGTGCGCGAATTCTCTACGACTCTCTCGGCATCAGCACGATCAACAAAGCCACTCTCGCCAGCGACCGACTCGTCAGCGTTCTTACAGAGGAAGATTAGCCAATATGTTTCTCGTAATCGTCGGCGGCGGAAAAGTGGGAGCGCCACTCGCATCATCGCTCATAAACAAAGGACATGAAGTCTTCGTCCTCGACCACGATCCAGATGTTGTCGCTTCCCTACAACGTGAGCTCGGAATGATCGCTACCATTGGCGAAGCGACCTCGGTAAAAGCGCTGAAAGACGCGGGAGCGGCTCGAGCAGGAGCGCTCATAGCTACCACCGACTCAGACGCCGATAATCTTGCTGCTTGCCAATTGGCAAGAACAAATTTCGACGTTGCTCGTACGATAGCGATAGCACACTCGCCAGAAAACTCTGAGTTGTTTGACCGTTCTGGTGTGGATCTCGTAGTCAGCGCAACCGACCTTGTCTTGGCGAACCTTACAACGGCACTTCCGGCCCACCCACTAATTAGACTCATGCCAGTCGCCGACCGATCTCAAGAACTTGTCGCAATCAAGCTTCCGTCAGCCGGAACCGCAATCGGGCGCACATTATCTGAACTAAGGCTTCCGTACGGAACTAAAATCGTCCTTATTGTCACCGCAGTAGGGCAATCGAAACCACCCGACTCAGATGCAATAATCGAAGCTGAAGATGAAATCATTGCACTCTCTCCAGCCAACTCAACTGCGGAGTTGTGGGAACTTCTCACTGAAATGAGGTAAACATGTCTAAAACAGTCGCATTTCTCGGCCCTGAAGGCACTTACACCGACGAAGCGTGCTATTTCTACGCCCCTAATGACGAACGAGTTCCGTTCGCTTCCCTTGGACTGGTGACTAGCGCACTCGAAGAAGGAAAAGTCGACGAAGCCGTCGTTCCTATAGAAAATTCGCTCGGTGGCACCGTCATTGAAGTGGTCGATTATCTGATCACATCGAAAAACGCACACATTATCGGCGAGATTCTTCTACCGATCGATCACTGTCTCATCACCCGACCAGGGGTCCAGATCAGTGATATACGAGTCGTAAAATCTAAACAAGAAGCACTTACGCAGTGTCGTGAATTTCTCTCGAACAAACTCAATCTCGCCGAGCAGATCACAACGACCAGCACCGCTCTCGCTGTGACCGATCTCAAAGAATCTGATGACCGCACAGCAGCTATCGGTCCTCGTCGGTCTGCCGAACTCGCCGGACTCCCAATACTTGCGCAAGGCATTCAAGATCGCCAAAACAACGTCACACGGTTCGCCGTTCTAAGTTCAAATAGCGAATCGAATACTGAAAGCGACAAAACCTCTATCGCATTCGATTTTGATCGTGCGGACGCACCAGGTCTGGTCTATGGAGCACTTAGTCCGTTCGCAGATCGTGGAATCAACCTACTGAAAATCGAGTCACGCCCTACCGGCAAAGGAATCGGTAACTACATCTTCCTTCTCGACTTCGAAGGCAGAATCGACGATGGGAATGTTCAAGAGGCCATAACAGAACTTACAAAGCACACCTCAACTTTCAAGGTTTTCGGCTCGTATCCAAGAGCCACAGAGCTGTCGATCAAGTAGCTTAGGTGTCGCTATCAACGAGCGTGGCTAACTTCCGATAATTAGATTATCGCCACACACTATTTAGAGTTCTTCGTCGTCCAAATCCAGGTCATCGAAGCCATCTTCGTCACGCATTTGTGATGCAGCACGTCTGGCTTCGTTTGCCGCAGTCGCCATACGCTTTCGAGTCTCAGAAGTAAGTTCATCGGCCTTATCGCGCCATTCACGACTCTGATCGAGGATAAACGCACGAGTTTCCTCACCCGATTTTGGAGCAAGAATCATCCCAGCGACAAAGCCCCCGACGCCACCCATTAGCAATCCGAGAAGGAATCCTCCGCTACCGCCGCCGTTGTCTCTTTCAGCCATTGCTTACCTCTTGGCCTCTACATACTTCAAATCGGAATCTGGTACAACTTCGATCATTACCAAATACGATCCACTGACCTAGAGGTCATGTCTATCAGTGTCTTTGGTTTTCGAGCTACCTCTACCGAACATCCGCCCAACACCCTGAATAGCCCCCACGAGCCCTAACCCTTGCGCAATGGGCTTTAGAACTGATGCAGCATCTTCGACTGCCTGTCGAGCCACAGCAACTCTGCCAAACGTCTCTTCAAAGCCATCTGCGAGGTTCTCCATCCGATCCATGAAGCGATGCATTCGACGGTACAGACCCAGTGAAATGACCGTCGCATAAACCGCGACCACAAACGAGAACAGCAAAAAAACGATCACAATGATGTCTTTTATCTGGGCAATGTTTTCGGCAAATGTCATAGGAGTTACCTGTTAACAAACTACGCCGACCATACGATTTTCAAATAAAAATCCGTAGTCTAGACTATTCCATCGTAGCATCGAATTGAACGGGATCGCAACATTAGCATTCATATAGTTATTAACTATATGAATGCTAATTATTAAGTAATGCCCAGGCCTACCGCTCTCTTCAGTGGTTCATCTCACCACAATCACAATGAACTGTGCACCAAATAACAGGCACTATCGTTCTTATTACGTGAACTTTCGTGAAACCACGAAATATTTCACTAAGCCGGGCGTTCACTAAATATCTCAAATTCCCCATAACAGCCAACAAGGCGCGGCAAAAGAAACTATCTGATGATTAAGAAATAAAAATTCATGGCATCTCTGTGGAATACCGTCTTCAGCGAATTGCTAGCTGGTGTGCAGTAAAGCCCCCATCGAATAGGCAATCGCCTACTCGATGAAATCTCGGAGCTTTTTAGAACGAGTTGGGTGTCGCAGTTTACGAAGCGCCTTCGCCTCGATCTGACGAATTCGCTCACGAGTTACACCGAACTCTCGTCCAACCTCTTCTAGTGTACGACTACGTCCGTCTTCGAGACCGAATCTCAGCTTCAGCACTCGTCGCTCACGCTGGCTGATCGAATCTAGCACATCGTCCACCTGCTCTTTTAGCAATTGGTACGAAGCGGCATCCACAGGCGCCTGTGTGTTGTTGTCGGGAATGAAATCCCCAAGCGAAGAGTCTTGCTCTTCACCAATCGGTGTTTCGAGCGAAATCGGCTGTTGAGATATTTTCAGAATCTCTCGCACTCGATCGGCCGACATATCCATCTCACGCCCAATCTCTTCAGAAGTTGGCTCTCGCCCGAACTCCTGAACAAGACGTCGGCTTATACGAAGCAACTTGTTGATCGTTTCGACCATGTGCACCGGAATTCGAATCGTCCGTGCCTGATCGGCTATTGAACGCGTTATTGCCTGCCTGATCCACCACGTTGCATACGTGCTGAACTTATAGCCTTTTCGATAGTCGAATTTTTCAACAGCACGAATCAGACCGATGTTGCCTTCCTGAATTAAATCCAGAAACGACAGTTTCCGACCGATGTACTTTTTGGCGACCGAAACCACCAATCTCAGATTAGCTTCCGCCAGATGACGTTCTGACCGTTCTGCTTGGTTTTCGATGCGTGAGAAATGAGCACCAAGGAGGAATTCGTAAACGACGAGCTGTTCGTTGTACACCTTAGTTTTCGACGCTTTTACCAAGTTATCGATACGAGGGTCATCATCAAGCGCATCGAGAGTTTCAGGTGCAATCAGAGCGGAATCAATCGAAAGGTCTTTGACCATCTTTTGAGCCGGCTCTAGCTCGCAGTTGAACGCATCCGACAGGAACGCTAACAAATCATCATTGTGCGGGCCATCGATGAGCTCTCGAAGCTCGGGAATAGCGAGAATCGTTCCAAGCGTCACATTGTTAGGAAGTCCAATAAATCCAGCGATTGCAGAAGCAACTTCGTGCTGAGAGCCTAATCGGCTAAGCAGTTCACGCGTTGTGTCGGCCGCAGTGGGCAGTCGACCCGTCTGAGCTGCCATCTCTGCCTGAACATCGGAAAGCCTCTGTGATATTTCCATACCGCGGGCAAGGAATCTCTCGTCTTGCGCAGTAAGAAGCTCGACCCTGCCAATCTCGCGTAGGTACATGCGTACAGGGTCATCTGATATTTCAGAATCTTCTACAGATTGATTGAAACTAAGAGCGGTAAAGCCTTCCGACTGCTTCGACGCCCAAGTTTCCAGTTCTGAGACGTTTGCGGCAACCGCGGATGATCGAAGCACAGCAGGGGCCATACGATCGCCAGTATCGTCATCGTCAGATTGATCTCCGTCGACATTGTTATTGCTATTCGACAGCAACAACTCGGCCGAGTTCACGAGGTCTTGGAGTTGGTCTTCATTGTCGATCGGTTGGGTCGTCCGTGCCATCGTTATGCCCGCCCTGTCATTACTTTGCGTAGATTCTCGTTCGGTATGAGCGATTGATCCAAAAGCTCTGCTGCTTCCTCACCTTCCAGCTCTTTGAACCGTTCGGTCTGCAATTTCTTAATCTGTCGAAAGTGACGTTCTCTCAACCGCATCACGCACTGCGTGACATCCTCAACATGGCGAGCCTGATCTGACGGAGGAAGTTCATGTTCTGCAAGACGATGTGACTTTTCCGTTAATTCTTCACCAAGTTCGTGCGAAATCTCGCAGAGTTTAGGCGAGGATTGCCACGCCGTAAACAAAGCACGATTATCTGACTGGTGCAAAAACTCCGGCGGCATCGCAATTGCGTACTCTCTCAAATCATCCAATTGCAACACGAGCGCAAGTAGGTGCTCCTCAAGAGCGTCACCACCGGTCGTATTGAGAACTTCCGATACCTGATCCGACGAAATTCGTCCCGAATCCATGAATTGCGAGCTATTTCCCCGTTTTGCCGAACCATTTCGTCGCGAGCCATTTCCGAAACCGACTCGAGAACCTTTACGCGAGGTTGAACGAGGTTTATCAACGATCGATTTCAGTCGTTGCTCGGTAACCCTTGCAAGCTTCGCAGTTGTCGACCAATAACGATCTTGATCGTAGTCATTCGTTATGTTGTAAATGAGCGGAGCAACACCGTTTGCAAAGTCGGCGATACCTTGACCCGATTTAAGGTTATGAAGCTTTGATTTAGCAACAATTAGATAGTCAAGTAAAGGTTCTGCCGCGGACAACGAAGTTCGCCAGCTGTCAGGATCTGACCGAATAGCTTCGTCAGGGTCTTTTCCGCCATCAGGACGAGCGACTTTGACTTCGATTCCTTTACGCCTACCCGTGCTTAATTCAGCTGTCACGCCTTCGAGGGCCCGCATCGTCGCTGCTTCACCGGCAGCATCAGAGTCAAGACACAGGATGATCGTTCCGATGCCGCCTGCAGTTGCATGACGTGACAAAGCATCGAGTTGCTGGCCGGTTACCGCCGTTCCCATCGAGGCGACAACGTTCGTGAAGCCATGCTCATGAGCGGCGATAACGTCCATGTACCCTTCGACAACCACTGCTTCGTTCGACGCTCTAATCGACTCTGCGGCCCAGTTCAGCCCGTACATAATCGAAGACTTATCGAACGCATCGGTTTGCGGGGTGTTTAGATATTTTGGCTCTGAACCGTCGAGAGTTCGAGCACCATATCCAATAATCCGATCTCGTGCGTCTCGAATTTCTATCGTCAGGCGCCCAGTAAACATATCTCGCCAAGAGCCGTCATCTTTACGAGTGATCAAACCAGCGTCACGAGCCGTTCGTGCCTGAACATTCCTTGTTCGCAGATGACCTGAAAGAGTCTCCATTCCGCTTGGAGCCAATCCCAGCCCGCGACGAACAGCAGTTTCTATATCGATTCCTCGATCTTTCAGGTACTCAAGAGTTTTTGCGCCAACTGGAGCCTTCAATCTTGAAAGGAAGTACTCAGAGGCAATCTCATTAGCTTCAATAAGACCGGTGATCGGCTTTTTGCGCGGTTCGTTATTACGATCTTCGACCTTGATTCCTGAACGATTCGCCAGATTCTCAAGTGCTTCTACGAACGACAAATTCTCCTTCTTCATCATGAAGGAGATAACGTCGCCACCTTCGGCGCACGAACCAAAACAGCGCCAACTGCCCGATTCGGGGTAGATCACAAATGAGGGCGAGCGTTCAGAGTGAAACGGGCAAAGAGCTTTTGGCTGGCGCGACGAAGTATCCAAGTCCACGTAATCTGAAATTACCTGAACGATATCGGACCGGCTTTTTACCTCGTCGACTAACGCCATATATTTGAAACTCAACGCATCCTAAAAGATGCGACCAGAAACTCTAGCTATGGGATCTGACATCCCATAGCTAGAGTTCAGATTTCACACGTATGCGGATAGGCACAACTGTTCCGAAAGTATACGGGCAGGATTTTCCCAGCGGAGCCAAACCGGGGGTAAATTTCAGTGAATTCTAAATTCGACCCTGAAACACACCATCGCTCAACCCAGGTTTGACTTGTTCAGCCATCATTAGAGCGTAGTTGTCGGTCATTCCGCACACTAAGTCGGCGGCGGCCCGCTCTGTCGATCCTGAGAGTTCTCTCAGCCATGCGGGGATCAACTCGGGCTTACGATTGTAGTGTTCGAACAGTACTCCAACGATAGCCGCAGCCTTATGGCCTTCTACCGAAGCACTGATCGGGTGGTAGAACTTGTCGAACATGAACACCCGAAGATCGGTAATGATCTTGCCAAGTTCTGGCGACATCCTGATCCACGGCTGATCGCAACCCTCGATTTCGATTTCACCCGTGCAATCCCAAGACGACTCAACAACGTCTCGAATCACGGCGTCGATTCGCTGCGAGTGCCTCACACCAAGTGCGTCTACTGCTTCGGTCGGAAGATCTTCGATCTTGATGTAGTCCGAACGAAGAGCATCGAGAATGTCGTGTGCCAGATAGGCGAGTGCGTCTGATATTCGAACGATCTGGGCTTCCAAAGAAAGATCTGTTACTGCTTCTTTCGATAGGAACTTACCTTCTGGCTTCGAGTGATTTCTGATGCCATCGATCACATGCTCGGTCAGATTCAAGCCTTTGCCATCTTTTTCGAGCAGTGTGATTAGTCGAACCGAATGTCGACTGTGATGAAATCCGCCAGAAATCATCTGGTTCAGCACGCTCTCGCCGATATGCCCGAACGGCGTATGCCCGAGATCATGCCCAAGACCGATCGCTTCAACAAGATCTTCGTTCAGATTTAGCCCACGAGCTATCGACCGCCCTACCTGCGAAACCTCGATAACGTGAGTTAACCGAGTGGTGAAATGGTCGCCCTGAGGAGCGACGAATACCTGACTCTTATGTTTGAGCCTACGAAACGAGTTCGTGTGAACTACTCGATCACGATCACGCTGAAATTCGGTCCGAGTATCGGAAGCTTCTTCTGCTATTGCCCGTACTGAATCAACAGAACGAGATGCGAATGGCGACAAAAGCTCTTCACGCTTTTCAAGCCGCTCACGCACTGCACTTAAGTTAGGTTTCGTATTTTTAGAGTTAGGTTCCATCAGATTCAAGACTATATGCGCAGTCTATTTCGGTCACCTGTCTTGCGTCGGATCTTCATGCAAATTTCTCACTTTTCGTTGAGTGAAAAAAATTACAGAGATCATAACCAACATTATCGCTGGGCCAACCATCATTCCATCTCGCAGACCTATCACGGTCGCCAAGCTACCTGTCCAAAGCCCACCGAGTATTCCTATGCTTTGCGAGATAGCGAATACTCCCATAACTCGCCCACGAATGTCCTCAGGTACACGTAGTTGAACAGTGACTATCGAAGAAATATTGAACAAGCCATTCCCGAAGTGAGCGACAGCTGCCAGCGGCATGGCAAGCGCCAACGAGGGCGAGTTTGAAACTATCAACATGATAGATGAGAAAGATGCTGCACCCCCAAGAATCATCCAACCGAGACGCCGACCGGGTGAAAGTCGACCAGCGACGATTATTCCGCTTAAAGCCCCTATACCCGCCGACGAAAACATGAAGCCGACTTCTCGTTTACCACCACCAAACAACTCGACGTATCCCGGCAACATGCCGATCCATCCGAACACCATAAACATGTTGGAAAAAGTGAGAATCAACAGCACCAACAGCACTCGATGACTTTTGATATATCCGACCCCTGTGCCAAGGTCGCGCAGCACACTTCGCTGAACGATCGATGTTCCTCGTCGAGGCAGCACAGCGGTTGCTGCGAACATAGCGAACCAGCCAAGCGCAGCGATGAAGAAGCCAAACGGTGTGCCGAATTCGGCCATAATCAATCCACCCACGGTAGGCGCAACTACTGATGCTGAAGCCATAAGCGATCCGTTGATCGTCACAGCACTTTTCATCGCTGACTTTGGCACTAGCGAAGGAAAATACGCCTGACGCGATGGCTGATCGGCTCCCGATACAAATCCAGCGAATATCGATATCGAAAATATGTGCCAAGGGCGGACGGTATCGGTGAAGTCCAACACCCCAAGTAGCACGAACAGCAAAGCACCAATTAACGCCGATCCACCAAGTAGGAATTTTGCCTCATATCGATCAGCGAACACTCCACCGAAGATATTCACAAACATCATCGGTAATGCAGTTGCGGCTGCGACTCCGCCAAGGCTGAGAGGGGATCCGGTCAATTCCCACATCAACAAACCCTGAGCTACAGCACCCAACCTAAGTGCGTTCATAGCAAGTACGGTGCCACCGAAGTAGATACGAAACGGCTTGAACGACAACGCGCTCGTACGGGGTTCTATCTGCTTAGATTCAGCGTTTGCATCAGTATCTAAATCTAAATTTGAACTGCTCACGAATCGGCCAATTTTGATCCATCCAAATTACGAATAATCGGCTGCGTAATGCCAACAATCACGAAGATCGTTGCAAGTATCGAGGCGCCAAGGAATACAGCAACTCGCTCGTCATAGAACGATGCGACTGTTCCACCCATCACTGCTCCCAATGGAATCAGGCTGAAAGTGATCGTGTAAACGCCCATCACACGCCCGCGCATCCGTTCTGGAACCCGTAGCTGAAGCACCGTCATCGCAATGACAAAGTAGATCGTGTTCGCAAGCCCGGCGATGTATAGGCATGCGACTGCTATAAGGAAATTTGGTGCGTAAGCGAACCCGGCTATCGCCACAGTGAACGTCAGCGAGCCAGCAAGCATGATGTAGCCAACTTTTGGATGACTTCTGACTCGTCCTACGACCAATGTACCGGTCAGTGCGCCGAGTCCAACAACCGAAAACAGTGTTCCAAGCCCAGCCTCATCTACTCCTAATCTCTGAACGAAGAAGGGCATTAACTGCATGTACTGCATCCCGAAGAAGTGGCTGGCATAAGTAAGTCCAATCAGTAAGATGAAATCGCGCCTTGAAAGAACGAATTTAACGCCTTCAACCATGTCTTCGACAACATTTCGAGTTTTATCGGGTGGTGGTGATTGCACTCGTAGAGAAATCATCACCAACAGCATGCTCACCCATCCGACTACACCAACATAGAAGACCGATTCGGTTCCGCCGTATCGGATAAGAAATCCACCCGCAATCGGAGTGACGAGTCGACTGAACTGCCACATGACTGAGCCAAGCGCCACTGCGCTCATCATGTGCTTCCGGTCGATCAAAAGCGGAAAGTACGAACTACGAACGGGACCATCGAACCCCATCACAAGTCCTTGAACCGACGCGATGGCGACGACGTGCCATATTTCGATCTGATCGGTTGAATCAAGTACCGCAAGAAGCAGTAGCAATAACGACGACGCTGCCGATACGGATATGATTAGCTTACGGCGGTCGACACGGTCCGCAAGCACACCGCCGAACAAGTTCACAATAATCGTGGGTATGGCGGTCGCTGCGCCTAAAAACCCGATCGCAAGTGGCGATCCACCCAGCTTATCGACGATAAGCCAGCCTTGTGCCATCGTCGCTATTTGAATTGCACCTACAGAACCAAGCGAACCTAGCCAGTACCGTCGGTATTTGGTGTTGCTGAGTGCACCGGCCTTTTCGGCGAATTTCACCTTGAATCGTGTCCGAGGCTGTTGTTCTGCTGTCGGTGCCAAGCTAAATAAGATCGATTCGAGTAGTGGAAACAGCTGAGCAAAACAGCCTGCTTCCCAGTAGAGCGACGATGTTACGCCTTATTCATGGCGATTAGTACGAATCGGGCACTACGAGTTATTTGGCTGTGACTTAGTGTTTTGGAACAGTGCACTACTCTTCTTTGTAATCCTCTTAGAGGATTCCTTTTTCTTTCAGGATCTTTGTAAGTTTTTCCATGGGAACCAATGCTATGACCCACATTGCAATGAGAAGTCCTATTACTATTAATCTAATCCTTCCATTATTATCTCCTTTTAAATAACTGTTCGAAACTACTCGACCGTGACCGTCTTTGCAAGGTTGCGTGGTTTGTCGGGGTCACGATCGAGCGCCAACGCAGTGCGATAGGCGAGAATCTGAAGTGGAATAAGCGTTACAAAAGGCTGCAGCAGCTCTGGGCATTTGGGAACCCGAATTACGTGATCAGCAACACGCTCCATCGTTTCGTCGTTTTCACTGACTATTGCTATCACTTCACCGCCACGTGCTTTCACTTCGCTGATATTAGAGAGCATCTTCGGATAGAGGTCGTTTTGAGGAGCACAGACGATCGTTGCCATATCTGAACTCAACAAAGCATTCATCCCGTGTTTCATTTCGCCCGCAGGATTACCTTCGGCGTGAATGTACGCAATCTCTTTCATCTTTAGAGCGCCTTCAAGAGCAATCGGTAACTGCGCTACCCGACCCAGATAAAGCAGATCTTTGCACTTGGAAATGCGATCAGATAGCACAGTAATTTCGCCATTGAGGTCGAGCGTCGAAGAAATTAACGATGGCAATTCCGACATCTGGCCCACGACTTCTTTCACTTGCCCGGCATCGATAACGCCACGTGCCTGCGCTAGAAAGACAGCAAGCTCCAACAGAGTCGTCATACTGGCGATCATCGTTTTGGTCGATGCAACGCAAATTTCCTGGCCAGCCTTTACACCCAAAGTAAAATCCGCGATCCGGGTCGCCTGTGATCCTTCCATTTCGAGAATAACGCCTACAATCGAACCCGCCTGACGCGCATATTCCATCGCTGCCAAAGTATCGGCAGTCTCGCCCGACTGAGTCATAGCGATTACGAGGGTTTTCGAGTTGATAACCGGATTTCTATACCTGAGTTCAGATGAGTTCTCACAAACCGAAGGAATACGAGCGATTGATTCGATTACAGACGCACCAAACATTCCGGTGTGCATGGAGGTTCCCATACCTGTAAGAATCACTCGGTCAATCGACTTGATTTGGTCGAGAGAAAGAGAAATTTCAGGAAGAGATATCGTTCCGTGTGCAAAATCCACTCTGCCACGCATCGCGGCTTGAACGGTGTCAGGCTGTTCAGATATTTCCTTCGACATGAAGTGCGGATGATTACCTTTTTGCGCAGCCTCAAAATTCTGGGCAGTGACTACCGCTTCACGAGAAATAGAGTTGCCCTCAAAATCGAATAGCTGAACTTCGCCCTTGCGGATCTCCACGATCTCGCCGGGCTCGAGATAAATAAATTCTGACGTATACGGAAGTAGGGCGATCGTGTCGGATGACATCACAGCGGCATCGTCGTTTTTTCCAACAACGATTCCGCCGGCGTTACCTACCCTAAGACCAATGACAATGTCGGGTTCAGCGCTAGAAACAGCTACGACAGCGGTATTGCCCTTTATCCGACGAGCCGCGCCAATCACAGCCTCTCGCAGGCTTGTGCCGGAAGCAACGCTGTGCCCAACTAAATGGGCCAGTACTTCTGAATCGGTTTCAGATTTGAACTGAACACCGGTATCAAGCAATTCATCTTTGAGTTCAAGAAAATTCTCTATGATTCCGTTGTGCGCAATCGAAACCGCCCCGCTGCTCGATGCGTGCGGGTGCGAGTTTTGCTTATTGACCAGACCGTGCGTCGCCCATCTGGTGTGACCAATTCCAACGACTCCGGCAAGCTCTCCGTTTGCCACTTCGGACGCAAGGTTTTCGAGCGATGACTTGTGATCGGCACGCTTGACCGTCTGAATCGCACCGGACGAATCGATCACAGAAATACCCGCTGAGTCGTACCCGCGGTACTCGACCGACCGAAGTCCATCGATTACCAGCGGAACTGCGTTTTCAGTTCCGGCGTATGCAAATATTCCACACACTTAAACGAATACCTCACTGGTCGAACAGGTGAAATCGGATGTTTCTTTCAGTTCAATACCACACTTGTCAGTGTATGCGCCTCGCTTGTCTTCAGGAAGCATGCGGGCAATTCGCACCATAGTTTCAGTAGTGACTGCAGCCGCTTTTCTTCTCGCAGCACTTCCCTCAGCCCCTGACGCAATGAACGGCTTTCCAATCTTCAATCTCAATGTAGCTGTTGGCTTAAACACTTTGATTGGATTCTGCAAATTTTCTGAGCCAGTAAGCGCAACTGGAATGATCGGCACACCGGTCGACATTGCAATGTGTGCGAGTCCTGGCTGGCCTCTCATCAGGATACCTTGTTTATTCCGAGTTCCTTCTGGGAATACGATCGATATACGGTGTTCACTTAATAACATTCGGGTTATCCAGTTAAGCGCTCGAACGTCAGCACGATGACGATCCACCGGAAACGCTCCATAACCCTTCATGAAAATCGAACCGATCCCGTACTTGAACAGTTCTTTCTTCGCCATAAACACTGGTGGACGAGGAAGAGCAGCCGCAACGATGGCTGGATCAAGATTAGAAATATGATTCGAAGCGACGAGGAGCGGTCCCGATTTAGGTATGTTCTCTTGTCCTTCGATTTCGAAATCTGAGAACAGCTTGAGTGTGGTTTTGAACCCAACATTTAAAGCAGGGAACAGCCACTGGACCATTAGAGAACATCCTTAGCAAGTTCGACAAGATGATTCACAACTTCATCGAACGTTAATTCGTCGGTGTCGACAACACGAGCATCGTTAGCGGTTCTCAACGGTGAATTCTCACGAGAAGAATCTACGAGATCACGCTGCTCCATCGAACGAAGAATGTCTTCAAACTCAATCTCCGTGCCTTCTGCTATGAAGTCTCGATATCGGCGATTTGCCCGAGTTCGAGCGGTAGCAGTTAGATAAATCTTGAGTGGAGCTTCAGGAATAACGATCGTTCCTATATCTCGACCAACTATCACAATCGCACCACCGTTAGCCAATCGACGTTGCTCTGCAACCATGATTTCCCTGACTCTCCCAACGGAAGCTACGTACGAAACGGAATCATCGACAGAAGGGGCATGCAAGTGCTTCGTAACATCTTCACCATTGACAACGATCAGATTGTCACCAGTTTCGCCGTCTGAAACAGCGAAATCCATACGTTCGGCTGATTGTGCGACCGCTGTCGGGTCGCTCACGTCAACGCCGTTTTTGATGGCGTTCCAAGTTGCAGCACGGTACATGAGACCGGTATCTAGGAAACGATATCCGATGTGACTTGCAAGCGATCGGCCAACAGATGATTTTCCAGAAACAGCAGGTCCATCAATTGCAATCGGCGGGCGGGCGGGAACTGTATTCGACAAACGTTCTCCGTTCAAAACTTAACTCAGTATTACCTATATTTGACCACATCGCAGACGTTCCACTGTAAGTAGCCTAACTGTCTACTGCTAAAATATCGCTCTTCCTGCATATGAGCGTTATCAATATTTAGGTAATGCTTCGACCATACCATCGTGTAATTGAGTACAAAACTCGACTACCGACCTTGGAGATTTGAAGCAATGAACGTTCTAGATTGGATTCTGATTGTTGCCTTTGCGACCACCGCGCTCTGGGGATACAAAACGGGATTAGTCTCAGCGGTATTGAACGCAGCGGCTATCTATGTTGGAATGTTCCTTAGCGGACTGTTCGCCGGCCAAGTTCTGTCGCTCATATGGGATGGAGTCGAAAGCCAGGCTGTCTCTACGGCTATCGGTTACGTAATCATATTCGCCGGTGTCTTCATCGCCTGCCGCATCGTCGCTTCGATGATTAATAAGGCTATAAAAGTTACGTTTATGGGCTGGATAGACAGTCTCGGTGGCATAGTCATTGGACTCGTCGCCGGCGTTCTGATCGCAGGCGGAATACTGACCGTTGTCGCTCGTTACTCGTTTGTAGAGGACGTAGCAGTAACGGAAATCGGCGTTGGCGACATCAGGACCGACGGCAGCGAAGGTATAACCGACAAGATCACTGGCAACACAATTCCATTCGCCAAGAATCTCGGCCAAGACAAGGGTCGAGATTTGCTACTTAAATCGACGATGGTTCCATCGCTTATTGATATACGTTCTATTGTTACCGCATTCGCTCCAGCCGAGTTTGGAGAAGCGCTAGAATTACTCGAACAGGCGATAGACGAGCAAGAATAGCTTCCGCCTATTCACCTTTGAAACCAGAATCGCCGAAGTAGACGTTAAATAACCAGCAAGTAAGCTCACCCACAAATAGGTCCATGTGAATCACGGACTGAAAACGGAAAACCGCATGAGCGAAAGCACTCGGGCGCCAGTATTGGTGCTCAATCAGAACTATCAGCCGCTCAACATCTGCGATATTCGCAGGGCGGTGAAACTTGTGGGTAAAGGCAAGGCTGAATCAGTTCAAGAGACTGGCGAATACGTTCACACCGTGTCCGATATTTTTGATCGACCGGATGTAATTCGGTTGGTCTACATGGTTAAGCGACCATTGCAGCGACGGAAGATGTCGCGCAACGAAATTTTCTCTCGTGACAATAACTCTTGTCAGTACTGTGGTGCCAAGCCGCGGGATATGACTATCGACCACGTCCACCCTCGCTGCAAAGGCGGCGAATTTACGTGGGAGAACGTTGTTAGCGCCTGCAAGACTTGCAACCACCGGAAGGCCGCTCGAACACTCCGAGAGGCGGGCATGAGGCTGAGAAACAAACCCTACGAGCCTCGCCCGAACCCGTACTCGTTCCTGAAACTAGCATCACTCAGGAAAACATGGCTGCCGTTTGTACCGTGGATGGTTCCTGAATCGAATCCGTCGAGCGGCGAACTATCGACTGCAACAGCACTGGGCGACTAGCTAGTCTTCGAGGTCGTCACTATCGTCGAAAGTGAGCGATGGGACTTTCGCCGGGTCAGCCCACGGCAGATCGAGCATAAGCACTTCGAGCGTCAGCTGTGGAACTGCGTTGGCTTCCAAAGCGATCGTCGCATCCTGAATCGAAGTAACGGCTGCAGATATCTGCGACACCTTCAGCTGACCAGCGATTTCTGAGAGCAATTCTGCCCATTCCGTGTTGATCACATGATCATCGAGCTTGTGACGCATCATCGCTACGTCGCGCCACCATTCTAGCCAGCGCTGCATCTCTGCCAACACGGCGCCACGGTCTCGCCAGAACTGCCCACCGGTCTGACGGGCGTACCTGAATCTTTCTTCAATATTGCCTGTAACGATCTCAGCGAACCGCAGTACTGCCTGATTATGACCATCGACAATTGTCGAATCGTTTAAAGCGTTGATTGCCCAGCCAGGGCAGCCACGAGCCAGGCGTGAAAGCAAGCGAGCTTGCGATTCTTCTACTTCAAATCTTTCAAATAGCTCAGATTCGATCACGTCAGGATCGACAGGCCGAAGATCTATCCGCTGACATCTTGAAGCAATCGTGTCCGGTACTGATTCGACGCTTGGAGCGGTCAGAACAATCATCACACGCTCATTAGGTTCTTCGAGTGTTTTCAGAAAAGCGCTCACTGCCGCAGGAACCATTCGATCAGCGCCGTCAAAGATGAACACTCGTTTCGATCCCTCGAACGGCATCGCTATCGATTGGCGAATCATCTGCCTCACATGATCGATTGATATGGTCTGTCGACCCCGTTCTGTTCCATCTTCGTTCGTGCCAACTTTTCTGGAATCTTTCTCGATTTCGGTGTCAGGATCTATGACCTCAACATCCGGATGTACTCCTTTTCGAATTCGTTCCGCTTGGTGAGAGGTTGCAAGATCTATGCTCTCGGCAGTACCGAACATATCGACCACTGCCTCGCTATTGACCATGCAGGCGATATCGATCGCTAAAGTCCGCTTGCCAACTTTGTCGGGCCCAGTGATCAGATAGGCGTGTGCTAAACGACCACTTTCGGAAGATCGAGAAAGCAGGCGCGTCGCACCCGGATGGCCAAACGTGGTCCACCCAACAACGGGGGGGCGTATGACTTCGGTTGAGATGGAATCAGTCAATATTTAGGCTCGATGCGAGCAGGTCTGAGTAGGTCTCTCGGCGGCGGATTAGTCGGGATTCGCCATCGTTCACCATCACGACCGCCGGGCGGGTTTGCATATTGTAATTACTCGCCATCATCAGGCAGTAGGCACCGGAAGCAGGGAGAGCCAATAACTCTCCGGTTTCGACGTCGGGAAGATCAACGTCCCGCGCGAGAACGTCGCCAGATTCGCAGAACTTCCCTGCAACTGTGACAGTCTGGTTGCGAACTGCATTCGGACGATCCACCGGTACTACCGCGTACTCAGAGTCGTACAACGCAGGACGAATGTTGTCGCCCATTCCACCGTCGACACTCACATACGTCCGAACGTTAGGGATGGTCTTGATGCCACCGACTGTGTACACAGCGACGCCGGCTCGACCTACGATCGCACGACCGGGTTCGACAGAAACGATCGGCTCATAGAGTCCATACGTGTCGCAGCCTTTTCGTATGGCTACTGCAATCTCTTTGGCGTAGTCGCTCATCGCAGGTGGAAGCGTGTCGGATACATATCCAATCGCAAATCCACCGCCAGGGCTAAACCTCTTCAGATCGAGTCCGTACTTATCGCGCATATCAGCAGAGAACTTCAAGACGTAATCGATCGCCTCTGAATACGGCTCCAGTTCAAAAATCGGCGACCCGAGATGGAAGTGAACACCGACAACATCAAGATTGTCTTGTTCCAGCGCCTGTTTGACCGCGACTTCAGCATCGCCGGTCTCAATAGAGAAACCGAACTTAGAATCTAAAATACCGGTCGAAGTAAGCATATGCGTATGCGGATCGATACTCGGCGAAAGTCGAAGCATTACCTGCTGCTTCACGCCAAGTTCGCCAGCGACTTCGTTCAGAAGCTCAATCTCAGCGAACGAGTCGAGGGTGATCAGTCCAATGCCGTAACGAAGCGCTTCGACGAGCTCTTCACGACCCTTGTTGTTCCCGTGAAAATTCATGCGCTCAGCAGGGAAGTCGGCAGCAATCGCAACGGCGAGTTCACCGCCGGTCACGACGTCCATGTCGAGGCCTTCTTCTTCGATAATTTTCGAAACTGCCGGGTTAGCAAACGCTTTTGAAGAGTATTCGATGTGCGTGTTCGGATATTCAGCAGTGAAGCTGCCGACGAAATCTCGGCAAACATCACGGAGCGTCGCCTCGTCGTAGATGTATAGCGGGCTGCCGTACTTCTCAACAAGATCACGAACATCACAACCGCCGATCGCAAGTCGACCGCTGTCGCTAAGGTCGGCTGTTATCGGAAGTATTTCGGATTCTGGGATTCTGGACATTAATGTTTTCTGCTCTACCCGGAGATTTTTATGACAAGACGAGGACGATGCTAAACGAGGCAGCCGCGAAGCGTAAGCCCACGGATGCGATTGAAATTCAAGTATCCAATTGTCGTTCTCTCGAATACCGCCGTCAATTTGAATCGGCAGGATCGCTTTAGCAATGAATGAACTATAGATCGACTAAGAACAATCTAACTAACCAGATACTGCCACGTGATGTGCGACATCCGCATCTTGTTGGTCTGTATTTATTCACTCTGGTATGGCACGATTCAATAACTATGAATGAAAGGCCTGTACGACTAACCGAACTGGCAACCTGCGCCGGTTGAGCTGGAAAGCTCAGTGCGAGTGAACTTGCCCAGGTTTTGGGCAAGCTGCCAACACCGACCATCACCGATCCGAACGTGCTGGTTGGAACCGAAACCGGAGATGACGCTGCCATCTACCGGATAGACGATCGCGTCGCCCTCGTACTCACAAATGACTTCTTTGCACCTATCGTCGACGATCCGTTCGACTACGGCCAAATCGCTGCCGCAAACGCTTTAAGCGATATATACGCCGTCGGCGGTACTCCGATCACAGCATTGAACATTGCGGCGTTCCCTCGTGATCTCGGCCCAGATGTAATCGCCAAGATTCTCGAAGGCGGTCAAGCTAAAGCTGAAGAAGCAGGGATTTTGATTATTGGTGGTCACACCGTCGACGACAAAGAGCCTAAATACGGTCTTGCCGCAGTCGGCATCGTCACCCCTGGCGAACAGATCACGAACGCAAACGCGCAACCGGGGGATGTTTTGATTCTTACTAAAGCAATCGGTTCAGGATTCATAACGACCGCCGGCAAATTTGGAACTGCCCCTGCCGATTCGATTGTCGCCGCAGTGAAGTCAATGGCGACTCTCAATAAGGGTGCGGCGGCGGCGATGCAAGAAGTCGGTGTGAACGCGGCGACCGACGTGACCGGATTTGGCCTGCTGGGTCACTTGGTACAAATGATGAAAGCAAGTGCCACTTCGGCCACAGTGAACTGGTCGGCGATTCCGTTCTTGCCGGGCGCAATCGATCTGGCACATGCCGGATCCACCTCAGGCGGAACTCGACGAAATATGGAAGCCCTCGAATGCAAAGTTCTCTACGGCGAGGGAATATCCGAGTTCGAGTTCATGGTTTTGGCCGATGCTCAAACATCAGGTGGCATGCTAATTTCAGTTCCGGAAGAACGATCAGTCGACCTTATAAATAGCTTAGTTGCTAATGAAACACTTTATAGTGAGATTATCGGGCGAATCGGCAACGATGGGCAGTCCGGAACTGTAACGATCGAGAAGTAGCCTTAGCTTTCAGCCTTGTCCCAAATTCTCGCTCGCTGAATATCAGGCATATCAGCCAATACATCGTCACCTGCCAACTCTTCGGCACGCAAGACGTGATCACGCAAGTTCACAGTCGCCTTACGCAAAGCCGTTTCAGCATCGATCCCAGCAGCATTCACTTGCCTAGCGACTGACATCAGATACTCACCCGCTCGTTCTTCGCCCTCTTCGAGTGATTCGCCCTCTATAGACCCAAAAGCTAGCGGCATTACGTGCTTTTCTGGCCAAGGCAAACCCGCTCGCATGACACGCTTCTGAACCGACGATGAGTAAGCCAACGCAGGCATAGCGGAAGGCAGCGAAGCGACTATCGAGCGCTTCCCGCCCGACTCGGCACGCTTCAACGCCTCCCAGCGATCTACTACCTGCTCTAAATCCTTGGCAGGCTCTTCATCGCCAAATACGTGAGGATGCCTTGTGATCATCTTGTCCCGAATTACCTCACACACCGACGCCGCGTCGAAATTGTCATCCCGGCGAGCGATATCAGCGTGAAACAAGATCTGAATAATGATGTCGCCCAATTCCTCTTCAAGGTTTTTGGGATCGCCCGAATCTATAGCCTCAAGCGTTTCGTAGGTTTCTTCGAGCAAGTTGGGTCGAAGCGAAACGTGCGTCTGTTCGGCGTCCCAGGGACAGCCTCCCGGATTTCTCAACAATTCAACAGTCGCCGTTAGCTCGGCAAACGCCTCTCCGGACGCTTTCGCTTGTTCGCTAAGTGAACTCAATGGTTTCTCCGTATTTCGTACGCTGCGTATCCAGTCGACACGCCAATTCAACTAATGCCACGTATCCTAACCGTGATGTCACCCAAATCTAAGCAAAATACTGCCAAACGAGGCTTAGGATCTCACAAACCCGGAAAGCACAAAATCCCGCTTGTCGGAGCCGCACTTTTTGCGATCGTTCTTCCGCTTTTCCTGATTCTGTTCAATACTAGCTACATCACCAACAGCGAGTGGTTATATGACTATGGCTGGTGGCGAAACGATATACCAAATTTGACCGGATTACCCGCCGATCATCTGAACCGTGGCGCCGACCAGATCAAGGAATACTTCAACAACGACGAAGAGTTCCTTGATTTACAAGTCGAGTACGGAGGGGCAGATGTCTCGCTTTACAAAGAGCGCGAAATACTCCATATGGTCGATGTGAAAGCTTTGATGCAAAGTGTATTCGCTATAGCAAATTGGTCGGGAGTCGTACTTCTGTTTCTGCTGGCGGTCGGATTAATCGCTTTGAAACAGGATGTGTTTCCACTGCTATTACGATCGTTAAAGTGGTCGGTGATTGGCACAGGGGCGTTCCTGATCATCTTTGGCGGAACGGCCGTTATCAACTTTAATTGGCTGTTCACGCAGTTCCACTTCTTGAGTTTTGCGAATGACCTGTGGCTACTCGATCCGTACAACGACTATCTGATCATCATGTTTCCTCAACAGTTCTTCTTCGAAGCAACGCTGTTCATCGGGTTGTTAACAGTCATCGATTTTGGGCTGATTACGTTTGCAGCAAGAATCGCTCGTAAGCGACTCGGCTAGCTCGGGCAGCTATTCAACGATGCTAGCCATTCGTCGACAATCGCCGGTAGTTCAATAGCGGAGTCGACCGAGTAGTTCGGCTCGACGTTGGTCACGACCGGCGAGTTCGTTCCACCACACACCCAAACCGTCGACATGCCGACTGCAGCGGCTCCAGCTACATCCGTGTGCATATTATCGCCAACATGAAGCGACCTATTGGCATCTACGCCAAGATTCGTAAGCGTGATCTCGAATATAGCGGCGTCAGGCTTAGCTACCGATTGCCCATTCGAGAACGCCAGGAAATCAAACCCGTCCAGTATTCCGAGTTGAGCGAACCATTTACTGTACGTTTGCGGACTAGTAAGACCGGTATTTGAGATCAAACCGATCTTCAAACCACGTTTTTTAAGCTCACCTAATAACTCTTTCGTCCCATCGAGCAATTTAGGCGGTGTGTCTAGAAAAGTCTGGTCGACGAGCTTGCCAATATGTGCGATTTCTGCGGAGCCGATTTGCTCTGCTAATTCTGGTGCAAGCCTTTCGACCAGAATCTTTATCCAGTCTTCGTAGGGAGCATCGTAACCGTCGTCGTGCCCAGCAGTAATTTCACTAGACAGAGAATTAAAACTCTCCCTGACCACCGAAAGCTCAAGTTCCACGCCAAATTGCGATAGCCGCTGAACCATCTGTTCCGAACGAGCTTCCCGGCGCACCATCGAAATTGCCGTTCCGTCATTCTCAAACACCAACGTCTGCCACAAATCGAAAGTAACGGCGGCGTTTGCCGAATCGTCTGATGTGCCCAAAACTAGTACTTCACCATGCTGAACACATCGACGCTGTTTGGAAGAACTGACCGGCCATTCAAGAACTCGAGCTCGACGAGAAACGCTATCGAAATGACTTCGCCACCTAGTTCAGTTACCAGCTTCACGCCAGCACCAGCCGAACCGCCAGTTGCAAGCAGATCATCGACTATCGCTACTCGCTGTCCTTTTTCTACAGCGGTGGTCGTCATTTCCAATCGAGCGGATCCGTATTCGAGCGAATAATCAACGCCGACAACCGGAGGCGGAAGTTTCCCAGCCTTACGAATCGGTATAAACGGAATATCCAAGGCGGCAGCGACCGGAGCGCCGAAAATGAAGCCACGTGAGTCGATTGCAGCAAGCGCTTCTACATTCAATGACCGCAAGTGATCTGACAGCATTTCGGTGATGTATTGCATCGCCCGAGGAGCGGCCATAACGGGGGTCAGATCGCGAAAAAGTATGCCCTCGGAAGGATAGTCAGGAACATCGCGAATCAGCGCTTTGATATCCAATTAACACCACCAGAATGTCTTATTAGCAGTTATCTCCTAACATTCTAGCCGCGCTCAAGAATACTTTAGGCGTCATGTATTGGTCTTTCGGATACAACACGATGCTAAAATTCTGCGTCATTGGATCAGATTCTCATCTGCACGTTCCAAGCATGTTCATTTAGCTAAATAGTAAAGAGCACTCCGATCTACCTATCTCGGCTATCGCTAACCGGTTTTAGAAACCACACAAACACCAAGCTAGAGTTGCGACCCGGATTAACGTTATTCCAGGGTCAAAACGGCCACGGCAAAAGCAATCTGCTGGAAGCCGCGTACATGCTGGCGATCGCTAAATCTCCCCGATCTTCCCACGAGCGTGAACTCGTCAACTGGTCGCTTGCCGAGACTGGCGGGCACATGCAAGTGCTCGGAGTAGGTAGGCAGGGTGACACGACTATACAAGCACAAATCGACGTCGATGTAACCGCTCCAACTAATGCAAACGGCAACGTTGGCTTCCGTAAGGGACTCCGGGTGAATGGGATCAAACGTTCAGCAATCGATTTCGTTGGAAACTTGAATATCGTGTTCTTCGAGGCTGACGATCTCGAAATCATTCACGGATCGCCCGGTCGTCGTCGTCGTTACCTTGACATTCTCATTTCGCAATCCGATCCCGCTTATCTGAAATCACTCCAGCGCTACGGCCAAGTCGTTACACAGCGCAACCAGCTCCTACGTCGGGTTCGTGACGGTCTATCTGATCCTGATGAACTAACGTTTTGGGACGACCGGCTGGCGTACGAAGGCGCACGAGTCACCAATTCACGCAGACGATCTATTGACGGACTCAACGAGCACGCAGTTCCTGCCCACAGCGATCTAACCAGCGGAGACAAGCTCGAACTCGAGTATCTCCCTCGGATCACAGCATCATCTGACGACCGACAAAACGTAGGCACCATGACCGCCGAAATGATCGAGCAAGAGATGAAGAAAGCCCTGCCCGGATTACGTCAACGCGAAATCGCGCAGGGCGTAACGGTGACGGGTCCACACAGAGATGATCTTGAAATTCGCCTGAACGACAAACCTGCCCAGAAACTTGCTTCACGTGGTCAGTCTCGAACAATCGCCCTATCTCTGAAGCTGGCTGAAGCTATTTTCGTGACTCGTTCGACAGGTCGAACACCCGTCCTCGCTCTCGACGATATTCTTTCTGAGCTCGACCCCGAAAGGCGCTTATTGGTGCTCGAAGCAGCAACCAAGCACCAGCAAGTCCTACTCACATCGACCGAACACGGCATTGTTCCACAGGAATATCTCGAAACTGCCGACATCTACACCGTGATGAATGGTCGAGTGACACAAGAATCTATAGCC
>JAPKFF010000107.1:0-6229 GCA_028821715.1 Dehalococcoidia bacterium
CCGAATTTTTTAGTTACGTGATCTAGTTCAAGAAAGGTGCTCACGACTGAACCTCATCTTCATATAGATGGCAAGCCACGTCTCGACGGCCCCCAATGTTAAGTTTTTCAGGGATAGCAGTTTCGCACTTGTCGAAGCGTGATGGGCAACGGTCTGCGAACGCACAGCCGAGTGGCAAATCCACAAGCAGAGGAGGAAGCCCTGGAATCCCCAAGAATTCCCGTTTTTCTTTCAGTGACGGGAGACTCCCGATCAACAGTTTTGTATACGGGTGCTTGGGATTACTAAATACTTCTTCTACCGGGCCGACTTCAACAAGTTTACCTGCGTACATCACACCAATAGTGTCGGCGAACTGAGCAACAAGGCCCATGTCGTGACCTACAAGCATGATTGAAGCATCAAGTCCCTCTTGCAGTCGACCAAGCGTTTGCATGATCTGTCGCTGAACGACAACGTCGAGTGCTGAAGTTGGTTCGTCGGCGATGATCAGCTTAGGTCGCAGAGATATGCCAATGGCCATCGCTACGCGTTGCTTCATACCACCTGAGAGCTCATGTGGCCACATGCGTGCGACACCGGGTCGTAGACCTACTCGTGTGAGTAGATCATGCACCATTTCATCTAACTCATCCTTAGTAGGGGTTGGCTCATCGTCCTTAAGGTGATCGATGACTCCGTCGATGATCTGCTTACCAATCCTCATGATCGGGTTGAGCGAGTTCATCGCACCCTGCGGGACCAATGCGATCTCAGCAAGACGTGCTTGTCGCATTTCGTTGTCGTCGAGACTAGTCATGTCTTGCCCGTGAAGTGTGATGCTGCCCTTAGCGATGTGTCCAGGGGGCCTCGTGAGGCGCATCAGAGCCATGGCAAGAGTTGTCTTACCCGACCCGGATTCACCAACGAGAGCAAACCGTTCACCCTGCTTGAGGGTAAACGTTACGCCATCACAGGCTTTCACCGTCCCACCTTCGGTTTCGTAGTAAACCGAAAGACCGTCTACAACGAGAGCATCGACATCGGTAATCCGTGCACCGTCTCTATATGTCTGTATTGATTGTTCGGTGCTCAAACGCGTTTCCTCAATCGTGGGTTAGACCATTCATCCAATCCTGATGAAATCAGGAACAATCCGAGGAACACAATCACGATAGCAACCAGCGGCGGCAACCACCACCACCACATACCTAGCGTGATTGATGAGAACTGGATGTTGAAGAAAATGGTCATGCCGAGTGTTGGTGTACTGAAGTTTCCCAGTCCGATGGCTTCAAGGCCGATCGACGCAAGAATTGCTCCAGCAACCGAACCTACTAGGCTGGCCGTAATGTAAGGAATCAGGTTAGGGAGCATCTCTTTGAAGATGATCCCCATTCCACTGGTTCCCGATAGTCGTGAAAGCTCAACATAAGCCTGCTCTCGCATGACTAGTACTTGTGCACGGATCGTTCGTGCGGGGAAAACCCAACCGACTAATCCAAGCGCAAGTCCCATTTCATCAGTGCTGAGTTCGCGTCCAACGTTGATTCGTATCAATATTAGGATCAGCAAACCTGGCATTGCCAGACCTACGTCAACAACTGATCTGATAGCGAGGTCAGTCCTTCCTTGATAATAGGCAGCCATAAACGCTGCGATAGTACCTAATGTAATTGATACAAAACCGGCGATTATGCCGATTCGTAGTGTGAGAGGCGTACCTAGGATTGCGACTGCAAGCAGATCACGTCCTGCTGTGTCGGTACCGAACGGGAACGCCCGAACTTCACCTGTGAGTTCGCCACCCTTAACCATGTCGTGACTAAGAGTTGGTGCTAGACGAGTTGGTGTTGATAGAGGGTGGAACTGTTCGGTGTCCCAAGCAAGGTGACCGATTCCGACAAACAGCAGCAAGAACATCATCAGGCCAAATCCCCAGATAAGGGATGGGTTTCTGAGTGCATATCTCTTAATAGGCTGGATACGGTCCTTATTGAACTGTCCAAATCCACCGCTATTTTCTATATCCATAGACTCCGGTGAAGTTAATAATTCTGCCATCTAGGAACTCCTTACCTTGATACGTGGATCAAGGAGTGGGTAGAGGATATCGAGCAGGAATGTTGCACCCGCTATTCCAAGAATTATCACGATTACGATTCCTCGAATTACAAAGAAGTCGGACAATCTGATTGCCTGGAACAGGATGTCGCCGATTCCCGGGTATGAGAACACCCGCTCGACAAGTACTTGCCCGGTAACGATGGTCCCGAGTACAAGAGCTAGTCCTGTTACCTGTGGAAGCAGGGCGTTACGAAGTGCGTAACGCATGAAAATACGAGAGCCCTTCAATCCTTTGGCATCAGCCTGAATCATGTAGTCCTCACCCTGAGTGTTGATCATCATGCCACGCATGCCAATCGCCCAGAATCCGACTACCGAGAACAGAATTGCGAATGCAGGCAGAATAGCGTGCCGCAACACATCAAGAATAAAGTCGAATGTGAATACAGGCACCGTTGCTACCGAGTAACCACCAAATAGAGGCAGCCAGCCCAATTGGAAAGCGAAGACGAAAATCAGGATCATTGCCAGCAGGTATTGTGGAATCGCTGCCAGCGTTAGCAACGGCATGAAGACGTACTGAACCCACCCCGGTCGTCTAGGCCAACCCAATACAGCGCCCGCGAGCGTCCCTAATATGAAGGCGAGGATCGTCACCGTCCCCATCAGTCCCAATGTCCACGCTAATGATTCGAATACAATGTCATTGACTGAGCGAGGGTAGAATGCGATCGAAACGCCTAAATCCAACCTCACCAAGTCCTTCATGAAGTTGAAGTACTGGGTCGACATCGGTTGATCGAGTCCAAACTTCTTTTGGTAGGTCTTCGCCATCGCGTCGAGACCAGTTTGCATTGCTCCACCACGTTGGGCTTCAAGCAACAACTTTTCTTTTACAGGATCCTGACCGGAAAGACGAGGGATGATAAAAATCACCGTACTCGCCAACCAGACTACAAATAGGAAGAACAGGAAACGCCTCACGACGAAATGGTTGAGAACACCCAAAATAATTCGGATGATCGACTTACCGTTCGCCAGGAAAGAGTTTTCGACGACCTGAGTTTGTTCTGTCACGGGCTAAAACTCGATTCAGTATTGTCTGAAGTATTAGACAAATCCAGCAACAATTAGTTTTTACTAAACGACTGGATTTACGGCGTCCAAAGATAGCAAGTGTTTACGTCTCTGGCTATGAACACAGTACGGATATTTGCACCGGTCGGGCATAAAAGTACGAAATTTAGTGTGATTCGCATTGAAATTATGAAAGTTAATGTTGACTGACTTGATTGTTTCGGTGATAATTCTCGCCACAGATACGTGTTGCCGTTTGGTGGCACATCTAATTTCGCGTCTGACATTTATTCGGAGGTCAGCAATGACATTTACTGAGAAGTGGAGAATTCTATTCCTCGCCATGCTCTCAATTGCCCTAATTGCGGCAGTTGCTTGTGGCGGCGATGATGGAGACTCCTCTGAGCCAGCCAAAAAAGCTGAGCCAGCAGCAAAAGCTGAGCCAGCCAAAAAAGCTGAGCCAGCCAAAAAAGCTGAGCCAGCCAAAGAAGCTGGAAAAGTTGCTATAGCGGACATCACTCGTGACGAAACATTAATCAGTTACCTTGGTGGTGCAGAGGGTCGTTTCGTAGACCACGAGCTATGGAACCCATACGCCATTGGTGCAAACCACCAATCTGGTCCAAACATCATCTTTGAGCCGCTTGCATTCTTTAGTGCATTCGACAACAAGACGATTCCTTGGCTCGCTGAGAGCTGGGACTGGAACGGCGACTTTACTGAGTTGACTATCAACCTACGATCCGGTGTGAACTGGTCTGATGGTGAAGAGTTCAACGCAGACGACGTTGTTTACACGTTGAACACTCTTAAGGACCTCAAAGAAGAAGTCCGATGGGGTAACGACATTGACAACGCAATGAACCGTGCCGAGAAGGTTGATAGCCACACCGTAAAGGTGATACTTGACCGACCAGACCCACGATTCATGTTCCTTCTTACGTACAAGTTCGACATTGGCGTGTACATGGTGCCCGAGCACCACTACAGCAGCCAAGACTGGACTACGTTCAAGGACTACGACCCAGCACAAGGCTTCCCATTGACTACAGGTCCTTGGAGAGTTGTATCTGGTACACCTGAGCAGAAAATCATCGACCGCCAGGATTCGTGGTGGGGTGAAGGCCAATCTGACCTAGGTCAGTTCGGCAAGCTGCCTGGACCAAAACGTGTCATCTACTTGCCAACACCTGACCAGACGGTTCGGTCACAGGCTTTGATTTCTGACACTGTTGACTACTCAGCAATGACCACACCTGCGGTTATTATTGAGACAATGGGCAAGAACTCTGATCTTGTCACTCACACCGGAACCGAAACTCCTTTCGGATATGTTGACTGGTGGCCAGTTTCGATTGGTTTCAACGACTCCGGTAAGTTCGGTCCTTACGACAACAAAGACGTTCGATGGGCATTCAGCTACTTGCTAGACCGGCAGGAACTGGCTGACGTGGCCTACGACGGCGCAGCGGCTTTCAACCCGCTTACGATGCCGCAGTACCCACCGCTCCAGAAGTACTTTGACTCCGTAGCGGACCTCCTTGCTGTACACGACACCACAGAGCACAACCCAGCCAAGGCTGCTAGCTTGCTCGAAGGTGCTGGTTACTCGAAGGATGGCGACGGCAACTGGGTTGACGCTCAGGGCGTCGGCATTAACTGTGAAATCATCGGCTTCAGCCCGTGGGTGGACCTCGGTCCTGTCACAGCTGAGCAGCTTCGACGAGAGGGCATCAACGCCACTTACTCTCAGCCGCCAGATGCTTCTTCACGAATGGCTGAAGGTAACTTCGAATGTCTGATGTTCGGACACGGCGGATCGGTCCGTGACCCTTACTTCACAATGAAGCTTTACCAGTCAGCATCAGTAAACATTCCAGGTGGTCACCAGGTTAACTTCTACCACTGGGAAAATGAACGTTTCGACGAACTTACTGACGAAGTCGCTAAGACTCACCCTGATGACATCGACAAGATGCAGGAACTATGGCACGAAGCCATGGATATCTGGATCACTGAACTCCCTGACGTTCCAGTCCTCGAGTTCTACCACCGCATCATCATGAGTGAGAAGCGATGGACTAACTGGCCACTTGGTGGCGAAACTTCTGGTTACGTGAACGAGGCCTCTTGGCACCTCACGTGGGCATTGGTACTGCATGGCCTAACAGCCAAGTAGTAGTACTACTACTCTAGTAGTTCTTACTACTTGAGATAACAGACGCAAAACGAGCGCCCCCGTCATTTTTTGATGGGGGCGCTTTTTGTTGCGTGCGAAGGAATGGCATTACGAATAGCCGGTAGATTGCAGTATGCTTTCGACTCGACTTCCATTTCCAATTAGAAAGCTAAAAATGATTATTCAGGCTTGAACGTTTCTGCTTCGTATACGAAAACACGGGTCGGTTGCATCGATAGTTTTGTATTGGCGTTGATGCTGATGACGGCTGCGTGTGACTCATTGAGCGCTGGCCCCGAGGTTTCCGAGGATGTTGTTGTAATTGGTACGGCTTCTTTCAGCAGCAAGATATCGAAGTTAGGTTCTACGAGTCACATGCAATGGCACTCGATAAGGGTGTAGACCTCGCTGAGACGGTCATAGCCCGTACGGCAGGACAACGGGACCCCACTTCCCTGTGGTGAACTTGTACCCCGCCGACGCAGTTGTCGGTAACCCCGTCATGCTGTGTGAACGGCAATTAGCGACCTGTGAAGCATTGATAACACTACTTGAGTAGTCCCCACGGACTAAATTCTCATTAATGCCCTCACATGCGAGAGACATCTATAAACACATCACATAGAACAAATTCATATGAGCTATTACAAACAAACAGATTCCAGCAATATTTCTCAAATACCCGCATACCACGATGGGAAAGGGACATTTGATGTTTGCCAATTATTCGAAAAACAATTTCAAATGCCTATCAAAGTAGCTATTTGGGAACTAAAGCCTGGCGCCGGTGAAGGAATGCATCGCCATCGTGACGATAGGGAACTAGAAGAGTTTTATTACTTTTTGGAAGGGGAAGCCGTCATGTACGTAGAGGATGAAAAAATCTCAGTGACGGCTGGAGATTCTATTTTGGTACCGCACAGTGTT
>JAPKFF010000019.1:0-26031 GCA_028821715.1 Dehalococcoidia bacterium
ATTTTTCGGCGGTAAGCAAGAATTCATCAAACAGGGTTTTCTCAATGACGTTGATATAGCGATGCTCACGCATACGGGTGGTGATACGCCCGGAACGTTTGGTGTTGGCGGTTCGAATAACGGAATGATCGGTAAAACGATCGAGTACATGGGTAAAGCTGCACATGCGGGTGGTTCTCCGCATCTGGGAATAAACGCCCTAAATGCCGCTCATATCGGACTGGCAGCAATTCATGCGCAACGTGATACGTTCCGTGACGCTGACACAGTTCGAGTCCACCCAATAATTACTAAGGGCGGGGCGGCTGTAAATTCTGTGCCATCAGACGTCAGGATCGAGACCTACGTACGTGCATCGAACGTGCCTGCGATACTGAATACATCAAAGAAGATTGATAGGGCGTTTCGGGCTGGAGCCCTGGCTACGGGAGCGTCTGTGAAGATCACTACGAATCCAGGTTACTTACCTGCGAAGTACGATGATCGACTGACCGAGATTTATAGACACAACGCCGGGTCATTGGTTGGCGGCGACAACGTTATCGATCTCAATCACAATACTGGTTGTACAGATATGGGCGATGTTAGTCAGATCATTCCCACTATTCAACCAACTGCGAATGCCACAACTGGCAACGGTCACGGTGTTGATTATTTGGTCGAAAATTACGATCTTGCTGTTATCAAAGCGGGCAAGGCGATGGGTATGACTGTTGTCGACCTGCTAGCAGATGACGGATCGAAGGGGCGAAAGATCGTCGGCACGTTCAAAGCACCTATGACGATCAGAGAGTATCTGAGTCGGATGCGTAGTTTTAGATCTGAAGCGACGTACACCGAGTAACCTATGACATCAGCCTACACATCCCAAACGCGAGCAGTAGCGTTACGTGCGATCGACGGTGCCACGAGAGATCTCATTACTGACGCGAAAACTGTCTACAGTACTCCTGAGATGGGTTTCAACGAGCACAAGACAGCGGCATACGTTCAGCAGCGATTGCAATCGCTCGGGTTTGTAGTCGAAACCGGGATTGCTAGAACTGGCATGAAAGCCGTTCTACGAGGTGCAAAACCAGGTCCAACTGTTGCAGTTATCGCAGAATTGGATGCACTTATGATTCCGACTCATCCGGGCGCAGATGCTGAGACTGGTGCGGCGCACGCGTGTGGACATCACGCCCAGATAGGTTCGATGCTGGGAGTCGCGACTGCACTTAGCGCACCGGAACTTAGAAACGCACTCTCCGGCAACGTTGTGTTCATCGTGACACCCGCAGAAGAATTCATCGATATTCAAGACCGTCTAGCCCTGAAGGCTTCAGGTGAACTTGAATTCCTGTCGGGTAAGCAAGAGATGATCCGTTTAGGCACCTTTGACGATGTCGACATGGCGATGATGGTTCACACATCGGCAGGAAACGGTTCGGCGGTGCTCAGTGTTGGCGGAACTTCGAACGCTCACGTATCACATCAAGTCAGATACATCGGAAGGTCAGCACACGCAGCTGCAACTGACTACGGCATCAACGCTCTTCAGGCAGCCATGCTTGCCAACACAGCTATCAATACACAGCGTGAAACGTTCAAGGAATCAGATGTTGTTCGGGTTCATGGGATAATTTCAAATGGCGGGGCATCGGTTAATGCCGTTCCAGGCGAGGTGATCTACGAGGGTCGAGTGCGAGCTAAATCGCTAGAAGCACTCGAACCTATCGCCGAAAAGATCATACGCTGTTATCGAGCAGGGGCGTTGGCGATGGGAGCTTCCGTTGAAGTCCAGTCGATTGCTGGGTATCACGGTCTCACACAAGATCAGACGATGCAAAAACTGTTCGCAAGAAACGCTGAACTCATATTGGGACGCGGTTCAATCAGCGTTATCGACGCTACTCAGACGCACGGTGGCTCCACCGACATGGGCGATCTAAGCACGATCATGCCTGTTATCCATCCATACGCTAATGCTGCTTCCGGCGTTGGTCATGGGCATGACTACTTGATCGACGATTACGACCGGGCTGTTGTGGCGCCCGCAAAGGTTATGGCTGCAACTGTTCTCAACCTATTGGAAAATGACGCTCAGGCCGCCAGAGAGGCGCTAGCCAAGAACAAGCCAATAATGACCGCTGAACAGTACGTATCGGTGCAACGAGGTCGTTTCAAGACGGAGTTGTTTAAACCTTCTTAGGACGGCTTGATTTGCAAGTCGTTCACCAAGGTTGTTTTTACTTAAACTACGCTGACGCAGATCAGAAACCGAGTCCGCCTAACCGAGGTTTCGTTCGTTTGCAGTTACCGTTTGACCTTTCTTCGTAAAACGTATGCCTCGGGGTTACGTTTGCTTTACTGTTAGCCAAACCTCAAGTTGACCGTTATCTACATTCGCCAGTTTGTGTTTTTTCGGCAGAGACATAGAGCACTTCACCAGCTATGAATCTCTCAGTACGTCCGTCGACTTTGGCATCAAAGACTCCATTTAGGAACACAAACACTTCTGTGGCCGCATCGCGCGGATGATAGGTCGCAAACGTGCCTTCTTCTAAATAGAACATTCCACCTCGCACGAGCCCAGAGTCGAGGAAGCGATCGTAGCGGTCGGTTCTGAGAATCGTCACGCCGACAGTAACGATTTTCGGGTCATGTTCAATGGAATATTTAAGTTGATTAGCAGCGCAACTGGTAAGCAGATAGGACGTCGATTTCACCGGCAATTATCTCGAAACTGATACCCGCGTTGATGTACGGCTGCGCCGATACTGACACCGAATGGGGTCGATCACCAGTCTTGATCAGATGGTTCCATTCGATAAAAAGAGGATGATGTCGGCGTCACCCGATATTATTCCGGTCGAACCATTTAATTCGAGTCTTTTCGATTCAAGTAAGAGTGTTTCGTCGCTCGCCAGTAGGCCTACATCATGAACCGAAGAACGGTGCATCCTAAATGTCCACTCTGCGGGGTGGAATTCTTTGGGATTCAGATTCAATGATCCCAACAACCTGATTCACTGTGTCGTCCAAGCGACCTTCTTCGTTCGTAACGGTGAAATCGAAAAGGCTTGCCTGAGAGATTTCTTCACTGGCAGCCGTCAGTCGCTTGGTCATTTCGGTTTCTGTATCGACTCCACGCTTTTCCAGATGGCTTTTTAGCACGTCTAATGAAGGCGGCATTATGAAGATCATCAACGCTTCTGGGATAATTTCTTTGAGGCGTTTTGCTCCCTGAACATCAACTCGAATTATGACGTGGTTGCCATCAGTCAGTGCGTCGCGAACCTGTTGCTTGGGAACACCGTAATAATTGCCGTAGACCTGCGCCCACTCAAGCAAATCGTCGGCGGAAATCAGATTTACGAAATCGTCGACAGTTACAAAATGGTGATTTAGGCCATCGACTTCTCCAGGCCTAGAATCGCGAGTAGTCGCGGTAACAGTGAAATGGAAGCCGATTCGATCTGATTCGATCATGCGTTCGATCATCACGTCTTTTCCTACGCCGGAAGGTCCGGAAATAACTACGACAATCTGGTTCAGGTGTTTCGGAGGCTCGTTACTCAATTAGCCCGCCAATTTCCTGAATAATCTTCCAGAAATTCGGATATGAACTACCGGCTTCGTCAGGATCTACAATCGTTATGGGTTTGGTTGATATCAGACCCGCTATACCGAGACTCATCGCAAGTCGGTGATCGTTAGAGCTCTGGAATTGACCTCCGCCTATTGTCTCTCCGCCGGGGATAATCATGCCGTCATCGGTTCCAATAGCATCGATACCTGCACCGTTCAACCAAGTGATACTCGTGTGAATCCGATCGGATTCTTTTACGCGGAGTTCTTCGGCATCCCGAATTACAGTCTCGCCTTCAGCTATAGCGGCAGCTACGGCTATAACGGGAATCTCGTCGATGAGAAGGGGGACAATATCGCCGGATAGTTCGATGCCTTTTAGCTGGCTAGTTTTGACTAGAACGTCGGCAACCGGTTCACCAGCAACTTCGCGCTCGTCGATCAAGGTGAGATTCGCACCCATCATCTGGAGCGCTGTGATGATTCCTGCTCGCGTTGGGTTAATACCTACATTGCGAATCATCAATTCTGCGTCGGGATGACATATTCCTGCGACCATCCAGAATGCTGCGCTACTGATATCGCCGGGGATCTCGACGTCAACAGTGTTGAGTTCCGAGGGTTCAAGGACCAGATCGAGTCCGGAGGTTTTGAGATTTACTCCCATCGCCGAGAACATTCGTTCGGTGTGATCTCGCGATTCGGCTGGCTGAGTCAACGTTGTAATACCGTCGGCACGGAGTCCGGCAAGAAGTAGACATGATTTCAGCTGAGCTGAGGCAACTGGCATCTCGTAAGTCGAGCCATGGATTGCACCACCGTGAAATACAAGAGGAGCGAGGGTGTTGCCTGCTCGCCCTGAGATTACGGCACCCATCTCGCTGAGTGGCCTTACTACTCTGCCCATTGGGCGAGATTTGAGTGAATCGTCACCAGTGAGAATTGTAACAATATCTCGACCGGCGAGGATCCCTGACATCAGACGTGTAGTCGTGCCACTGTTGCCAGCATTGAGTATTTCCGAGGGTTCCTGAAGACCGTTTAGCCCAACACCTTTGACAGTAAGCCTGTCGCCCATTCCGGTTGCACCGGCTTCTCGTGTGATGTCAACACCGAGTTCACGCATGATCTCAACAGTTGCAGTGCAATCGCCTCCGGGAGAGAAGTTTGTGATGCTTGCGGTGCCTGTGTTCGACAAGGCATTGAACATTATCGCTCTGTGCGAAACCGACTTATCTCCGGGTGCAATAATTTCTCCGCGTAGAGAACGCGGCCGTGCGATAGTTACTGACATTGAGGTCCTGTTAGTTCATCCTGCGACGATCGTATTTCGTCGAGTCTTTTTTCTTGTCTGGTCCGCCACCGATTGCTTTTGCCACCCGGCTACCAAAGAAAAGTCCCATCATGCTTTCGCTGGATGACGGAATCGGAGATCGCTCAACGGTATCAGGTCGACGATCTGCAACGCCGGCTTCGAGCCGTGCACGCTGCTCCCACGCTTGAATAAACGAATCAGCGAGTGTTCCGTCCGAAGAGAAACGTTCTTCGTCATCTTCGAGTCCAGCTTTGATTGTCTGGAAACGTTCGATCAATTGATCGATCCAGTGAACCAGCATGTCGGCGTTGGTGGCTGCAGCACTCTGGGTAGACGCTGGATCGCCTGAGGCGGGAGATGTGATGTTGTCGAAATCGCGCCCAACGAATCTGCTGATCTCTGCCCAGGACGGCGAAGTGCTGACGACGTTCATGACAGCGGCAGAAACGACTGCTGGTAGTCCGCTGGCGGCCGCTGAAAACGAATCGTGCTCATGTGCATCCATAAACACCGGCTTGGCACCGACGCTTTCAATTAGATCGGTAACTGCTTTGATCGAGCTAGAATCAGCAGTGGGTGGAGTGACAACAGCCCACTTTGCATTGTGGAATATGTAACCAGATGCCTCTTTTTGTTCTTTAATCGATCCACCAGTTAACGGATTTCCGCCGACGTAACCTACGTTTGAAGGAAGCAGTTCTTTCGCCCACTCCATTACGGCTCGTTTAGCGGGAGAAGTGTCTGTTACTACGGCCCCTGCTTTGAGATGGCGAGAAATACCGTCAAATACGTCGTAGAGGGCACCGGCCGGTGTAGCAACTATTACCACGTCCGAGTTTTCGACTGCTTTATCCATGTTCCATTCCACAGTGTCGACTGCGCCCATACGTTGAGCCAGAGTCTGAGCTTTGTTTTCTGCGTCGTATCCGATTACTTTTGAATCGCCCTTGCTTCGGATCGCCATACCGAGAGATGTGCCGATTCGTCCGAGCCCGATGATCGTGTAATTCGTCATTTTGGTTACCTGCTAATCTTTTTCCGTTTCAAACAATTACGTTCAAAGCGAACGTTCGGTCTCAAAAATCATGATTCCCAATCGTCGTCGTCCACGTCTTGGTCATGATCGTGATTTACATCGTCATCCTGTGCGGACGACTCGCCAGCCCGAGGAATCGTTGCTCCGGTAGAACTCTTTTGCTTCTTGGGTTCGAGTAGGTCGATGTTCTTCCGCAACGCGGCAAGATCTTCGTTTGATATTGATCCACCTTCGTAAATCAACACCGAGATTCCGATATCACGCAGAAGTTCCAGATTTATTAGGTCGGGAACTTCGGTCACTTTGAGAAATATGTGGGAGGAGTAGCGTGCAAGTTGTTCTTGTATATCGAGAATAGTGCCGACGTTCAGTGGAAGCTTTAGATCTGATCCGTCTAGAACTATAAACTCGAAAGGACCTGCATCGATTGCTTTTGCGCGATCTTCCGTTACATCTGCAGCTACAACAAAGCCTTTGGCAGTGTCATCGTCCCTCAGTGCCGAGCCGGGGGAAGATTCGCCTTCAACCACTACAAAATCGGCGCCAGCATCGATAGCTGCGTCGATCTCTTTTGCAGAGCCTCCGGAAACGGACACTCCCCAAATTTCAGCGTGTTTAACCGCCGTTGCTTGAGCTGCGCCCTTTGAACCTGCGCCAAGAATGAAAAGATCAGCTTCTACATCTTTGGCGTCGCCCGCCTTTTTAATAGACATTCCAATCAGGATCACTGGAACTTTCGTGCTTGTTGCACGAGCACCAAATCCAAATCCAGAACGTTCGATTTGGCCGAGTTTAGTGAGTCGTTCGGTAATTTTGCTCAATCTTCGTTGTCCCCATTGCCAGCCGATTCGTCAGAACCACGCTGCTGGCGTAAAAAGTCTTCAAGTTCTTGCACTAACGCGGCCGGTTCAGGGCTCTGTCGAAACTCTTCTTCGGAGTCGTAACGCTCTTCTAATCGTTTTACATAGCCTTCGATCTCTTGCTGGTCGGAGAGCGCCCTAACAAGATTTTCGTCAAATTCTTCTGCTTCCTTCGATAGCTTATCTAGGTCGATAGGAGCTGCTATAAATTGCTGCAGTTCAGAGAGAATCGCGAGAGTGAGAGTCGGGTTCTGGGCGACCTGTAGGTAGTGAGGGGAATGTCCCCATATGCTCGCTGCAGGAATATTGTCTTGGCTGAGTCGATCCATTAGTACCGAAGTCAGGCCGGAAGGACCTTCGTAGTTCGGCACAGCGTATTTTATGTGCTTGAAGTCAGTGCCCAAATCTGTGTTGACAGATGATCCCGTAACGCGAGGCGAACGGGTGTGAGGAACGGAGTCCAATAAAGCGCCGACTGTCACAAGGAGCTTTGTATCGCTCTCGCTGGCGACCTTGTGAATAAAATCAGTATATGTGCGCCATTTCAAATTCGGTTCAATACCAATAAAAATTAGCAGGTCGCGGCCACCATCATCAGATTTCCAGTAGTAGAACTCGTTCTTTGGCCACGAGAGTTTTCGAGAGCCGTCAGATTCGTTGGAAATTTCAGGACGTTGCTCGGCGAAATCGTAAAACTCTTCAGGGTCGATCGAAGCGAATTGATTTGCAGAAAGCTGGCGAACGAGCTCTCGGAGCGATCGTGTCGCCGATTCAGCGGCATCTGGCCAGCCGCCCCACGCTGCGAGGAAAACCGTATTACTAAGGATTGGGTGTTCGGTGTACTGAAGTGCCGACAATACTCTCGCCATTTTTTCCCTCGACTAATTCGAGTCAGTCAAGGGTTTGATGTGATCGTTGGTGCACACGCGGGCGTAGGCACCTGAGAACGAAGCAGCAAGTCTAGCATCCATTCCATGCATCATCTGCACAAATATTGAACTAGCGCTTAGTCATAGGGAAGGGGAGAAGTGTACAAACGAGAAGGAAAGAAGAATACGGGAACTGCGATTGGGGTCCCTGCCGAGTTCTGGTTATCAGTATATTCAGCTAAACGAGGGATCAAAGTTCCATCTCAAGCGTTGTACCGATAAGCGTTTCGAGTGCCATAGACTTGCCGTGATGCGCCATGTTCCACAGGTTGATGGCATCGCACCCCGTTGAGCAGTGAAAGATCGTCACATTTCTGTTTAGGAAGATTTGTGGGTAGTCAGACAAGTTGTTGTAACTCAACCCGATTCCGTATCCGGAAGGAGATACGAGGACTGCTTGTTCAGCGGCTTCTTCGGGTTAGAACTCAAAGGCAAGAATATCTTGGCCGCTGGCGGTCATCTCGATTCAGGGAACCGAAAAATTCCTGCGAATAAGCAAATGTTCTCGACTTGTTCGCAAACTTTCATTCCGACTGACTCAAGAGCGGATAAAAGGGAGATGTAGAATCGGGGGGGGTCGATATCGAAACCTGAATAGGCGACTGCGGTTATTGAGAACTCGGCTACCGCGATTACTAGAAAACGACGCAACATATTTAGCCAGGTAATCGGATCCATGACCGGGTTTAGCTAAATAAATATTAGTGTGCTGAAGGTGGGTTAAACCCTCGAATGCACTAACGGCGAGCGTACATACCCGAGAACGAGCCAGTACCAACGACCTTGCCTCGAAGCGCTGTTGATACGTCAAACGCAGTCGCATCATCATCAAGATCAAGTGGTTCAGATAAAGCGTAGATGAAAAAGACGTACTCGTGTTCTTGCCCTTCAGGAGGACACGGGCCGCTGTAACCGACGTTGTCGAAAGAGTTGAACGCTTGGCGAGTTGAATCTTTTAGTTTGACCATCTTCGGTTGGGCGGCTGGTAGCGATCGGGATCCTGAAGGGATGTTGTATACAGACCAATGGCGGAAAATTCCTACTAAGGCGTCGGGGTCATCGACCAATATTGCAATTGCACGTGTTCCACCCGGGACATCAGACCAACGTAGAGGTGGCGAAGTGTTGTTGCCATCGCAGGTGTATTCCACTGGAATCGAGTCTCCGTCCTCGAAGGCTGCTGAAGAAATAACGAGCGACGCAATTAGCGAACTCTCCGGGTCGAACTCAGTTTTATTGTCATTGCCGGAACCACATGCGGTGAGGAAGATCGTAGTTGCTAGGACGATAGCAATGAACGAGAAGGTTCTGATTTGAGAGGGTAAATATTGCAATTGGATGATCTAGGGCAAGGGATTAGGGCGACAGTAGTGGCATATATGTTGAGTTTCATGATTGGATGAACGAATATTTAGGCTATGAGCATTTAGAACGATAATGTAATTGATCTCAGTAAATTGTTGCACAGCTCGATATTACGCAGCCGGGCGATTTGTCGTGATCTCGTCATCGAATCGCCCACTTATGTATAAGTTGGATGTATCGTATATAGAGTCAGCCACTGGGGACTCAATGGCTGACGTAGGCTTCGTTAGCTATCCAAAGCTGACGGAGCCGCTTTTGTATAAGTCGCTCGGTGCGTAAGAACAATTTGGTCGAAGGTCTAGAATGACGAGCAGTTGATGCTCATCGAAAGTGAGCAGCATTTATGAGCAAGTACATTCCTAGCACCGCAAATTGGATTGCCGAACAAAATGCAGCGGTGTAACTCAGGGCACAACTTTCAATAAATAGCGGCCTGCCTGTATTTATGATCCACCATCGGGTTCGAAAAACGGGCGTAGTTCGTAAAAATCCGTTGATACGAGCGGTCGATGACGGAATCTACATCCTCGTGTATTCATTGACCAGCGCTCCGAAGAATCCCGTTTGGGATTACAACTTGAAGGCTGATCCGAACGTCGAAAGCCGTGATAAGACAAACGCTTTCGATATGCGGGGACGCGAGGTATCGGATCCAACCGAGAGACAACGACTATGGGACTTTGCGGTGGCTGCCTACCCGCCGTACTAGGAATACCAAGATAAAAGGATCGAGTGATTCCAGTGTTTATCTACGAGAAATCCAACTAGAACGTATTTAAGAAAAAGCCCCTCGACATTATTCAGAGGGGCTTTTTAACAGTTCTTTTGGAGCCAACGAGAAGGATTGAACTTCCGACCTGCTCATTACGAATGAGCTGCTCTACCACTGAGCTACGTTGGCACGATGCGTTCGATTGCGCCATGTGTGGAACATTTCCCAACTGAGCACCCAATAAGATTACGACTTGCCCGTCGGTTCAGCAACGTATATCAAGACAACTAACGGGCGAGCACAAGCAAATCGATTCCGCTAAACATGTTTATAGATCGAATTATTCTTCACCATCGCTGCTGTGTCCCATTTCGTCGACTACTCGGTTTGATGGCTTGATGCCTGACTTCGTTGCAAACTCGAGCCGATTGCCTTCCGGATCGTATACATAGAACGCACGTTGACCATCGGCTCGCTCGATCGGACCTTTGATGATCTCGTAACCGGCAGCGGTCATGGCTTCTAGTGCCTCGTCAAAATCATCCACTTCGAAAGCAGTGTGGATATTGGGCGTATCGTCAGGCGGTCGTTGTACAAGGTGGATCATCGTGCCATCATCCGCCTGCATCCAAATAAGACCGTCTCCAGATTCCTGAGCTGGAATTATCTCCAGTCCCAATAAATCTTTCCAGAAACTTAGTGCTCTGCTACGGTCCCGTATAGGCATCGACTGATGATTGATTGTGTTGATTTTGATTTTTGCCATTTGGTGTTAGCTATTCTTCGACAATCGTTCCGACATTGGTCGTGAGAAGATTACTAGATTGCTTTACGAGCATTATCGAGGGCGTTATAGCAGAATTCAGCTACTGCTCTAGGTTGATAACCGGCTTCTCTCGACTGCATCTGGCTAACCTCAGCGAACACAGGTAGATTCTCAAGTCCATTTGAACGCAAAGCGGTCATGAACTGAGGGATATCGATTTCACCATCTCCGGGCAGGCAGAACTTAATCTGTCCGTCGACTTTTTTGCCGTCTTTTATATGAACCATCGCTGAATGTTCGGCTGTTAGATTGATACTGCGAACCAACTCAGCTCCTTCGACTATGAAGTGAGAAATATCCAGATCGAGCTTCAAGTTAGGATGTTGAGTTTGTTCCATCATCCATACGGCTTTTTCGGGAGTCTCGAAATCGGTACCAGCGTGTGCTTCTATCGCAACGATGATGTCGTTTTCGGCTGCAATATCAGCGAGGGTCAAGAATGCATCACGAATCTGTTCTTTCCCTGATTCCCACGGTGGTGCTGAGTGACCGGGCGTTGTTGTGATGAGGATCGGTGAATCGTCGTAGTGCAATCGTTGTGCCATGTCGAACTTTTTCTTTGTTAGTTCGAACATGGGCATTCGATCGGCATGAGGTGCGCACACGTCAATCAATGCAAACATTATTGGCGATTTAAACCCGAGATCATTCGACAGCTTTGCGAGATCATTTTGCTGATTCGCTGAAAAATCAATTGGAGAAGATGGCCAGCCGTCAGCCGCACATATTTCCAACGCATTGTAGCCAACGTCTTTGATCATTCGTACAGCTTCAAATGGATCCACCATCGGAAGTGCGTATGTTGAATAGCCAAGAGTGAATGTCACGAGTGTATTTCTTTGTTATTGAGGGCTCACGGTTCAGTTCTCTCACCGGTGAACCAGCGTTTAAATATTGATTTGGAGTTGAGATCCTAAACGCAGAGCCTAGAATCACAATGGAAATCGCCGCCGGCAGCGATTCTAGCAACAGAGAACCTCTAATAGTGAATACGCGTTCGCTGCTCAACTATTTGCTTGCGATGACGTTGAGAGTCTAATTTTGGCTCGCAGATGCGTCTTCAAAGTCTGCGTTTCCGCTTCGGTTGAGAGTACGCAGATTGACTCAGCAATCGATCATGCCAAAGACCTACGAACGACAATTAGCTAGTTGGATTTAAATCCCCGAACGAGCTTTTGCGAGTACATCGGGGTTAATCAGGTTTTCTGGTTTCTTCCCGTTGAGTACACGAACGACTTCTTGTGCCGTGCGTTGTTCGAGTTCAAGAGTCGATGCCTGTGAAAAAAATGCTGTGTGCGGTGTGATGATTACGTTTTCCTGTTGAAGAAGATCGCTCGCTGGATCTGGCGGAGTTGGCTCGACCACATCTAGTCCGGCGCCAGCGGTGTGACCTGATGCAAGTGACTGAGCAAGTGCATCTTCATCGATGAGACCACCTCGAGCGCAGTTGACGATTATTGACCCCGGTTTCATTTTTGCGAGCTGGGGAGCAGAGATCATGTTCTGGGTTGACGGAATCAACGGAACGTGAAGTGAAATGAAATCGGATTTGGCTAGTAGTTCATCCAGCGAAACAACGGATGTTCCGTCGATTTCTGAGCCAATTTCGATCAAAGGATCGTAGGCGAGAATGTTCATCCCGAATCCGACTGCCTTAGCTGCCAGAGATCGACCAATACGCCCGTAACCAACAATTCCTAGCATGGCACCACGAGTTCGGTGCATCGGCTGGTTTAGAGCGACATCATTCCAGCCATCGCCTACTACAGCATTGGTGTGTGGAACGAGTCGTCGGTTCAGTGCTAGGATCATCCCCAATGCATGATCGGTTACCTCGTCCATGCAGTAGTCGGGAACGTTGGTGACTACTATCCCGAGTTCGGTTGCTTTCGCGATATCAACATTGTCGACGCCGATGCCATAGCGAGCGGCGATCTTGCAGTTTGTTGCTGATTCAAGAACTTTGGCAGTTACCTGAGCGAAGCAAAACATTATTGCGTCGACGTCTTTAGCAAGCTCCACCAATGTCGTTTCCGATGTGTCGGGAGCGATCACTAGCTCAACGCCTGCAGCCTCCAGAACTTCACGCTCAGGATCGGTCGAAGGCCATACGTAGTCGGTAATAAGTACTTTTGTAGTCATGGCGTAGCATGATACAGACCGTTTTCTTGCAGAATCGACCCAAAACCTATGAATCGACCGAATGTCACATAAAGTCGGGTCACTGAACTACAAAAATTCAGAACATCAAAGATTTACGAATAAACCTTTGATCGCTACGCGTCTCTGCGATTCGGACGAGTGATACTCAGCACCGCGTTCGCTAAATCGATTCCATCGGCTTGAACATACAGCCTTCTACGAAGAATTCGAAGAAGTCGGGAGCAGTTTCAAGTTCAACATGTTCAACCGTCGATGTGAGCTTTTCGATCTCTTCCCTTTTTATGGTAGAAAGCAGCATGATTACAGCACCTTCAAGCGAGGTATTACCGACCTTTTCGACTTTATCGAGAGGCATATTCGCTATGAATCCAATATCGATAGCGTTTGTTTCGTCGACGTAGTTGGCAAATCCGCCAGCAAGGTAAAGCTTTTCGAATTTCTCGATTGGAAGGCCGTATTCCCGCAGAACAATTGCCTGCCCACAGTAATTTGCAGCCTTGGCTTGTGCGAGTGCAGAAATGTCGGCTCTAGAGAGAGTTAGATTGTTCGTTGAGGAGAATTCGTACTCGCCTGATCCATCAGTGAATCTACCCAATTCGTCCATCATGTTCGTTCGGCGTAACTCCGCAATTAGATCGATTAGGCCCGAACCACAAATTCCTATCGGTTCGACTTCGCCTATTGCGCTTGAATAAGCAACGCCCCTGTCATCGATTACTACTTTTTCAACAGCACCATCGTATCCAGGCATGCCGTAAGTAACTTCGCCGCCTTCGAAGGCGGGTCCGGCAGGGCAGGACGCGGCAAGTAGCCGATCACGATTGCCAATGACTACTTCAGTGTTGGTTCCTACATCGACGAGTATTATCGGTTCTATTTGATCTTCTATTCCGAGTGCCAACAAATCTGCAGCAGTGTCGGCTCCGAGGTGAGAGGCGATCAGCGGACCGCCGTAGACAGTAGCTTTCGGATGAATTCTGAGTTCGAGTTCGGCTGCAGTCGTGGTCAATGCGGTCGTGGTGCGCTTTGATTCACGAAATTCGTCTTCTATGATCGATTTGTAGGGTCGGGTTCCTATGCTTTGAACGTCGAGCCCAAAAAACAGATCACGCATGGTCGTATTGCCAACCGCAACGAATTCGAAAATCTGACGTCTTCGGATCTTCAACGTTCGCACCATCTCGCCAATTTCGAAGTTGATCGAAGAGACCATGACGGCTCGAAGTTCACCTGAGTCAACGCCGCCATCGTATGAGATGCGGTTCATGACGTCGCTGCCGCCGAATCGCTGGGGATTCTCAAATGACGCGGTGTACTCAGTTTCACCTGATTCGAGGTTTACGAGATTGAGGACGACTGTTGTCGTCCCGAGGTCGGCTGCAATGCCGTAGATGGCACCGCGGTACGTATCGACCACGGTAAGGTAATCAGGACCGCTAAACACAACGTTGTCGTCTACTCGAACATAAGCCGGGTGTAGTTTGATCTTCCGCTTGGTTCCGGCTGTGAGAATTCTTGGTTGCCGACGAAGAACTGAAAAATCGATGTCAATTTCGGTGTCGACTACGCAAGCCTGGCATGCTAGTCGATAATTTCCCCTGAGGAACTTTTCCTCTTCCGTCGGCGGTGAGAGAGCATCAGCGCCCTTGCGAACTTCAACGATGCACTCGTGACACTCTCCCGTACGACCGCAAGAAGTCGGTACTCGTACAGAAAGTGCGTCAGCGAAGTCGAAAAGCGAATCATCTTTCTTCGCATCAAGTTCTTTTGAGTTTAAAAATACGGGACTCAAGGGTTATCGGTCTCAGAATCAAAAATGGTTAGAACAATCTCAAATCTGGACTTCCCCAGACGTTTTAGTAACCGTGTGTATTGAATAGCGTGTGATCGCGTTACTGATCCCAGGCTTCTCGATAGTCGATCTGATCGCTACCAGAGCAAGCGGGCAGGCTAGTAGGATCGCTTGTGAAGAACTGGTTTCGACAGCCAAATTTAGCGGTACACCGACTTGCAGCGTCTTTGTAAGGACACCTGGTCTGCATCACTTCATCCGCAGTAGACGCTATGTCTTTGTAAATATCGTAAAGACGATCTAGGCTGGCACGCGCTTTTTCGGAATCGACCTTGGAATTATTGTTACGGGCCTGTTCTTCAGACATTGAACATACCATTGTGTTACCAGTACAACCGTTTGGGTTAGCTGGACTTCAATTCTGCAAGTAGCAGAACAAGTTCTTTCGCCTTATCGACAGCATCGACGGCATTATCGCCGTAGGCATCTGCGCCCATTTCATCGGCAAAATCCTGCGTTACAGGGGCTCCGCCAACCATGATACGAACTTCATCTCTAAGTCCCATATCTTCAAATGTTGCGATGGTTCGTCCCATGTTTGGCATCGTCGTTGTAAGTAATGCTGACATTCCAACCACTTCAGCACTGTGCTCTTCAGCTGCGTCAATAAAATCATCAGCCGATGAGTCAACACCAATGTCATGAACGACAAACCCAGCGCCACGAAGCATCATGATACAGAGATTTTTGCCGATATCGTGAAGGTCACCCTTCACTGTGCCCATGATGATAGTTCCAGCAGGCTCGGCACCTGAGGCGGACAGAATTGGTTCGATGTGAACCATTCCAGCTTTCATGGCACGAGCCGCTACTAAAACTTCTGGAACAAATATCAGGTTGTCGCGGAATTTCACCCCGACGATCGCCATTCCGTTGAGAAGCCCATCGTCAAGCAATTGGTTAGCTGTGAAACCTTCAGAAAGGGCTTCCTGAGTGAGTCTGTCTACTTCAACATTGTTGCCCGTTATAAGTGCGTAAGCCATCTCCTGCATGATCGGAGCAGTACCGTCAATCGCTTCGGAAATATGTTTACGTTCGCCGGGGCGGGATACGAACTCGAATTCTCGGGCTAGGCCTTCGTGCGTAATCGGCATTAATAATCTCTAGGTACTTAGTACAGGGTTCTTGAAGAGTCCGGATTAGCCTCTATGTCACTGAGGTGAAAAAAACCGGCTCTAGCTACAAATTGTCTCATCGGAACAATGGAACATGAGTTAAATATATTTAAGCGGTGGATTCGAACTTAGTTAAGACCACGTTCGGCAACCCAATCTCCGATTGCCGCTGGTATCTCCAAGAGGTTTTCCAATTTGGTCTTGAGCGGGATCGCACATTCAGGGGCGATGAGTTGAACGCCAGCGTCGAGTGCGGCATTAACTTCAGCCCGAACTTCTTCAGGCCCTCTAGCATAGAGAGTTGTTGGGTTATTGATGTTTCCAACAAGTCGGATTTTTCCGTTGACCGCTGCCATCGACTCAACTGGATCATTCTTGGAGTCGAAGTGGAATGCTGCCATGCCTGTCTCGGCGATGTAAGGCATTCGATCGACTGTTGCCCCACAAATATGAAGTATCAATGGAACCGAAAGTTCTTCTTCAATTTCCTGGTGCATTTCCATAAGAAATCGCCTGTAGTACTCACCACTAACGAGATCGCCGGTGGCATGGTCAGGGATGGTCAACACGTCGGCACCAGCATCAATTTGAGCTTGACCGTACAAGATTGTGACTTCTTTTAGAGCTTCCAGCGATTTCATGGTTTCGGCTGGGTCATCGACAGTTCCGAGTAAGAATGGTTCAACACCAAACACGTGATACGCGAGAGTCCATGGCCCCATAGTTTTTCCTACGACAGCTACTTCATCGCCAAACTCTTGCTTCAGAATGCTGATCGAGTCAGTAATTGCCTTCGTGTCTGGGTCGTCGAGAAATCCTGCGGGAATTTTTACATCAGATGAACCTTTCCAAATCGGATTAGACATCCTCACGGTAGGCCAATTGTCTTTCTGTTCCCACTGCATGTCGCATCCGAGAGCCGATGATTCCTGAATGATCGAGAAATAAGGAGCGATTGTGTCGAAGCCAAGTTCCGTATAAGCGGTGGCAGCTAACCGAGCATTCATTTCACCATCGCGATTGGCATCAGGAAACGGTGCGTCTACGAGGTCCATCAGTTCGACCGTAGCGACATTAGTCGGGGTACAAACAGGTGGACGGTCTACTGGCTCGCCGGCAAGAGCAGCCATTACACGGTCTCGGGAGGTCATTTTTTCAATTACGGGTGACATGTGATTTTGTCCTGAAGATTAACTCTGGGCGAACCCAAGTGTTTGCGTGTTCATTTGGCCGGCCATTTCGTCTTGCTCAAGCTGAGCTTCGACTGCGCTCACGTTCCGAGCTAGCGGAAGTATCAGCCGAGTGAAGTTGTCATATCTCTTGCCATCGGGGAATGAGAATTGGTTTTTGTCGACCCGTGTGCAACCCGAATAGCGAATGAATCCACCAACTGCGGCCATGACGCGCCTCTCCGGTCGTTCCGCCTGACCTTCGGTAGAAACCGTGTAGACGTACTGATCACCAACTTGTTCGCCATCAATTACGAAAGTTAGCTTGGTCTTGGTATCAGGAGCGGTGATTCGACCTGAGGGTAGTTCAAGTGCCGGATCTTTTTCTACAGCTGCAGTGAACATAAACCGGAGTGCTCGATCGAGTTGCAGGTCTGAAATCAAGCGAAGTTGATTGGATGAACCCTCGAAGGCTTCTACATCGCCAAGTAGAACACATCGGTCACGAATTTGCTCGATACGAGCGTCGATTCCATCGATCGTGCTGTAGCTAAAGATGGTCATCAGACCATCTTTTATGAAAAGGCCGATAGTGACATCGTTGAAGTGCGGGTCGATTGAAACTAATTCAATGCATTGACCCAGACTTTTTATCTGTTCAACAATTCTAGATTTTTGTGCCGATGGTGGCATCGGTGACCTCTTCCTAACGGATGTTCGGTTACGCTCGGACAGATTGTACTAGCGCTCGGATATGATCGGCAGTAGTTCCGCAACATCCACCAAGGATATTTATTGGTAATTTAGCCAATTCTCGGTAATGCTTCGCCATGAACTCTGGGGTTTCTAGGTAGCAAGTTTCACCATTTTTGATAATCGGCAGACCTGCATTTGATTGAACTACTAGGTACTTGTCGGTTGCAGCTCGCATTCGAGTTGCTATTTCAACCATTCGCTCGATTCCATTTCCGCAGTTAGTTCCAACGATATCGGCTCCAGCTTCTTCAAGGCCTTCTACGGCCTGTTCGGGAGTCACGCCCATCATTGTGAAATAACCACGCGGTCCTTTATCGAAAACCATAGTCGCCATGACTACTAGTCCCGTTGTTTCTTTTGCAGCACGAACAGCGATTGCAGCTTCTTCGATAGCAAGCTGCGTTTCGATCATCACGGCATCGGCACCACCGGCCTCGAACGCTTTCGACATTTCAGAAAATATTTCGTAAAGCTCGTCTTCAGTCGCCGTTCCTAGTGGTTCAATGAATTCACCAGTGGGTCCTATCGAACCGGCTACGAATTTCCCTTCAGGAGCGACCGATCGTGCGTGTTCGGCAGCCAAACGGTTGAGTTCAAACAATCGGTCGCCAGCGCCGTAGCGATCGAGCATGAACTTGTTGCCCCCGAATGTATTAGTGAGAACGATGTCAGAACCGGCATCGAAATAATATTGCGCCATCCCCTTTATAACTTCTGGATTAGCGTCGTTCATCAGTTCAGGGCTACCACCAGGCTCCAGGCCATTGTTCTGCAGGTATGTTCCGGTCGCACCGTCAAATATCAGCGTGTCGCCGGCTGCGAGGCGGTCAAGAATGCCCGGTTTTACGTCAGAAGTTGCCAAATGTTCTCTCCAAATTAATTAATCTTATTAAGAGTCACTGAATAGATTCGTTTAGGAGACTCTAGATTTAATCTAGTGCCCAATGGTCGATCGCACCCGGTACTGGGTCTCGAGATCCCTCTTCGTACAGTGTAATGATTCGTTTTACAAAATCGGAGGGGATTTTTTCCAAATGGGTAGCAAGTTGCTCTGCGGCGTCTTTTGCTTTTGCCTCTGAATCGACATATTCACCGAATACCCAAGCATCGAGATATTCGTCGGTTCCTTCACTTCCGTCTTTCATAGCGACAGCATCGGCTGCCTTCTGAAATCTATCTTCGAGCTGCCTGGAAATACGTCCATCAGCATCTTCTGCCTGAACTTGAACCGGGATCTCTTTCCAGTATAAAACGCGCACGCGTGTCATCTTGATTAGTCCATCTAACTATGATCGCTGTCGAGTGGTTCGAACCAGCGTAGATGATAATCGTAGCATCGTGTCGATCATTACTAACGGGCAATTTATTGTGATCGCCTATATGCTCGATGTCGTCCTTCGTTCGATACCTTATTAAGTAGTTAGTAGCCGGTCCATTGAAATCAGATGCAGCAGACGGTGTATTTCGAGTCGTCGTGCCGGATGACAATCCGCCAGTATTCGCCGATTCCGCAGCGATGGCAAGATTACGACGCCTTCCCAACGTTGAAGTACAGTTGTTCACGGAACGCTATGAGAACCCGTATACGCTGATTGACCGGATTTCCGGCGCTCACACTTTGATAGTCGCTCGGACTACTACTCAGGTGACAAATACGATTCTTGAATCTGTCACCCCGGAACTCAAGCACATTGCTATTTGGGGTACCGCTGCCGACCATATAGCGCTTGAAGCAACGCGCCGACTCGGTGTTGTGGTTACGAACACCCCTAATGCAGCCACTGTAGCTGTGGCCGAGCATGCTTTGGCTCTGTTGATGTCACTAGCCAGAAAGATTCCTCAACTTGATCTCAGGGTAAGAGAAGGAGAGTGGCCTGGAGGGCAGCTAACCCAGCTGGCAGGCAAAACACTGGGCATTGTAGGAACTGGTGCTGTGGGCATTCGATTAGCTCGTATTGCAGAGGGAATCGGAATGCAGATTCTGACGAGTTCCCTAAGCGAATCGAGCGAAATATCGTCATACGATGAGCGACCGAACTGGACCGAAGTCGGTTTTTCTGAGCTGTTAGCGAGCGCTGATGCGATTTCAGTCCATGCCAGATTAACCCCTCAAACGCGCTCAATGTTCGGTTCATCTGAATTCTCGCGTATGAAACCTACGGCATTATTCGTCAATACGGCGCGCGGCCAATTAGTTAATAATATGGCGCTTACCGAAGCTCTCGCCAACGAAACAATTGCTGGCGCCGCGCTTGATGTTTTTGACAGTCAACCACTTGATCGAAATTCATTACTGGCGCGGCTTCCAAACGTGATTCTCACTCCGCACATCGCTTCTAATACCAGCGAAGCACTGACTGTTTCACTAAATATGGTTGTCGACAATGTGGTCGATTTTATGCAGGGTCGCGTACGTAATAAAGTCGATTAAAGGATCGGTTATTCGACCCACATCTGAGTCGTTGTAATGTCCTTAGTGTTTGCATTAAGAAAATTCCCTTCATATAATTGCGCCGCTATGTTCTGAGGTTCTCGCTGAAGTCTTGGGGAATTGTTGCCCGATTTTCGTGCATATGATTCAAAATGGTTTTGACTAATTACCTCAACACTGCGACATGACGTGGTGGCTGGATTATGATCTAGACGCCTGACAAAGACCTAAATGTGGGTCATTGCACGTCTGAGGAGGAAATTATTGTTTAATCTAAACAAAATGAAGCTCATCACGGGACTTCTGATTGGTGCAACAATGACGGCAGTGATTGCTTGTGGCGGTACAGAAACCGTTGAGGTGATCAAAGAAGTCAAGGGTGACACCATTGAAGTGATCAAAGAAGTCGAAGTGATCAAAGAAGTCGCTGTCAAGGGTGACACCATTGAAGTGATCAAAGAAGTCAAGGGTGACACCATTGAAGTTGCAGTGATCAAAGAAGTCAAGGGTGACACCATTGAAGTGATCAAAGAAGTCAAGGGTGAGACCGTTACGGTCATCGTCACGACTACTCCGGTTCCTGCAGCTCCCGCCGCAGCACCTGAAGAATTAATCACAGCTCCTGATACAACCACACCTGCTGGCACGGCTGTGATCGCTGTCAATGGTGCGGTGGGTGCTCAAAACGGATTGAACTCAGCACAATCACAAGATGGATTGAAGAATGTTGGTATTGCTGAAACTTTGTTCCGACGTGCTGCTGATGACAGCACATTGAACTGGATCGCTAATGACTTCACGATTGCATCGGATCTTTCCGGCGCAACCGTGAAAATTCAGCAAGGCATCCCGTTCCAGGTTGTTGATGGTTATGACGCAGGCGACCTGACCGCACACGACGTTGCTTGGTCTATGAACAACGCCAACAGTGCTACAAATCCTGAGTCAATTCACGGCCAGGCTGGTGACTTCGCCGGTCTCTGGGGTGAGTGGACTGCTATAGACGACGAAACTGTTGAGTTCACGTTCACTAACTTCGACTCGACTTGGAAAGACGACTACGTCAACCAGTCAGGTCAGGCTCTCTCGATTTTATCGAAGAAGGCCTTTGACGACAAAGGCGAAGACTGGGTTCGTGACAACGTTGTCGCTACCGGTCCTTACCAGATAGAAGAATGGCTCCGAGACGAGTCATACACAGTCGTTAACCGAGCAGGCACTCACTGGAACCCTGACTTAGAGCCAAAGACTGAACGAGTTCAAATCGTTCAGGTGACTGAAGCAACTACTCGATCTTCGCTTCTGCGAACTGGTCAGGTTGACATGGCTCACCTCGAGCCAAAGGACGCTGCCAAGTATGACTTGACAGAGTTCACACAGTCATCCGCTGGTGGTGCTGTTCAGCTTGGTATTTTCTTCGCTGGTAACCTCTGGGAAGACGTTTACGGTGGAGGAGACCTTGAGGGTCAGCCTCTGCCGCCTAAGGCTACTTTCGTTCATGACTTAGCATGGATTGGTAAGCCTGGCTCAAGCCACGGTGAAGGTGACCTCGAACAAGCAAAAACTGTTCGAAACGCTTTGGCCATTGCCATCGACCGTGAACTTGTAAACGACACTCTACTTGCAGGCCTTGGTGCTCCGGTTGATGTTACATACTTCAACAACGCATCCCCTAACTGGGACGCGAAGTATGAATACGGTTACGACCCAGACCTGGCCGTTGAGATGATCAACGGACTTGACGGTGACTACCGATCCGGTGGAGCACCAGACGATGGACCTCTTGGCAAGAATGCCTTTGAGATATCCGTCTACGCTGGTCCTGAACTCGGTGGTGGTGCATCGGTAACTGGTGAAGTTGCTGACGCTGTCGCTGGATTCTGGGCAGACATCGGACTTGAAACTTTCTCACTGAAGTTCTCCTACACGGCCTTCCGACCTACTGTCGTTGGTCGAGCCAACACGCACCCATGGATCACATCTTGTGACAAGGGTAGGGCGTCTAACCCATGGCACTTCCCTAAGGGCCTTGTACAGACATCTCTAACACGTGGTGGTTTCTCATGTGGTTTCGAATCACCAGTCATCCTGGAGTTTTACCAGAAGATGGCTACCGCTGCTGATACTGCCACGGCAACTGCAGCAGCTAACGAATACCTAGAGTACGTTCACGATCAGGCTCTACAGCCTGGTGTTGTAGCCGTTCCTGACGCTTTTTACTTCAACAACAAGAAGATAAAGAGCTTCGAAATGGACACTGCTGCTGCTTCGAACCTAAACTCTCTCTGGAACCTTGAACTTAAATAGTTCTGCGTGAAAGAATGGGTTTACAGTTCTAAACAGTAAACACGAGAAGGGGCTCACCAATAGGTGGGCCCCTTCTCTTTTTTGTGAATAAAGTGAAGAGTTATCAACTAATCTCAAGTAGATTGTTGAAAATAGTTCAAAATATTGTCAACAATAGAACGCTAATATGGTAGGATTTCGCCGTGTCTTTAAGTGATACAAAACTTGTGAGATTCTAGGAAATTAATGCGTCGCTTTATTGTTCGTAGATTTGTGTTTTCTCTGGTAAGCATTGTTGTTGCGACCATGGCAGTATTTGGCCTGTCTCGCTTACAGGGCGACCCGTTACTGCTTTACGCCACTTCGGGATACGGTCTAACAGCTGAAAGTGAAGCGGCTCTGCGTAAGAAATTGGCGTTGGATCGTGCAGTTCCAGTTCAATATGCGCTGTGGCTTGGGCGCACGCTCAAAGGTGACATGGGAGAAACGATCCTTGATCGCAAGCCAGTGGCTCGCGTGGTTTTGGCCCGGCTCCCATCGACTCTTCATCTAGGAGCCGCAGCGTTCTTTCTTTCATTTATGATCGGTATTCCACTTGGAGTTCTGTCTGCAGTGAAACGCGGAACTATTTGGGACTATCTCGGTAGATTCTTTGCATTGCTAGGACAGGCGGTGCCTCAATTCTGGCTCGGCCTTGTGTTGATCATGCTGTTCGCTGTGAAGTGGCAAATATTTCCAGCCGGTCTCAAAGGTGAAGGTTTCTGGGACGTTAAATTTCTGGTGCTTCCGACAATCACTCTGGCATCAAGCGCATTTGCGTTCTACATGCGAATCACTCGAACGGCAATGTTAGAAGTACTTGATTCTGAGTATGTCCGGCTTGCACGTGCCAAAGGTGTCGGCAATAACAAGGTAATTTGGAAGCATGCTTTTAAAAATGCCTTCATTCAACCATTAACTGGCATGACTTTGGGATTGACCTTTTTTCTTACTGGTTCAGTTTTGGTAGAAACAATATTTGCTTGGCCTGGAATGGGGCAAATGGCTATTACGGCTGTGACCAACAACGACTTCCCGGTACTGCAGGGCGTTGTGTTTTTCTTCACAATTTTGTTCGTTGGTATGACTTTCATCACCGACCTCTTGTACGCATACATCGATCCGAGAATTCGGTACGACTAGACACTGTACAAATTTTTAAAGACATTTAGTTTTTAGCGTAGGCACATGGCTCAACAGGCTGACATACAAACCAACAATAGTGCTTCGGAAACGGGTAAAAGCGTAGAACTGCGTAGCGTTGCAAAACGTGGAATCGCTTCTCAGGCTATCTACTTCATTAGACGATGGCCGATAATCCCGCTGATAATCATGGTTGTATTGCTTATTTCGGGTATATTCGCTCCTGTTTTAGCACCAGCAGATCCTATTTCACAGTCTCTTTCATTCAGAAACTATCCGCCAACTTGGGGTGCTGAAAGACCAGAGTTCAACACTGCGCCAGACCCCGCTGACTACGACATGTCGATAACTAAACAGCGCTCGGCGTTTAATAGGGCGAAGAAGAGCACCTTCTCACGTTCGGTATACATACTTGGTGCCGATAACTTAGGACGTGACGTATTTTCTCGTGTGATTTACGGCGCACGTATTTCTCTTGAAGTGACTGCATACGCCCTCACTACAGGAATTATTGTCGGATCTCTTTTGGGAATAGTCTCAGGTTATTTTGGTGGATGGACTGACGAGATATTGATGCGTCTTGTGGATGTGTGGTTAGCACTTCCGTTTATTTTGATCGCACTGGTGGTAGCTCAGCAATTCATAAAGTCAGGAGGAGCCGCTAAGGGTGTTGTCATATTCTTGATCACTCTTGTGGCTTGGACAGCTTTCGTACGACAAGTTCGTGCTGATGTATTGACTATTCGTGGTCAGGAATATGTCGCTGCGGCTAGAGTAGCTGGTGCGTCTTCGATACGGATTATTCTCAAGCACATATTGCCAGGTACATACAGCACAATTCTTGTTGTTGCCTCACTTCGAGTTGGTCAATTGATTCTGACCGAATCAACACTCTCATTCTTGGGTGCTGGTATTCCAGACCCGATCCCTGCATGGGGCAAGAGTGTTAGTGACGGTAGGGCGTTCATTGAAGAAGCATGGTGGATTTCATTCTGGCCCGGATTCGCAATCTTCTTGGTTGTGATGTCATTGAACTTCTTCGGTGACTGGTTGCGAGACCGACTCGACCCAAGGTTGCGACAACTGGACTAGTCTCAATTCAAAAAAAGAAAAAAAGGCGTCGGATTATTCCGGCGCCTTTTTTTAACTAAATCCGTATCTGCTGAAAATATATTCAACTTTCGACAATCCACAGCCGAGTAGCCGATATAATCCCGTCACGTATCGAGGTAGCTATCTTCTTTATTTACGTAACGATGTGACATAAATTCACATTTACGCACAATCAATATCAGATTTTCCACGGGAGTTCTCAAATAATGTCAGTCGGCTTTGTGGGTCTTGGATACATGGGACAGGGGATGGTCGACAACCTTCTCGAAAAGGGTACTGATCTTACTGTGTTCACACGCACACAATCGAAGATCGAAGCGATGATCGAACGTGGTGCGAAGGGCGCAACTTCCGTCACCGAACTAACCAAGAACGTCGAAGTCGTGATGGTCTGTTTACCAGATGTGAAAACTTCTCGAGAAATTCTTCTTGGTGAAGATGGCGTAATCGCCAACGCACACTCGGGTCAGGTGATCGTTGATCACGGAACGGTAGATATTGCAACATCACGTGCTTGTGCCGAAGCCGCAGAGGCCAAAGGTGCCCATTTCCTCGATGCTCCTATCTCAGGCGGTCCTGGTGGAGCAGCAGGTGGCACATTAGCGATCATGGTGGGCGGTTCCGAAGATGCGTTCGACCTTGCGTATGAGTACTTTGCCAAAATGGGTGCCAACGTCAAACTGATGGGACCTACTGGCGCAGGCACCGCAATGAAGCTGATCAACCAGCTCCTCGTCGGCGTACATAGCGTTGCCGCTGCTGAAGCATTCGCCCTCGCCAATTCAGCTGGAGTAGATATTCAAACAGCTGCTGACTTACTTGGAGTAAGTTGGGGCGGTAGTACGATGATCGAACGAAATGCTCCAATGACTGCAGCTCGAGACTTCCCAAATTCAGCTGCGCCTCTCCGTCTCATCTGGAAAGATCTCGGCATTATCGGCGAGTTAGCTGAAGATGAAGGTCTTTCGCTTGAACTGGCTACCAAGTCACTCGAGATGTACAACACAATGATGGATGCCGGCAAAAAAGAGCATGACATTTCGGGAGTTCTCGAACTCATCGAAGAGCGATCTAAGTAATCCCGTTTCATGAGTTAAGACAAATTCAGCAACGTGGTTCGATTCGATCACTGGATCTCACCACACTATCCAATTATTACGTAACCAACAAAAATAGGAATCCGCTCGAATGGCAATACATAAAATCGCAATCGTCAAAGGTGACGGAATTGGTGTCGACGTTGTAAACGAAGGCATGAAAGTGCTCGATGCCCTTACTCCAAAATACGGTATTACATGGGATTACACAGAGCTTCCTTGGAGTTCCGATTACTACTTTAAATACGGCCAGA
>JAPKFF010000020.1:0-25328 GCA_028821715.1 Dehalococcoidia bacterium
AAGGTCAAGAAGGTCCAGAACTTCACCGATGTTGACGACAAGATTATTAATCGCGCGAACGCTGACAAAGTGCCGTGGACAGATATCACTGAGAAGTACATTGAGTCGTTCTTCAAATCGGCCGATGGACTGAATGTTCGACGGGCGGCGGTGCATCCCCGTGCGACTGAGGATATGCCGGAGATAATTGAGCTGATCAAGCGGTTGATCGAAGCCGAAGCTGCGTATGAACTTAGCGGATCGGTTTACTACCGTGTTCGCAGTAAGTCGGACTACGGCAAACTGAGTGGTCAGAATATCGATGAAATGCTCGAAGGCGCTCGCAATGAGGAAAGTGGCAAGGAAGATCCTGCCGATTTCGCTCTTTGGAAAGCAGTGAAGCCTGAAGAACCGAACTGGGATAGTCCGTGGGGACCTGGACGTCCGGGCTGGCACATCGAGTGCTCGGCGATGGCGTTCAAGCATTTGGGTGAGCAGATCGACATTCACGGTGGCGGGCTTGATTTGATCTTCCCGCATCACGAAAACGAGGTCGCCCAGAGCGAGTCAGCTTCTGGTAAAACTCCATTCTCTGGTGTGTGGATGCACAACGGTTTGCTGCGCACTACTGGTGCGGCGATGAGCAAGTCGTTAGGCAATGCATTCGACGTGAATTCGGCTCTTGAGGAGTTTAGTTCAGACGCTATTAGACTTTGGATTTTGCAGAGTCATTACCGAACCAATCCGCTTTTGGATAAGAAACTTATTGGTGATGCCGAGCGTTCGATGCGTCGCATTAGGCAAGCGGTTGAGGCCGTAGCAGTGGTATCAGAGAAGTCGTTAGATCCTGAACCGTTCAAACGACGATTTGTTGAAGCGATGGACGACGATTTGAACACTCCTCAGGCGTTGGCTGCGATTTTCGATCTTTGTCGAAAGATGAATCGCACTCGTTCCGATGGGAACAATGTTTCAGCTGCTGCGGATTTGGTTCGTGAATTGTGTGTTGCACTTGGTTTCAATTTGGCAGCTCCACCGAAGAAGACCGCGAGTCTTAGTGATTCGGACGTTACTGCACTTGTTCAGAAGCGTAAGGACGCCCGGGTCGAGAAGCGTTGGGGCGATGCGGACGCTGTGCGAGATCAGCTGGATGCTGCTGGAATTTCGATTAGCGACACCAGTGGCGAGACGGCTTGGACACGCAAGTAGGGACGTAACCCCCCCCCGAAGGTCTCTGCACTTCGCTTTGCCCTTCGACCTACTCTGGTTGTACTTCGGTCGAGAAGTTGCATATGGCGCGGATTTAGACCTAAACCATGGGGTTTAGGGTGACTGTTCCGGCGGTGCCGTTTACTTCGATTAGTTGGCCGTCAGCGATCTTGGCTGTCGCTTCTTTCGTTTGAATTACGCAGGGAATTCCATATTCCCGTGCGATTAGCGATGCATGCTGGAAGTTGTCGCCACTGTCGAGGATCAGTCCTCCGAGCAGAGGAAACACGGGTACCCAGTCGGGTCCGGTATTTTCAGTTACGAGAATTTCGCCTTGGCGAATATCCGGTGGTGTTGAAGTTCGCGTGATTACAACTCTAGCAATTCCCGTGAATGAGCCTGCAGATGATGGTTCGCCGTGCAGCGTTAATCCGTCTTCACTGAGACCACGAAGAGGTTCTTCTGTGTCGTCTTTTTTCTCTTCAGGCGGTTTCGTGCCGATGTAATCGAATGGGGCATACTTCAAGTTCTTTGCGTACTCTTCTTTCGCCTCAATAACGAGAGAGCTTAGTCGTGTGTAGGCGTTCCTTCCGGCAGCTTCTTCGAGCTGGGTGAGCGTCAGATAGAAGATGTCGTTCGCTGTATCGATCGAGCCTTCACGGACCAAGGATTCGCCTGCTCGGTTGATCGCTTCTCGGTATTCGCCGAAGGTGCACTGCTCGATGAGGTAGTTGTGGTTCTCCATCATTCTGATGTGCTCGGTGCCACGGTAAAGTTCAAATTCAAAAGTCTTGCGTAGATTTGTATTTCGACCGATTTTAATGCGAACAGCTGCAATAGCCGCTTCTCGTTTCGTGACTAGATCGGATCGAGAGCGCCCTGCTTCATCAATATCTTGGCGCACGAACGAACCTACTGAGTCGAGAGGAATCTCGGGCTTCATGTTCCATGACGGGTCGGTCGGCGTCCAAGCGGTGCCGTAGCCAATGCCGTTGCGGCGTCCCCATATTTTTAGGAGGTCTCGGAATCGAGATCGGAATTTTGCCACGGCTGGACGACTACCATTGCCGCGGGCGAATAGAGAATCGTAGTTGCGGGTTTTAAATACATCTGTTAGCCAAGTATCTGATTTTACTAATTTCGATAGTGAGATCATTCGAGCCGACAATCTTGCCGTCATGTGATCAATACCGAGGATCAGATCTGATGCTTCGACTTCAGGTCGACCAGTGATCTCTGTGAAGAGTTTGCCAAGATCGTCTTTCGTTTTGAATCCTGCCCAGCAGCGCCAGTGGAGATCGCTTTGGTGATCTGCGGCAAGCTGCATTGAACGTCGTAAGTACGAGATTTGAACAGACACGAGCGCGTCGTTATCGGGTCGACCGGCTTCGATTTCTGCAAGATTCTTTTTGAGTGCAGGTTCGACGACATCGTAGAAATAGGTGGATCGTTTGGTTAAGTGCCGCCTGCCCATTAGGTGATGTTTTATGCCGATAGCTTTGAGTTCTTCGGGGTCGCGTGGCGTTTCAGCGGTGTAGACGTAGCCTTGAACCCACTTTTTTAGATCACGTCGACCCATATACTGACCCGTAAATTGGACCGAGCGCTTTTCAGCAATCCCCGACATCTTTACGTAGTCGGTAGCCAGCGGGAGTGTTGGAGTTTGACCACCCGATGTCCAATGAAGTTTTTCCTCTCCGGGATTGTCCCAGTCGACGTCGACTGTCGGTCCTGTTTCCCGCTTCGTTCCTGTCGTTACCGGACGTGACTGGAGGATGTGGACTGTTTTTCCGACGACGGCAAATTCGATGTCTCGATCGTTGCCGGATGCCTGCTTGATTGAGATTGCAGCTTTCGCGGTGGCGAGAAGTTGATCGTCAGATAGCGCCGGTGAACTTCGTTTGTCGGTAGGGACGGGGATTTTGTCGGTTGAACCGGCTGTTCCTTTGACGAATATCCAATCTTTATCGAGGACATTCCTATTTGTGATCTCGAGCGTTTCGGAATTAAGCGTGAACGAATCTGCCTGAGCTTCGCCAGACACGACGCCTTCGCCCAAACCGAGTGCAACGTTTATCAGTATTTGATCAGTACCGTCTCGCGGATCGCGAGTGAACACCACTCCACCAGCATCGGCATTCACGAGCTTCATCACGAGTACAGCCATCGAACCAGCTTCGTGTGGGATGCCCTGGCGTTCCCGGTATGAGATAGCTCTGCCAGTGTAGTAGGACGCCCATACGTCTCTAACTCGGTTGAGAACCGACCTGGCGTCGGTGGCGTCCAAAAATGTGTCGTACATGCCGGCGAACGATGCGCCTTTGAGGTCTTCTGCGGTGGCTGAAGAACGAACTGCGAGTACTCCGGTTTCGCCACTGATTCGGTCGGCGATAGTTTTGAGAAGGTTTGTCGGGGTTTGCGCAGATTTTAGTAGTTCAAATATGGCGTTTGAGGCTTTGAATGCTGATGGAACGTTTTCGATATCGACGTTAGATAGAGCGTTCGCTATATCGTCTTTTAGTGGCGAAGTGAAATCGGTGAATACGTTCGCTGGGATTGAGAATCCGGCGGGAACTGTCACACCTGATTTCAGCAGATCTGCTACTGACGCTGCCTTGCTGCCTACAATTGCGGGATCGAGGGCTGAAGGTGTGTCGAGTTCAACGATTAAAGGTGCGTTCTGGGTTGTTGGCATAGCGGTGGATTTTACACTCGCTTTTGAACGTTCTGTGCCAAAAAAGCAAAAACAAAGGCACTCGAATGGCGCCTGTGAGATTCGTGCCCGGCAAAAGACCGTTGCTTCGTTTTGGTCGCTAGCTGAAGCGGACGTTTGCGATTGCTACGCCGACGAAAACGAATGCGAGCACGATAGTGAGTCTGAAGAGCAGTTGCTCTACGCCTCGACGTGATCGGAAGGTGCTAGATGCTTCACCGAAGAGTGAGGAGCCGGAGCCGCGGGCCTGCAAGAGCAATATGCTGATAAGCGTAATTGCTGTGACCATTAGTATGAGGCTAAATACGGTTTCCATAAAATTTCCTGGGGCGCCGAAGTGGACGCGGTGATTCATCAGCTATCTATGTTAGAGCCAGACGGGCGGTCTCGCCACATATTGCGGGGCGGGTTTGGGTTTTTGCGTTAGTCGCTGTCGTCATCGGATGGCTTGGCAGCGCGTCGCAGTTCTACTACCCTGACGTTTGTCTGGAAGGTGGTCGAACAGGCGATGCTAACGAGCGGCTAGTTTTTCTTTGATCATGTCGGTGGCTTGTACTGGGTCGGCCTGGCCGCGGGTGGCTTTCATGACTTGACCCATCAGCGACTTCAGGGCGACTTCTTTGCCGCCTAGGTAGTCGTTGACCGCTTTTTCGTTGTTGGCGATTACTTCGTCGATGATTGGTCCGAGTGAGTCGGCACCAGACACTACGCTGAGTCCGAGATCTTCGATGATCTTCTCGGGTGTAGTGCCTTGCTTGTACATGATCTCGAAAACTTGCTTGGCAGAATTGTTGTTTAATTCGCGCTTGCGAAACTTCTCGACAAGAGTGGCCAAGGCTTCTGGAGATACCTTGGTATCGGCCATGTTCACGAGTTCATCTTCATTCATCATTCGGGCCATCTCGCCAGTAAGCCAGTTCGATGCTGCCTTAGCGAACGCCTGTTTAGCGTCGACCGAGAGTGCTTTTACGCCTTCGCAAACGGATTCAAAGTAGTCAGCGGTTGAACGAATAACGGTGAGTAGATCGGCGTCGTATTCGCTGAGGCCCCATTCCTTAACGAATCGGGCTTTGCGCGGGATAGGGAGTTCGGGCATTGCGTCCTGAGTGCGCTCGATCCACTCTTCACTGATGATTAGCGGCGGGATATCTGGCTCGGGGAAGTAGCGGTAGTCGTTTGCTTCTTCTTTGCTGCGTTGCGGAACGGTGATGCCTTTTCCATCGTCCCAGCCTCGTGTTTCCTGAACGATTCGTTCGCCACTTTCATTTGCAGCAATTTGGCGTTCGATTTCATATTCGACGGCACGTACTACTGCTCGGACTCGGTTCATGTTCTTCACTTCGACTTTGGTCGTAAGTTCTTTCATGCCTTTGGGTCGGACGCTGACGTTGGCGTCGCAGCGGAACGAGCCTTCTTCCATGTTGGCAGTGCCGACACCGAGGTAGCGAATGATGTGCTGGAGATTGTTGATGTACGCCTCTACTTGCTTGGAAGTGTGCATGTCAGGTTCGGTTACGACTTCCATTAGAGGAGTGCCGGCACGGTTGATGTCGATCAGCGAATGAACTGTGCCGCCGCGTGGACCCTCGACGTGTATGAGTCGGGCGACGTCTTCTTCCATGTGAACTCGGTTAATGCGAACTCGTATCGAGTCTTCGATTGGCAGATCGACGTAGCCTTCGTAGCAAATCGGCTCATCCATCTGGGTAATCTGATAGCCCTTCATAAGGTCGGGGTACGTGTAGTTTTTGCGGTCGAACTTGGTGATTCTGGCAATGTTGCAGTTGATCGCCATCCCGATCATCATTGCGTATTCGACAGCGGTTTCGTTCACGACGGGTAGCGTTCCCGGGAGTGCCATACTGACTTCGTCGACGACCGTGTTCGGCTCGGCGTTCTGGTAATCGGCGCTTGAGGTGCCGAACATTTTGCTGCGCGTCTTAAGTTGGACGTGCGTTTCGATGCCAATTACTGCTTCGTACTCCACGAGTGTTTTCTCTCTTCCGGGTGACTTGGTCACGTTCTCTATAACCGATTCGAGTTTTTGATCGAATTACGAAGCGTCTAGTTTAAGGGGGGGTTGGCATAGTTTGGTAAAAACCTCGCGTCGTGTAACAAAAAACATTTTTTCGCAGGTAAATGCTGTGCGATTCGCACGTGCACCAACTTCGGTTTGTAGTTGCGAAATTCATTGACGCTGCAGCTGGGCGGTTTTAAACTAATTACGTACCGAATGGGTCAGGAATAGAAAAACGGCTGTTTTGAGTTCAAAACGGATGTTGTGGCGACTGAAAAGGCGTCTAGTTCGACCCCGCAGATCATCCTTTACGGAGCAACTTATTGACTAACCAGAACACGATCTCACGCGAAACCGACCTTTCTGGCGGTGAGTACAAGTGGGGTTTCGTTACTGACGTTGAGACCGACCTCGCCCCTAAGGGGCTGAGTGAAGACATCGTGCGACTCATCTCTGCCAAGAAGGAAGAGCCTGAATGGCTTCTTGAGTGGAGACTGAAGGCGTACCGCCACTGGGTCGAGCTGGAAAAAAACGAAGCCGAGCCTACTTGGGCGATGATCGACTATCCCGCTATCGATTATCAGGATATTTACTACTACGCCGCTCCGAAGGGTACGAACGAAGCTCCCAAAAGCCTCGATGATGTCGACCCTGAAATGCTCGAAACGTTCGAGAAGCTCGGCATTCCTTTACAGGAACGTGCCGCTCTCGCTGGAGTAGCTGTCGATGCTGTATTCGATTCGGTATCGGTTGCTACCACTATGGAAAAGCGGCTGGGCGAACTCGGAATCATCTTCTGTTCCTTTAGCAACGCAGTGAAGAACCACCCGGAACTCATCAAGAAATATCTGGGGTCGGTTGTTCCTTACACCGACAATTTCTTTGCAGCGCTAAATGCTGCTGTGTTTAGCGACGGATCGTTCGCTTACATTCCGCCCGGAGTGAAGTGTCCAATCGAATTGATGACCTACTTCCGTATCAACACGGAAGGATCGGGTCAGTTTGAACGAACGTTGATCGTTGCCGATAAGGGCGCTTACGTTTCGTATCTCGAAGGTTGCACGGCTCCATTCCGAAAAACCAGTCAGCTTCACGCAGCCACAGTTGAACTCGTTGCGCTTGACGATTCTGAAATCAAGTACTCGACCATCCAGAACTGGTTCCCCGGAACCAAGGACGGTGAGGGCGGTATTTACAACTTCGTGACCAAGCGGGGTCGTGCCGATAAGAATGCTAAGATTTCTTGGACGCAGGTTGAGACCGGTTCAGCGATCACTTGGAAGTACCCGAGCGTAATTCTTAAGGGTGACAACTCCGTGGGCGAATTTTTCTCGGTTGCGCTTGCAAATAATTATCAACAGGCCGACACCGGTACGAAGATGATTCACATTGGCAAGAACACTAAGTCGACCATCGTGTCGAAGGGTATTTCTGCCGGTAAAGGCAGCAATACGTATCGGGGCCAAGTGCAGATAATGCCGGGCGCCGAGAATGCTGTGAACCACACTCAGTGTGATTCGCTACTTGTCGGCGACGAGTGCGGTGCTCACACGGTTCCGTACATCGAAGTTCGGAACCCTACGGCTCGATTAGAGCACGAGGCTTCGACTTCGAAGGTGAGTGATGACCAGCTGTTTTATCTGATGGCACGTGGGCTATCTGAAGAAGAGGCTCACCACATGATAATTACCGGCTGGAGCCGCGATGTGATCAAGGAGCTTCCGTTTGAGTTTGCGCTCGAAGCGAGCCAGCTTCTGAAGGTGTCGCTCGAAGGCGCCGTCGGGTGAGTGCCTCGGCACTGTTTCTTTTTACTTATTGCTAGCAAGTTAGTTCGAATCCGGTAACCAAAACAAAAAATGCTTGAGATCAACAATCTGCACGCGTCCGTAGTGGACATTGAAAATTCAGAGATTCTTAAGGGAATCAACCTGAAAGTCGGTAGGGGTGAAGTTCACGCCATCATGGGGCCTAACGGTTCCGGTAAGAGCACGCTCGCAAACGTTCTGATGGGCCGACCTGACTACTTGGTAACCGATGGCGACGTAACGCTTGAAGGTGAGTCGATTCTTGAACTTCGACCTGACCAACGTGCACACCTCGGTATGTTCCTTGCGTTTCAGTACCCAGCCGAAATTCCTGGTGTTCGACCTTGGCAGTTCTTGAAAGCCGCACTCGACTCAAAAGCAGAGTCACGTGGTGAAGACAAGATGTCGGTACGAAATTTTTCGAAGCTGTTTGACGAAAAAGTCGAGGCAGTTGGAATCAACTCGAATCTCGTAAAGCGTTCGCTCAACGAAGGATTCTCGGGTGGCGAGAAGAAGCGGAACGAAATGCTTCAACTCGAAGTTCTGCAACCAGCACTTGCCATTCTTGACGAGACCGATTCGGGTCTCGACGTCGACGCGCTCCGCATCGTTGCTGAAGGCGTGAACTCGATGCGTTCTCCAGAGCGATCGTTCATAGTGGTTACCCACTATCAGCGATTGCTGAACTACATCACGCCAGACGTTGTTCACATTCTGGTCGAGGGAAAGATCGTAAAAACTGGTGGGGCTGATCTCGCTCTCGAAGTGGAGAAAGACGGTTACCAGGAATACCTCGAAGCAGTTGGAGCAAACGCCTAAATATGACGCTTGCAACACCAGTAGTAGCCGTTGAGAAATTTTCGGATGCATATGAATCGTTGACTGCGGGGAGCTCAGACGTTCCAGAGTGGCTGAAGGCTGTTCGTCAGCAGGGTTGGGCGACCTTTTCTGAACTGGGACTTCCTACGAAGCGTCGTGGAAACGAGCTATGGAAGTACACGAATCTACAGCCGTTGGCGGCTGCCGATTTCGCGTACAGCGTTGGTGGATCGGTCACTGTTGACCAGATCAAGGCAGCGGGACCGTGGGACGATGCTTGGAACACTGTAGTTGTGGTTGATGGAAAGTTCAGTGCAGAACTAACGAATCTGCACCACACAGCAGGTCTCGACGCTGGCTCGCTTGCTGAAGCTATTTCTTCTAACAAGGGCGATATCGAATCCCAGTTGGCTAGTCTTGCCGGTCGTGAGGAGTACGCATTCACCGCTTTGAGCACTGCGTTCATCGAAGATGGCGCTTATCTTGCGATTGCCGAAGGCACTGAGCTTGAACAGCCGATAGAGGTTGTATTTGTTACTTCGGAAGCTGCCGAAAGTCGAGCTAGCTACCCACGATTGGTAGTCGATGCTGGAGCGAACACATCGATCGTATTGATCGAGACTTACCTGAACCTCTCGGACTCGGCTCAGTTTACTGCTCCGGTAGGGGAGTTGTTTGCTGGTGACAAGTCGATGATTCGGCATTATCGAGTGCAGATTGAGAACGAATTTTCGTTCCACCTTGGTACGACACGAGTGAGGCAGTTGGGTGAATCGAATTTCACTTCGACCAGCTTCGCAGTTGGCGCTTCGATCGCACGAAATGATGTTCACACGCTATTGGATGCACCGGGTGCTAACTGCACGTTGCATGGTTTGTACATGACGAGTGGATCACAACATCAGGATCAAGAGATCAGCACGACACATGCCAAGCCCGGTTGCTCGTCGAACCAGTTCTACAAGGGAATTTTGTCGGGCAAATCACACGCTGTGTTTAGCGGCAAGGTTGTTGTGATGCGTGACGCTCAGAAATCTGACGCCACCCAGAAGGACTTGAACTTGCTTCTGTCACGTGGAGCCGAGATAGATGCAAAGCCGTCGCTAGAAATCTACGCCGACGATGTGACAGCGGCTCACGGTGCGACGGCTGGCCATGTCGACAAGGACACATTGTTCTATCTGCAATCTCGTGGAGTAGACGAAGAGGCTGCAAAGGCCATTTTGGTTCGAGGATTCGCTGAGGAAATGCTCAACGAATTCGAGCCTAAAGCTCTCAATGATTTCGTTGAACGAATCACGGATGAACGCATTCCGATTCTGCTTGAAGAATCAGACACGATAGGAACAGCATGAGCGATTCGACTTTGAATGTTGGATCAGGTGGGTTCGATGTCGATGCGATTCGCTCTGACTTTCCGATTCTGAAACGGAAGGTAAATGGACAAGATCTGGTTTATCTCGATAACGCAGCTAGTTCGCAAAAGCCGAGTCAGGTGATCAAATCACTGGTTGACTACTACGAGCATACGAACTCAAACGTTCATCGAGGAGTTCACACTCTTTCGATAGAAGCGACCGATGCATACGAACTGGCTCGAACGAAAGTCGCCAAGTTCATCAATGCTCCTCGTTCTGAGGAAGTCATTTGGACTCGTAACACCAGCGAATCGCTTAACCTCGTTGCCGCAACTTGGGCTGAAGCCAATGTCGGTGAAGGCGACAACATCGTGATTACAGCGATGGAGCATCACTCGAACATCGTTCCGTGGCAGCAGTTGGCGTTCAAGAAGGGTGCAGAGCTTCGTTATCTATCACACAACGACGATGGCGTTATTGATCTTGATGGCGCTGCAAGCGTTATCGACTCTCGCACTAAGATCGTATCGGCTACACATATGTCGAACGTGCTGGGCACGATCAACCCGATTGCCGAGTTGGCTGCACGAGCTCACGAAGTTGGTGCAGTGATATTGGTAGATGCTGCGCAGAGTGTTCCACACATGCCGGTCGATGTGCAGGCATTGGATGCGGATTTCCTTTGTTTCTCAGCTCACAAAATGCTCGGTCCAACAGGGATTGGTGTTTTGTGGGGCAAGTACGAATTGCTTGATGCGATGCCGCCTTACATGTTTGGCGGCGACATGATTCTCGAAGTTACTTACGAGGACGCTAATTGGAACGATCTTCCTTACAAGTTCGAGGCCGGAACACCGAACATCGCCGATGCGATTGCTACGGGTGCGGCAGTCGACTATTTGACCGAGCTTGGGATGGACAATGTTTGGAAGCACGAGCAGGAACTGACTGCTTACGCCATGGAGCAGGTTCTTTCGATGGGCAACGTGCGGGTTTTGGGCCCGCAGGATCCGGCTCTACGTGGTGGTGTTATTTCGTTTATTCACGATACGATTCATCCACATGATCTTGGCACTGCGTTGGATCAGCAAGGAATTGCTATCCGAACTGGTCACCACTGCGCAATGCCTTTGGTTCGAAGCTTTGGTGTGGTGGCGGCTGCTCGGGTGAGTTTCTATATTTACAACACGAAGTCCGAAGTTGACGCATTGGTCAACGGTATTAGTGAAACTGAAGGATATTTCAGCCGATGACAGGTGGTCTTGGAGATATGGACGAGCTGTACGAGGCGATCATTCTCGATCACTATCGTAGCCCGCGGAATACCGAGACTATCGACGAACCAGATATCGATCTTGAAGTGAATAATCCGTTTTGCGGAGATGAGTTTCATATTCAGCTAAAGGTCGAAGATGATACTGTTTCGCAAGTTGGTATTACGGGTCGAGGCTGTGCGATTAGCCAAGCGTCGGCTTCGTTGCTGGCAGAGTTAGTCGAAGGCAAATCTGCTTCCGAGGTTGAATCCGCAGTAAGTGCGGTGCGTCGTCTGTTGAAGGGCGAACAGATTACTGACGCGGAGGCCGATATTCTTGGCGATATAGAGGCGCTTGGCGGTGTTCGGAAGTTTCCAGTACGGATCAAGTGCGCACTACTCAGCTGGGTTGGTTTGGGCGATGCTTTGCGGGATCATCTGGTGAAGTAGCGGGTTTTGGGCATGATTTGCTCTGAGCGTTATTAGTCGCGGTCGTCATCGTATGACTTTGATCTGCGTCGCAGGGACCTTATAGCTTCGGGCGTCGCCGGACGACTTGGTAGAGCGTTGCACTTCTCCTACCCTCGATCCCTTCCATCCAGAAGTGAAGAACGGCTTAGATACTTGCTACTCTTTGGGCGTGAGCCAGATCCTTGTTAGGAAGTCGGTGTCACCTCTTGGGGTGTTCGGCTTGAAGTCATGGACGTAGTCCCAGAGCATCCAATTGGTGGTTCTGGTTGTCGCCATGAATCGATGTGATCCGGCGAGGATGAGCTGTTGGATTTCGAGCAGTATGTCGCCGCGCTTTGACGAGTCATATTCTCTTGCTTGCGCTTCGATTAGCTGGTCGATTTCAGGGTTCGAGTAGCCGGTTGTGTTCCAAGGGCCATCGGAGTGATGGACGGCGAACAGGTATGCAGTTGTGCTCGATATGGGCGGCGGTGCACCGACCATGATGTCGTAGTCGCCAGCGATCCAAACTTCGTCTCCAAATACTCGAGTCGAAACTCGTTCGACTTCTGCTTGAATTCCGACTGAAGCGAGCCCTATTGCTATTTCGGTTGCTTGATCGATGTATTCCTGCCCGAACTCACCGACTTTGATGATGATGTTGTCGGTTGGTTTGATAGTGGCGGTTGCGAGTAGAGCGTGTGCTGCATCTAAGTCATTGAAGCGATTTTCAAATTCGGAAATTATCCTCCACCAGCCTTTGTGGGATGGAAGCCCGAGACTTGAGTCTATGTAAGTATCGCCGACTATAGTTTCGATGAAACCGCTATTTGACTGACCTAATGTCGGGTACGGATTTAGCGTGAACATCATCGCTTTTCGGATGGCTTCATTGTCCATAGGACTGCGATTGGTATTTAGTGCAATCTCTACGCCGGCGGCGGGATTTTCTATACCGATGTAGTAGATATCTTCAAATCTCTCACGTGCGTCGTCAATGGAGTCACGACTTGCCTGGGCTAGATCGATGACCTTGGATCGCATGCCCGCGACTCTGACTGATTCGGATGGGATCACTTGAATGTCGATGCTATCTAGGTACGGGAATTGATCGTTGTAGTAATCGGTGTTGGCGATAAGAATCGTGGTATTTGCATGCACTTCGCTGGCGATCCAAGGACCGCTACCGATGGTTGGACCTCTTCGCAAATCGCCGTTCACCTCAACCGCATCTTTGGCGACAATTCGTGAATGGGAATCGGCAAGTTTCTCTAGTACCTCTGCATCTGGAGAATTTAGCCGAATCAGGATTTCTCGTTCGCCTACAGCAGTGAATTCGGTGATGTTTGATAGCAGTGGTGAGTTTGCGTAATCGGCGGTTGCTTGACGATCGAGACTGTATATGACGTCTTGTGCCGTTAACGGTCGCCCGTTTAACGGCGGTAGTTTTTGCCAGGTCACATCATCTCTAAGAAGGATTTTGAATGTGAGCGGTGCAGTTTGTTCCCACATTTCACATAAATCGCAAACGACGGTCGAGTTACCGTGGACGGTGTCGAACTTGAAAAGTCGGGAGTAGGCGAGGCCTGCGCCCCAGCTAGCCAATGATGACGAGGCGGTCAGATGGGGATCGCTGTGTGGTGAGCCTTCTGGAATTGCAAATCGTAACGTGCCGCCGCGTTGAAGATCGTCTGGAGGCGTAACGGTAGATATTGGCGGAATTGCAGTTGGGGTTGCCAAGGGCGTCGCAGTTGGGCTGGGCGTGGATGTTGGGGTGAGTGTGGCTGGCGGTGCGGCTGACGGTGCGGCTGTGGATGCGACTTTTGCTGTAGCGGCAATCGATGTGGTCGTCGATTTAGGGTCTGAAGTGGTGCACTGTGCGATCAGCAAAACAGCAGTAAGCAATGCAGCAGTTACCAGTATCCGTTCAAATCGGGATCTGTTTTTCATAGTCAAAGAAGAATCTGGAATTTCGAATGTTCGATTATTTTCGTTCCGGTGGCTAGAACTGTGCATTATGCGATCAAGGATAACTTTTTCGATATCAAACTGACTGAATGCATCTGTATCGAATATGAGTCAGTACAAACCGCAATTGACCCCGAAAAATCACCGATGTGTTCGTCCAATCTCGCAAATAATGTGTTTTCCGAACCTCTTGCGAAGCAAATTCGATATGTCGGACAGCTCGAGTAGATGACACTCCTTAAAACAATGATCGTAGCGTCCAGCCCTTCTGATATCTTCAGCACTCTGTCGATAGCATCTTAGATAGAGTTCAGCCAAACATATGTACCTTCACGCATACCCATACGCGACACGCGACGCGTCACACACACGTAGACGTGAGTAGATAACTAGATTCCAAGGTTGGTCTACTTATCTACTCAATGATTTCGTCTCCAATGAAGATGGCATATTGCATATCTCGCAGTAGCTCAGGATCGCTCTCAAAGCGTTAGAATCTGACTCACAGGTCTAGGTTCGACTAACGGTGTCCACCAATCGCTCAGGAAAAAAGAATGACTAAGCTCAACATCATGGCATCTCGCCATTCGGCTTTTTACAGCCCAATGATCTGCACTATCGCTGGGGGATTTCTTGAAAAAGAAGGATTGACGGGCGAATACCACGTTGTAGAAGAGGGTGGAAGTAGTGGTGGGGCGGTTGCTGAGGGTCGAATGGACGTTGCTCAGGCGGCGGTTTCGGCTAGTTGGGGTCCGTTGGACAATGGTTCAAGAGCGCCGTTTGCTCATTTCGCACAGATAAACCGTTACGACGGATTTTTCATTGCGGGACGTGAAGCCGATTCTGATTTCTCTTGGAAGAAGCTTTTGAGTGGTAAGTTCCTGCACGTTCACGGTGGTCAGCCTGAAGCGATGCTTCGTTACGGTGCTCATAAGATGGGTATTGATTTGACGGCAGTCGACGATATCGATTCACCCGGTGGCGATGTGATGATGCGCCAGTGGCGTAACGGCGAAGGCGATTATTTTCACGAACAGGGCTCGTTCCCGCAGCAGCTTGAACACGATGGGCAGGGATACATTGTTGCGTCGGTAGGCGAGGCTGTAGGTCCAACCGCATTCTCAAGTTTGGTAGGACGTTGGGACTGGTTGAAGACCGACGATGCCAAACGATTTGCCGCGGCATTCAAGGCTTCTCGGGAATGGGTGAACGCGGCTGATCCTGCCGATATCGCAAAGGCAGAGGCTAGCTTCTTCCCTGACATGGCTGAATCGGCGGTTGCCGCAGCTATTGGTGCTTATCAGAAGCTTGGAACGTGGTCGGGTGGAATCGCTATCGAGAAAGAGCTGTATGAATCGGCGCTTGATGTGTTTGAGCATTCGGGCATGGTCGGGTCACGCCACTCATACGATGAAGTAGTTGTCGCTCCTCCCGGAATGTAATTTGCCGAGGGCGAAACTATGCCGCACATCATTTTTGAGTGCGTTAGATTCCGTATGAATGCACACCTCATGATGAGAGTTAGTTGGCCGGTAGAGGAATTTGCTCGACCTCGGCCCCAGATCCTTCGGAGCCCTCGGGAATTCAAATGGTGAGAGAGTATAACTGGGCTAGCTGGGAGCGAATTCTGTTATTCACCAAAAAGCTTATCTCTGGGCGATGATGAACATTCTTTTGAATGGGAATATCGTCGAGCCGTCGGCTTGTTTCGGATACGCCTTTGCAACGATTTCGGCGTAGGTGTTTTCGAAGTCGGATCGTTCCGGTTCATCGAGTGCATCAAGAAGTGGTTTGAGCCATGTGCCTTTAGTCCACTCTTTTATTGGATTGCTGCCGGTGAGCACCTGTTGATACTCAATCTCCCAGACATCCAGAGAGCTTGCCAGCGGTGAGAGCAGGTCTATGTAGAACGGTGGAGGCTCGACGGGTGCTGGGCGCAACAGTGGTTTCAGTTTGCTACGCCACGGTCCGCTTAGGGCTGCTTCAGAAATCGATGTGTGCGAGAGCGCTCCGAAGTTTCGGGGCATCTGCACAGCGAACACTCCGCCAATCGCGATCGACGACATTAGGCGGGTGAACAAATCCGTGTGATCGCCGATCCAGTGTAGAGCCGCATTGGTGAATATAAGTTCGGCCGGATCCTTGGGCGCCCATGATCCGATATCGCCGACTTCCCATTCGATGTTGGTGGCGCGCTCGGATGCTTGTTGCAGCATTTCTTCCGAATCATCAATGCCGATAATTCGGGCATCGGGCCATCGTGTGGCAAGTAGTTCGGTTACGTTACCTGTTCCGGCACCGAGGTCGTAGACAATCGATGGTGATTCGAGACTAACTCGGTTCAGCAGGTCGACAGCAGGACGAAGTCGATGGCCGGCGAATTTCAAGTACTGGGAGGGATCCCAAGGCATGGGTTGTATCTTTCGGGTCTGCGGAACAATCCGGGTTATTTAGGTGGCGGTGTTTTAAAATAGGATTTGTCGAAATCTCGCTTGAGTAATCCGAAAATCCTAGCCCAACGTTGAATTTGACTATCTTCGAACAGCAACGGTTTCCAATCAAGTTTTTGGGACGATTTCGTATAGGGCGATGCCTTGCATGGTTCCCTTGGCTCCACGGCGCATTTCTTAGATGAATAAGACTCCGTTAGCTCCGCCGCGTATGGCATATGCGACTTCGTATCGAAGATCTTCAAAACAATTTAGCCCGCCTCCTGGAACCGCATTTGAAGGATCGAGAAGACCTCGCTGAAACTGCGGTCTGGCATAGTCACCTCTGGTGTTGGAAATCGTGTCCCTCTTTTGGCAGTCTCGATTTAGCGACTTAGCACGATCCGGTGGTCGACTTCTTTGATGTTGATCACCGGGCACATAAGCCATTCGGGATGAGGGCTATGTTGCACTACGGTCGACGTAGATCGTCTTAGTTTGGGTGAAGAATTCGATAGCAGCCTTACCTTGTTCACGGTTGCCAGAAGAGCTGGACTTCATGCCACCGAACGGAACTTGCGGTTCTAGTCCTGCGGTTTCGCCGTTGATTTTTACGACACCCGCTTCGACGCGGTCGGCGAAATCGAGAACGGAGTTGAGGTCCTTGGTGAAGATACCTGCGCTCAGGCCGTATTCGACAGAATTGGCGATGTTCAACGCATCTTCTGCGTTAGCAGCAGGGAGAATCGACAGCACTGGTCCGAATATCTCTTCGCAGGCGACAAAAGCGTCGCTCGCAACATTGTTTATTACGGTTGGTTCGACGTAGGTTCCCTTGTCGAATCCGGCACCAGACGGAACTCCACCTCCGGCAAGAATCGATCCACCGTCGGCGACGCCACGTGCGATCATCGAGGCGATGTTGTCTTTCGATGCTTGATCGATGACAGGAACGATGATTGATTGCGGGTCGGTACCAGCGCCGATCTTGAGGGCGTTTGTCTTTTCTACAACGAGATTTGTGAACTCTTCCATGACGTTGCCGACCACGATCGCACGGGATGTTGCCGTGCACTTCTGGCCTGAGTACTTCATGGCTCCTGAAACGGTAATTTCAGCAGCTTGTTCAAGGTCGGCGTCGGGGAGAACGATTACCGGGTTTTTACCACCCATTTCGAGCTGGTATCGCTTGCCACGCTTTGCCGATTCGGCTGCGATGTTCATTCCGATGCGAGTCGAACCAGTGAACGATATTGCGGCTACCTTGTCGTTCGTTATGAGTTCGTTTCCGACTGTTCCGCCTGATCCGGTGATCAGGTTGAAGACACCGGCTGGTAGATCGACAGCTTCCCACATTCGAGCGATGAGAGTTGCGACTCCCGGAGTTGCTGAGGCAGGTTTGAGAACGATTGTGTTTCCGTAGACCAGTGCTGGAGCCATTTTCCAGATCGGGATAGCGAACGGGAAGTTCCAGGGGGTGATGAGGGTGACTACACCGAGCGGCATACGGTTGGTATAGAGCAGGATGTTTGGGTTGACCGATGGCACAACCGATCCGACCGGGTTAGATCCTTCGACTCCGTAGTACTGAAGTAGGGCTACTGCTCGACCGATTTCACCACGGGCTTCGAGAATTGCTTTGCCGCATTCTCGGGTGACCATTTGAGCAAATTCTTCGAGATTGGCTTCAAGGTACGAGGCGGCTTTTAACAGGTAACCTCCACGAGCTAGCGAGGAGGTGCGACGCCAGCTTTCTTTTACGTTGTGTGCCGCGTCTATGGCGGCGGCGGCGTCGGCTGATGTGGAGGCTTGAAATTCACCGACCACGTCAGATAGATCAGCTGGGTTGGTGCTGGTCGAAACTGCTCCGGAAGAGCCGCCGCTCCAACTTCCATTCACATAGTTTTGGTATCGCTCAGCCATCACATTTCCTTCCGCATCACAAACTATAGGGTTCGGTAGGACATACATTACGCTAAGGCGGCTTGTTTTTCGTAGTGAACCTATGAGAAATGGCGGATTAGTTGGAAATTCGCATTGTTCCAAGACGCGTAATTTGGCATTCGGTGAGAAAGAATTACTTCACTATTTCGGTCGGCTGTTGTACCTATTGCCAAGACCTTCCGCCGATACACCTCCCGCCCCTTAAGGGCAAACCAGAATACTGGGCATTGGTAAACTCTTTGGCGAACGTAGAAATCACACCACGGTCTTACGACAACAAGGAACGCCAATGTTCGCCACGATTGGTCACACATTTGAATTGATGAAAATGAGTTGGGGCGTCCTGATGAAGGACAAAGAGCTGCTCTTCTTCCCGCTTTTTACCGTGATTGGTCTGGTAGCAGTAATCAGTATTTTCTCTGGAATTGCCGGCAGTACAGGAGCATTCACACGCCTCGACGCCAATGCGATCAGTCGTGGCGATCAAATTTTGTACGTGCTAGCGTTCTTTAGCTCCTACTTCGTAGTTATTTTCTTTAACGCTGCACTCATTTCTGCGGCACTCGACCGACTCCGAGGAGGCGACCCGAACGTCTCGTCAGGACTCCGCCACGCCTTCGCCCATATCCACACCATTTTCATATGGGCACTGATTGCTGCGACGATCGGACTCGCGTTGCAACTACTTCGGGCCAACCAGAGAAATGCATTCGCCCGAATTATTATCGATATGATCGGTGGAGTGTGGGATTTCCTTACATTCTTCGTCGTACCGATTCTCGTATCGGAAAACGTTGGAGCAATTGGTGCTATTAAGCGATCTTCCGGACTTGTTCGCAAAACTTGGGGACGTCAAATCACGGCGTCATTCGGCTTTATGCTGGTCTACATACTTGCCGTAATAATCGGAGCCGTTCCCGCAATCCTCGTTGGGTTCGTCTCAGGAATCGCCGGAGTTGCCGTCGGCATCATGACCGTAGGCCTTGCGATCTGCACGGTCCAGGCGCTCGAAGGCATCTTTAAAGCAGCTCTCTACGAATACGCAATGGGCGAAAAGCCAGCCGAGTTCGACCTCCGCACTCTTCAAACCGCATACAAACCCGCTCCGGCAGCCCAGTACTAGTTTCCTAGCGACAGCAGCGCTAACTAAGCTCAACGATATCCTTGGAGAGACTGGAATCGATGGGTGGTATCAGCCCGCGACTTGAGCTCTGACAGACCCGGTATTTGGTGCCGAAGGTGGGATTCGAACCCACACGATCGATAAAGATCAATGGATTTTGAATACATTATTCTCGTCCGCACTCTCGCGTATCTCAGTACGTGTAATCCTTAAAGAATCACTGAGCCGGAAGGCTCATACAGTGGTGGTTGGTATAACAGAGACCAGGTTTCACGCCAGTTCAAGAGCGAGTTTTTTCGATGAACGCTTCTCCGGACTGCTTTAGCCATATCTGCCAGGGGACGCCGACGCACTTGACTCCCATATCAAGGAATTTTTCGATATTCGAATCATTTGCTAGGGTTCCGGCTACTCCGCCACCTTTGATTATGAGTTTGATGGCGCGTTCTAGTGCTTCCTGTACTTCTGGGTGACTCGTGTTGCCGGTGTACCCCATTGAAGCTGCCATGTCGGACGGTGCGACATAGAAGATGTCGATGCCTTTGACTTTGGTTAGCTCTGGAAGATTTTCGATGGCTTCAAAGTCTTCGATTAGGGCGATGCATTGCACTTCTTCATCAGATTTACGGAAGTAGTCGTCTACTCCGTATGCTCGACGACTGCCTGCGACACCACGAGTACCGTTTGGCGGGTATTTGCAGGCATTTGCGGCGAGTTCGGCATCGGCAACTGTTATTACGTGCGGAATCATCACCGCACTTGCGCCTTGGTCGAGAGTTCTGAGTATTTGCGCTTCATCCAGCTTGTTTACTCGAACGACGCTCGACATGCCCCATAGCTCGCAAGCACGGGTGATGTCGGCTAGTTCCGACCACGAGACTCCGCCGTGTTCAAAGTCTACAAATGCGGCGTCGAATCCGACGTGTCCGAGAAAATCGCACATCTCAGAGTTGTTAGGCCCGTTCGCAATGATGCCAACTCCGCCTTCTTCGATGGTTTTTTTTAGCTGGTTGGTGCTGTACTCGCGTTCCCGTGCCAATTGCAGTCTCCTTGATAGATTGGGTTATATAACTGATTCACTTGATCCATAGGCAATCAGTCAACCTTGAGGTCGAATAAGTGTGAGTGTCGATGGCGTTGAGTGTCGATGAAACTTACACTTATTTAAGCGTTATTTGTGTAATCGCAGTACGCATCCTTATCGATACCAGAAATTTCAGGTCAACAATGTCACGATTCTCTCGAGCTAAAAAGGTTCACGGTCAAACTGTCGAAGGGCGTCGCGCTGTGCTTGAATCACTTCGCGCTGGTCGCGATATCGAACGATTGGTGATGGTTGAAGAGGCGGAATTGGGTCCGCAGCTTCAAGAAATCATTATGCTGGCGACCGAGGCTGGTATCGAAGTTCAGGCAGTTTCTCGTAAGGAACTTGAGGCTCAGTCACAGACGAAAAAAAGCCAGGGTGTGATCGCTGTAGTTCCCGATCCTCGCTATCACGAGCCTGAAGAGTTGATGATGGGTGCCGACATGAACGGTCAGCCTCCGCTATTAGTGATGCTCGACGGAATTCAGGATCCACATAATCTTGGTGCCATTGCTCGGACAGCAGATGCTGCCGGTGCACATGGGTTGATTATCCCTGAGCGGAGGGCTGTTGGAATTACTGCTGGTGCAGTTCGGGCTTCTGCTGGTGCACTAGAGCACGTCAAAGTTTCACGAGTTACGAATTTGAATCGAACTATCGAGCGACTCAAAGAGACCGGAATGACGGTGGTTGGTTTGGATGCCGAAGGTGATGTTGAGTACACGGAAGCCGACTACAAGGGCCCTTTACTAATCGTAATTGGTTCAGAGGGCAATGGGCTTTCTCGATTGGTACGAGAGAACTGTGATCAGATTGCGTCGATTCCTATGGCTGGCAAGTTGTCTTCGCTAAATGCATCTGTGAGTGCGGGACTGGTGTTGTACGAAGCGTTCAGACAGCGCAGGGCCTAGATAGTCGAAATGTCGGTCAGCACGTTTACCAGCTGTTGACCTTTGGCAATGCGGTCAATATTGGCCGCTACAGTTTCTGCTCGACGATCTCGGGTACCGAAAGTCGCTCCCGAATGGTGTGGGGTCATGATGATGTTGTCGAGTTCCCAAAATGGATATTTCGATGGCCGGGGGCTATCAGTTTCGCTCACGGGATATTCGTACCAAGTGTCGATAGCTGCACCGGTGATTGAGTTGCTGGCTAGCGCTTCGTATAGTGCTTTTTCATCGACAATGTGCCCGCGTGCCGGATTTATTAGGTAGGCGTCTTGGCGCATAAGACCGATCTCGCGCTCGCCGATTAATCCACGTGTTGAGTCGATCAATGGCGTCGAAACTAGGACGAAATCGGCATCCGATAGCACTTGGTCCATCGCCTCTTGACCGGATCCGTATTTCACATCGTCGGCCTCAGCCTCTTCTACCGTATCTGGGTTGCGACCTGCGGCAATTACGTTCATCTCATACGCGTTGGCGAGTCGTGCGACTCTTTTGCCGATTGCGCCGTAGCCTATGATTCCAAATGTTCTGCCGTATAACTCTCGATACGAACCGTACCGAGAAGGCCAGCCTGACCAGTCGCCATTTCGGAAATTTCTATCGTTGATGATCAGGTTATGATCTAGCGCAACGGCGACTGCCATTACCCATTCGGCAATTGGTGCTTCATGGTGATAGGCGTTGGCGACCACGACTCCTTGTGGAACGGTTGAAGGTTCGATTCGGTCGTAACCTGCTGCTGCAATCAGAATGGCCTGTAGTGATTTTGCGGCTTTGCCCATTTCGGCGTTGAAATCTGTACCGATGTAGATGTCGGCATCTTTAAGGACTGTGGGGTCGGGCTTGCCATCGATGTATGGAGTTTCGATCCAGTCGACTTCTACCGTTACGGGCCACCATTTGCCGGCAGGCGTTCCTTCCGGCACTGGTGGGATAACTACTCGTAGTGGTCGGTTGGGTTCTGACGACAAGGTTCACTCCGGAGATCGTATTTAGTGGGTAGAGCATCTGATTCAGAAGCCAAGCGCCGAGAGATTACCACGAATTTACATTTTCTTTCTCAATCTAGGCATGGGCAGGTCTATAATTTTCGCGGCTCAGACACATTGATACGTAAATCGAGATCACCACACCGAATTGACAACCGAATCTAGCACTCCTCCCGATATCGTGTCTGATAACTACCACTGGAAGGTGTTTTGGACTGTCGGCATTGCATTATTTGCGATGGTTCTCGACTTCTCGATCGTATTTTTGGCACTGTCATCGATCGCCGATGAATTTGAAGTAACGCTTCGTGCAGTAACTTGGGTTGCCATTTCAACATCGCTTGTGACGAGCGCAATAATGCTGCCATTGGGTAGGGTGGCTGATATTACGGGGCGGAAGAAATTCCATATCGCTGGGATGTTCTTCTTCGTGGTTGGGGCGCTCTTGGCGTTCTCGGCTCAAAACCTTGAAATGTTGATTGTCGCTCGAGTGGTGATGGCCATTGGTGCTTCGATGGGGCAGGCGGTGGTATTTGCGATCATCGTCGGTACGTTCCCTGACAAAGAGCGTGGCAAGGCTCTTGGCATGATTACGACGATGGTTGCGATTGGTGCTGCTGCTGGTCCTATCGTTGCTGGTCCGATCATTCAGGCGTTTGAGTGGCGAGCGGTGTTCCTTGTGACAATGATCCCGACGATGGCAGGAATCATTGCTGCGTTCATTGTGCTTGATGACGCACGTATTGGCTCCGTGGTGGGGCTAGTACGAGCAAAGTACGACTGGTTGGGAGCGATATTTTCGGCTTCAGCACTGACGCTTATAATTCTGACGATTTCGAATCCGTTCGCGTTCGATTGGGTTTCGTTTCAGATCATTGGCGGATTTGTCGCTAGTGTCACGCTGTTTGCTCTTCTGGTGTGGTGGGAGTTGCGGGTCGAATCGCCAATGTTAAATCTGCACTTTTTCCAGAACTCGACGTTTGCATGGTCGACATCGACTCGATTCCTTGGGTTCCTTGGTGGTTCGGCGATGTTCTTCTTGATGCCGATATTTGTTCAGAGTTTTATGGGATACGACCAGCGTTCTGCGGGCATCATCATGTTCGTGGGAGCGGTTGGAATGGGTATATCTTCACAGCTGTCGGGTCGATATTCTGACAAGTACGGCTTTCGGGTTTTCACGATTACCGGTGTTGGGATTCTGCTGGTGATGAATTTTCTGATGTCGTTCTTTGTGAACGACACGCCGCTTTGGATTGTCATGCCGGTGTTGTTCGTGAACGGTGCGGCTATGGGTATGTGGATGGCTCCGAATATGAGTGCTACGCTTTCGACAGTCGGGCGAGCCGACTACGGCTCGACCGGTGCGTTCCTGAACCTGGTGCGTAACGTGGGTAGTGTGATTGGTCAGGCATTGGCTACAGCGATAATTGCTGGCGTTATGCTTGCCCGGGGAGCTGAGGTGCAGTTGAATGAACTGGCTGATTCGACGGATCTGAATGTGATAGACGCCTTCCTTTCGGGTTGGCGCTTAACGTTCTGGGTACTTTCTGGGTTTGTCGGCCTAGCATTATTTGCTTCGATCAAAACCCGTGCATATAAATCTGAAGACAACAAGTGAACACTGCGATAATCGCTTGATTCAACTAGTACTTGTGGTTTGATTAACGGACATACAGGAGATACAGCATGGGACAGCTCGACGGAAAAGTAGCGATCATAACTGGTGGTGGATCGGGAATTGGCAAGGGGATTGCTAAAGCTTTCGCCGATGAGGGTTGCTCAGTCGTTATCGCTGCACGAAACGCAGATCGGCTGGATGCGGCTGCGGCTGAACTTTCGGCCGATGGCGGATCAGTTATATCTATCCCGACTGATGTCACTAGCGAAGAGCAAATGATCAGCCTGTTCGCTAAGACCATGGCTCAGTTTGGCAAGGTCGACGTTCTTGTGAACAATTCAGGTGCGTTCGATGGTGGGCCGGTTGAAGAACTGACGATGGAGCAGTGGCAGAAAGTAATTGATGTGAATGTCACGGGGCCGTTCTTGGGTTCACGTGAAGCTTTCAAAATAATGAAGAAGCAGGGCGGCGGTCGGATTATCAATATCGGAAGCATCGCTGCTCAGAAGCCACGCCACAGCTCTTCGCCTTACACAACCAGCAAGCACGCTATTTGGGGACTCACTCAGTCGCTGGCACTTGAGGGGAGGGATTTTGGAATTGCGGTTAGCGCGCTTCATCCTGGAAACGTTATGGTTGAACGACGTGGCGATGGTAAATCGGCAACAGGTCGAGACGAGGGACCAGAGCCGTTGATTTCGACTGAGGATATGGGGCGCACGGCGCTTCTTATGGCAACCTTACCGCCGGGATCGAACATGCTGGAAGCTATCGTGCTTCCTCTTGGCCAGGCGTATCTAGGCCGGGGCTAGAATCGACTGAATTGCGCAGGTCATATTTAGATATCTGGGTGGAGAACTTTGATGCGGAAAATTCTCGCAGTGCTGTTGGCTGGGCTGTTCCTGATCCTGTTTTTTATCGCCACTACGGTGAATCAAATTGTCGATACGGTGTCTGATCCTGAAGTTATTACTGGGATGCTGAGCGATGCTGATATGTACGACTACGTTTACGACAACATTGTTGGGAACATGGTTCACGATATGGTCAGCAAAGGCATTGAGGTCAATTCAAGTCTCGACGAATCAGCGAGTCCAACGGTGCTCCAGTTCGATGATCCTGATGCGGCTGCGGTGGCGATTATTGGCCTGATAGAAAACATCGTTTCTCGAGAGTATGTGAAAGAAAAATTAGAGGAGAGCCTCAACGGTGTAGTTCCATACGCCAGAGGTGAGACTGACGAATTTACGATCGATCTCGAAGTTCAAGGACGGGTTAGAGAGATTCCTGCGGCAGTTCGCGGTGTTGTGTCAGATCTCGATTTGACTGAACGAATTATCGAAGATTTGCTGCTGCCTCAGCTCGACCAATTTTCCGACCAAGTTTCGACTCAGGCACTTGGAATCGAACTGACAGAGAGTGAACAGGAGATCGCTGTACGTCAGATCTTCGAGCCGGTTTGGCTTGAAGGTAAGATTTTCGCTGCGGTCGATGAAATCACTCCATTCTTCGCTGGCGATGCCGGCTCGTTCAACGTTGTACTTCAGTTCGACGATAGGGCTGTTGTAATCAGGAAGATTCTCAAAGACAAGTTGGTTAAGCAAGACACGCTGAATAA
>JAPKFF010000108.1:0-5858 GCA_028821715.1 Dehalococcoidia bacterium
CATGCCGATTTCCTCACGCACCTTGGCGACAGCATCTGCAACCTGCCCAAGCGACAGTCCAATACCGCCCTCGACGTGTACGACAGCTGATCGGGCACCAACCAACTCGTACGAAGTGGAAGCAAACGCTTCAACAACCGCCTTCCTACCGGCATGAAGCCCCGTAGAAATACCTGAGACAACAGCTGACTCGCCAGCATTGGTTAGCGAATCCTGCACTGAGATAGCCCGTTCAGGTGAAGATTCGAGTGCGAGCGCAACTGCATTTACCGCGGCTGAGATATTCATGTCGGCGTTCATAAAGGCATCCTTCAACGATCCACCCATCGCACCACCAGCCAATAAATCATCGTTGCACATCGTCATCACGGCATCAGCGGAGGATTTTAAAAGTTCATGTGCATGGGCAGCAGATTGGTTTCGGAAACGACCTTCAAACTCAAACGGCATGTTCACAGCCGCAATGGTCAGCGCACCCGACTGTCGTGTGATTCGGGCAATCTCTGGTGCAAGCCCTGACCCTGTGCCACGGCCTAGACCAGCAAGCAGAATCACCACATCGGCGCCGTCGATGAAATCAACCACCTTTGATTCATATTCGTTGAACAAATCAACTGCAGTTTCAGGATTGCCACCGCTACCAAAGCTGTTTCCGATGGCCAAAGCTTCGACGCTATCGTTGAGATGCACAGTAGCTGATCCGGTATCGATACCGAGCATACTTACGTGACCTGAAACTGTTTCTGCCAATCGATTCAGTGAGGAACATCCAGCCCCACCTACACCGATAATTTTTACTTCAATAGTGGCTGCTCTGGGCAACTCTTTTACCTTCATCATCCGAACCCTGCCTTATCTGCATTTGGCAGAGATCAATTAGTTGTCCCCATCGCTGCCGTCAGTACAAATTAGCACACTTGTTCTATCAATTGAAAGCCTTTTAGAACACTCATTCGGAACACCCGTGCTAATTCACCTGTTTGCAGGTAAGAAGCCCAATTCGTTATCTAAATACCTAATGAAGTCATCCGAAGTCGGCGTTCAGCGAACGAAATGAAATATGACTCGGACCCGAAAATGAAAAATCTACAGAATCTTACGGAGTCGCTCGACTGCCTCTTTGAGGTTCTCTCGGGAGTTCGCAAATGACACTCGAATGTAGCCATCGCCGAACACACCGAATGCAGTTCCCGAAAGCAGCGCCACGCCACCCTCGTACATTGCCTTTTCAGCAAACTCCTGAGAACTCAAACCCGTTCCCTTGATGTTCGGGAACGCATAGAAAGCACCTTTAGGTGTCGGGCAGGTGACCCCAGGAAGTGAATTAAGTCCCTCGACGATGATGTCTCGTCGAACGGTGAACTCTTTCATCATTTCCTTCACCGATTCCTGAGAACCTTCAAGCGCTGCAATACCGGCCATCTGCGTGTGAACTGATGTGCAAGACACGCTGTTGGTCATGAGGCGGGTCACAGGCTCAACGAGTAAGTCTGGGAATATACCGTAGCCCAAGCGCCAGCCGGTCATCGCGTAGCTCTTCGAGAATCCATCAAGGATTACGGTGCGCTCGCGCATGCCGGGGAATTTAGTAATAGAAACATGCTCTACATCGTCACCGTAGTACATGTCTTTGTAAATTTCATCTGCCATGACAGTGATGTCATTTTCAACAGCCATCTGAGCGATCTTCTCGAGATCAGCTTCAGGAATAACACTTCCGCACGGATTGTTAGGTGAGTTGATAATCATCAACTTAGTGCGAGGTGTGATCAGCGATCGCAGCTTGTCGATATCGGCGTTGTAGTCGGTCTCTTCGTTCAACTGCATTGGAATGGCAGTGCCGCCCATATATTCGATCATCGATTCGTAGATCGGGAACCCGGGATTCGGGTAGATAACCTCGTCGCCCTCTTCGATGAGCGCCATGATAGTGAAGAACATAACCGGCTTACCACCGGGAGTGACGATCACGCTGTCTGACGATACGTCGTAGCCCTGTCGTTCGGTCTGGTGCTTGGCAATAGCCTGTCGAGTTTCGAGCTGACCGGCGGATGCACCGTAGTGAGTGAACCCATCATCGAGCGCCTTTTTGGCGGCGTCTCTAATGTGCACCGGAGTGTCGAAATCAGGTTCACCAATTTCTAGGTGAATGATCGATTTTCCCTGGCGTTCGAGCTCTTTGGCCTTGGCGAGGGTTTCGAACGCGGTTTCGGTACCTAGATTTGCCTGTCGAGATGCGAGCTGTGTCACTGTGGCGAGGCCTATTCAACTATTGAAGATGTGAGAACCAAAACGAATTCGCTTCCGATAATCGCTAAAGTGAGTCGACTTCGGGAATTATGAAATTCGCAACTAGGTGAAAATTTTCTTCCCGCACAGTAGGCATGTCAACATCTGATGAGACAATGGCATAGCCAGTACGTTAGGTAATTTGAAATCTTCACGACGATTTGACAGTTTATCGTCTTAAGGACACCAGTTCCCGTATCAACCCCTCGCACGAAAATCGCATTGAGCAAAGAGACAGAAATCACCATGACGCAGTCAGCCTCCAAACGAATCAGACAGAATCGAATGAAAAATCTCATAAAATCGGGAAAACCGGCTTATGGGGTTTCAGTCCAATTCCCATCGGCTGAAATCGTCGAAATGATTGGCGAACTCGATTTCGACTGGGTGATGTTCGATGCCGAACACGGATCGATTACCCCTGACAACATCGGTCCGATGATTATGGCTGCTGAGATTCGCGGGATAACGCCAATCGTTCGACCCGAGAAAAACGATCCAGCAATCATCAATAAGTACCTCGACCGCGGCGCTATGGGTGTTCAAGTCCCTCACGTAAATACGGCCGACGAAGCCAGCGCCGTTGTTGAAGCGTGCCTGTACCACCCAAACGGGATGAGGGGACTTGGCGGCGGCCGCATGGCAGATTTCGGTTGGGGATCGCCAACTTCTGAATACGTCACAGACGCCAACAAAGAGATGCTCGTGTGCATTCAGATCGAAGATATCGTTGCGGTCGAAAATCTCGACGAGATACTTGCCGTTCCCGACATTGATGTGTTTTTCATAGGACCAACCGATCTGGCGCAATCGATGGGTCATCCGGGTGACAACAGTCACCCCGACGTGCAGAAAGTCGTGAAGGAAACCTTCGACAGAATTCATGCAGCAGGGCACGCTTCAGGCACACCGAGTGCAGCCGAGCAAGCGCTGAAGAACACCGAGGCCGGTATTCAATACCACTACACCCACATTCCAACCTTCATGAGCAGCTACGGCCAACACTTCATGGAAACCGTAGGACGGGCTTAGAGGCTTTTTAGCCGGATATGGATTCAATTTCAAGTGACGATGGATTACGTGGCGTGGGCCGAGTGGTACGACATTTTCTATGCGGCAGCTGACCCTGGAGATATCGATTTCTACCACGGTCTCAGCAAAGCGTCGGGCGGACCAATTTTGGAGATCGGTGTAGGCACGGGACGTATTGCCCTACCGCTCGCTCAGCAAGGTATGGAGATTGTCGGGATCGATTTATTCGAGCCAATGCTCAAGGTCGCCCATCAGAACGCTCTCGACGTGGCTCCGCTCGATGGCAGCTTTCGCCTAATCCAGGCCGACATGCGCGATTTCGACCTGAAGCGACAGTTTCCAATTGTGACTATTCCGGCGCGTACGCTGCTATTAGCTACCACTGAGGCAGAACAAATCGACACGCTCTGTTGCGCCGCAAAGCATCTGGCGTCAGACGGAACAATGGCGTTCAATCTGTTTTACCCAGACCCTGAAATGCTCGCCGATGATCCTGACGAAGAGTTTCTTCTTGAGGTTGTCGATAAGCCTGACGGTGGCCGATATGTGCTTACGGCAAGGAATCGCTTCGATGTCGTATCGCAACTAAACCACGGCGTTCAGATTGCTGAAGAGCTCGATCCCAAAGGTGAGATTCTTAGACGGCAAGAACTCAAAGTTGTGGTTCGTTATCTCTACCCCGAACAGATCATCGCGTTGTGCGACCGAGTCGGGCTGGAAGTGATCGAAATGTGGGGTGATTTCGAAGGCGGCGAGCTTGACGAAGAAAGTGATGAGATCGTCGTGCTGGCCCGACACAAAGTATCGGACCAGATTTGAACTTAACGAATAAGGTGACCAATCAACGGATCAGTCACCTCAGTTCGTTCTTATCAGCCAGAACCTAGAATCCTGCAGTCTTATTGCAGATGTTCTCAAGCTCTTCACCGGCAGCAAATCGGCGCAGGTTCGACTTGAACGCCTGTCGCCGCATTTCATATAATTCAGGCGTCAGCGCCGACGAGTGCGGGGTCAAAATTACGTTTGGCAGAGTCCACAGTCGTGAGTCGTCAGCCAACGGTTCGACGGCGGTCGCATCGAGCGCAGCGCCTGCCAAATGACCTGATTCGAGCGCATCGCACATCGCATCTTCATCGACAATTTCGCCACGCGAGATCACGATGATGTAGCTGCCTTTGGGCATCATTGCTATTCGCCGGGCATCGATGGAATTCCGAGTGCTATCGAGCACCGGCGCTGCGATCGCGAGGAAGTCAGATATTTTCGCCAGATCGTCGAGACGATCTAAGTCCCAACATTCTTTAACGGTTGCTGGAACGTTCGATGGCGCCGGGTCGATTGCATATGTCGTTGTACCGAAAGTTGATACCCGTTCAGCAACCGCTCTGCCTATCGCACCTAGTCCAAAAATACCCACGGTTGTACCGGTAATTTCAGTAATGCGTGAAGCGTACTTCTCGGTATCCCATGTCTTCTTCTGACGATCTTCAAAAGCTTCCTGAAAACGGTGGGTCAGACCGACCATAGCTCCTATCACATGGTCACCCATCGAGGTCACGTGCGTGCCTGGGGCGTTGGTGATCGGCACCTCGGAATCGACGATGTTCTGGTAGGCAATAATCTTGTCGATTCCCATGCCGGGGCAAGCGATCCACTTCAGCTGATCTGCTGCAGCGAAAGCCTCGTCGTTAGGCCAACCAAAGAAAGCATCAGCGCCTTTGACAGCCTCAACATGATCAGCAGGGTCGTAGGCAACGACGAAATCGATATCAGGGAAGGAATCGATCAGTTCGTCGGCGTAGTGAGTGCCCACGTGGTCGGTTCCGATTACAACTTTTAGGTTCGTCATCTATAAACTCCGCTCAGTAATTTGCAGATGAGCATGTTGTCACAACAGGCATAATGCGCCAATGGTCTCCCTGATGGTGCAAAGATAGATATATTCAAGAACTCATGATTCCCCCAACCCGATTCGAGCCTGGAGAACACATTGTGATTCGCAATGTGTTCCAAGGTCGCGTACAGACCGTTTTCCCATCGATCGTGGTGGTCGATTCTCCAGAACTGGTGGTCACATGGTTGCCACTCGAAACGCCTGTACTTAACGGAGTGACCGACCCGTCCGCCGAGTATGACGGTGGAAAGGGGCATATGAGCGCCGAAACAATGGCCGCCAAACAATGGAACATGGCAGAACGAAATTGGCACACCTCGGGAACGCTCCGCATAAAGAACCCACGATTGATGTGGTCGCTCTGGGTGTTCTGGGACCCCGAGATGACTGAAGTTCGAAGCTGGTACATCAATATCGACGCCACGTATAAGCGAACGAGTATCGGATTCGATACGTGGGATATGTTCCTAGACGTTGTGGTTCAGCCAGATCGCAAGACGTGGCGATACAAAGATGAAGATGAATTCGCCGAGGCGATCGAAACAGGAATATTCACCGAGTTCGAGGCGCAAGAGGTTCGTGATGCCGCAGCACACGCTCTGCAAATCGTTGCCGAAAACCGGAAGCCGTTCAACAATGCGTG
>JAPKFF010000109.1:0-5856 GCA_028821715.1 Dehalococcoidia bacterium
AATTAAACACAAAAAAACAATACCAAGAAATACTCGAAATCACAAAAATTCACATCCCAAAAAATAAATCACCCAATCCAACATTTCTGCTAATCTTTCATCGAAACTACCTTCATCCCAGTCGAACCACATGATCACTTACCCAGAAAAGAAATTCGCCGCCAGCACTATCGAAGTGAACTACGCAGAAGGTCCTAGCAACGGACCACCTTTGGTGTTGATCCACGGTATCGGCGGACGTTGGGCAAATTGGTCGGCGGTGATAGACGCGTTTGCCGAAGATTGGCATGTATACGCGGTCGATCTACGAGGACACGGCGATTCTGGAAGAACTCCGGACAGCTACCGCTTTATCGACTATCCCATCGAAATCGTCGAGTTCCTTCGAAACATCGTGGCGCAGCCTGCATTTCTCGTAGGTCACTCATTGGGTGCTGTAACGTCGAGCGGGGTCTGTGCGGTCACGCCTGACCTCGTTGCCGCGGCGGTTCTTGAAGACCCGCCCCTGTACGTCGAAAGAACCGACCAGTTTCAGCCAATGCTAGATCTTCGCAATAAAAATCTCAGCGTTGAAGATACAGCTATCGAATTGAGAAAACTTAATCCAGATGCTTCCGAAACGTCGATTCAGCGAAGGGCTATCGCCGTTACCAAAGTTGATCCTGAAGTCTGGATACCAGCTGGTGGAGGAACGATAGCTGAACTTTGGAATCCTGACGCCGTACTCAGCGAAATCGAAACGCCGGTGCTACTCATGCAGGCGAGTCCTGACATGGGCGCAGCGCTCAGCGACTCGGAGGCCACCCGTGCTGATGATCTACTAACAAACGGTCGCTACGTGAAGTGGGACGATGTCGGCCACGGCATGCATGACGCCCAACCGGAACGATTCGTCCAACTTGTGAACGCGTTCTTCGGCCAAATCCTCAAGAAATTGGCGAAGGCCTAAGCGAAGAAGATCAACCGCACGGCGTTCAGTATCACGGCACCGATCAGTCCTGCCGCTACATCGTCGAACATGATGCCCCATCCACCGGGCCAAGCTTCGATTTTGCGAACACCCAACGGCTTAAGAATGTCCAAAGCCCTGAATACCAAGAATCCCGCGATCATCCACGGCCAAGTGACGGGTAAAAACAAAACCGTCACCCAAACACCAACCCATTCGTCGATAACACCGCGTTTCGGATCGTGATCGCCTTCATTGTCGATATAATCAGTCGACCATATTCCGACGACCGTCACAATGCCTATCAACGCGAAGAACCAAATAGAATCGCCATCGCCACCAAACACTGATATATCAAGCAGCCAGTACGCAATTAGAGCAGCAAGGGTCCCCACTGTCGCAGGTGCGACGAATGGCCACTTGCCAGAGCCAAAACCAGTTGCGATCGTTTCAGCTACGAAAGAAACAACAGGGTTCTTTTGTGATTGTGAAGAGGATTCCAACGCTACTACCCTGTGTTCTTCAGACCAGCGGCAACACCATTGATCGATAGCAGCAATGCTCGTTCAACAGAAGGATCATTCTCTTGCGATGAACGACGGCGTGCCAGCAACGAAACCTGCAGGTAGTTGAGCGGGTCAACATAATATTCACGAACCGCCAGAGTTCGTTTCAGAACCGGCTGACGATCCAACAGATTTTCTTGCTCGGTTATTCGAAGCAGTTCCTGAACAGATTTATTTCGTTCCGATTTGATGTCTTCGAATATGTGATGCAAGCTCGGATCAACAAGCCTTTCTACGTACCGACCGGCAATCTCCATGCTCGATTTCACAAGCGTCATTTCGACGTTCGATATGAACGTGTTGAAAAACGACCACTCATTAAACATCTCGGTTAGAACATCTCCCATTCCCGACTCGCGAGCCTCGCGAAGTGCCTGTCCGACTCCGTAGTAACCCGGCACAACCTGTCGACTCTGCATCCAACCGAACACCCACGGAATCGCCCGAAGATCGTCGATACTCCGCTTACCGTCGGCTGAAGCCCGGCGCGCAGGTCGTGATCCAATGTTCATTCCGGCAAGTTCTTCGACCGGCGTCGAATCCATAAAGTAATCGACAAAGCCTTCGGTCTCGATCAGGCTGCGATATTTCGCATACGCTCGCTCTGAAATCCAGTCCATGACGGTGAACCACTCTTCGAGTTTTTCATCAGTATAACGTGGTTCAGCATGCAGCAAACTTGCCTCAATCACCGCGGCAACTGAAAGCTCTAGGTGGTTTCTGGCGAGTTCGGGAAGTCCGTATTTGTCGGAAATGACTTCGCCCTGTTCAGTAATTTTAATTCGACCGTCTACCGTTGCATACGGCTGAGCCATGATTGCATCCTTGGTAGGTCCGCCGCCTCGACCTACCGTGCCACCCCGACCATGGAACAGTCGAATAGCAACTCCATGCTTCTGACTGATCGTACGCAGCTCACGTTGAGCTTTGTACAGCTCCCACTGCGACGTTGTAATTCCGCCGTCTTTGTTGGAATCAGAGTAGCCAAGCATGACTTCAACGACTCCGCCCGAAGCCTGCACCAAAGATTTAATCTCTGGAATCGAAAGATAACTATCCATCACTTCGTGGCTGCGTCGAAGGTCTTCAATCTCTTCAAATAAAGGAACTACCGAGATTCGTGCAATACCTTCTTCAGGCACCACAAGTCCTGCCTCTTTGGCGAGCACCAACACCGCGAGAAGATCGTCGAGATCGCGCGTCATCGCCACTATCCAGCTCTCGATGACCTGATTGCCGTAATCGTCCTGCGCCTGGCGAACTGTGTCGACCAGATCTAGAACTTCAGTGGTAGCCGGTGAGTACGAAGCGGCTCTGGAACTAAGAATTCGCTTGGAATTCAGTTCCTTGATCAACCTTGCCGATCGCTTGTCCATCGACAGACTTCCAAATCCGCCATCAATCGATTCAACTCGATCTATGAGTTCGTTCACCGCGGTGCCGGTAACCTCGGCGTGCTGCCGAATATCCATCGTGGCGAGAGTCATTCCGAACGTCGAAATTCGTTGCATCACACGTCGAACCTCTCCGTTCGCCGATGCATCACTCTGATTCGCTTCCAGTGAGTGGAGCATGAGTTCAAGATCAGCCAACAGCGACTCAACATTCGAATAACTTGGCTTACCGCTCTTAGAACCCTCGGTGGCAGAAATTCCGTTTCGCACTCGTTCGTAAATAAATGCGCATTTCAGACGATACGGTTCGTCGGCATCCAGATTCCAGAACTCATCCCAAACTGCTGGCAGTTCAGCACGATCTTTTGCAAGCGATTCTTTGAGCTCGCCAGTGATTTCAACTATTCGAGTCGATTGGCTAAGCGTCTGGGCAAGAGCAGCGATTGCCGGGGCGAACATCTTCAACGCTCGCTCGTGCTGTAAATCGAGTATCTGGCGAGTTAGCTCGTGAGTAACGTTTGGGTTTCCGTCACGATCGCCACCAACCCACGTTCCGAACTGCATCGACCTAGTAGTCGGTGTTCGAGAAATTCCAAACGTCTCCAACTGATCGTCGAGCGCCTCTTCAACTTCAGCAATGGCGAACTTAAACATGTCCTCCATGTAATACATGATGTTGCGAGCTTCGTCGGTCGGAGCCGGGCGCTGATGCCGTAGTTCGTCAGTCTGAAGAATCTCTTCGATAACCTCGGACAATCGACGGTCGATTCGACGAGTTTCCGATTCCAGTAATCGAGGATTCGATCGTTCGTTCAACAGTTCACCAACTCGACGCAGCTTGTTCAGAATCGAACGCCTTGCTGCTTCGGTTGGGTGTGCGGTGTAGACGGGTCGAACTTCCAAACGATTCACAACGTCGCTGATTTCTTCTACCGTAATGTCGGCATCACGAATCCGATCAAACGCTTCTTCGAGCCACTCTCTACGTGCACCGGCAACGCCTTTGAATTCGATTCGGTGGTGCTGCTCGGCCACGTTCGCAAGATGAAAATAACTAGTGAAAGCTCGAACAGTGCGGATGACCATCCACAGCGACGATTCGTCGAGCTTCTTGAATAGTTCATCACGTAGCTCAGGATTTGGCGATTCGCGCAATGTTCGGGTCGAAGCACGGACATACTCGATCATCTCGAAAATCTCTTCACCCCAAAGGCTTCGAAGAGTCTCACCAAGCATATCGCCCATCCGACGAATATCTGCGCGCAGACCGGCATCTTCACTGTCGAATTGAGTTATGTCTTGTGTGATCATATTAGGAGTCGACCTCTGGAGAAAAAAGTTTCATGATCGCGGTTACAGCCAGGCCGAAGCCCAGCCAAGCGTCTGCTCGGAGTTGCCACTCGGGCCGTACTCGCAACCAACCCAACCGTCGTAGCCGATTTCATCGAGATACGGCAGAATGTGGTTGTAGTTGATCTCGCCGGTACCCGGTTCGTGTCGACCCGGGTTGTCGGCGATCTGAATGTGCTTGATGGACGAAAGGTTTTCTTTGACTGTAAGCGACAGTTCACCTTCCATAATTTGCATGTGGTAGAAGTCGTATAGCAACGCCAAGTTCGGATGATTCGCCTCGGCGATAGCATCTAGCCCGCCCTTCGAGGTGTTCACAAAGAATCCCGGCTGGTCACGTGTGTTTATCGGTTCGACCAAGGCAATTACGCCTACTTTCCCAAGCTCTTCAGCGGCATGACGAATGTTGTAGATAAACGTCGCGTGCGCTTCGTCGGGATCAACATCGCCGATTGGCCCGCAACCGATGTTTACACCGATGCAGCCAAGCCCCGCCGCGTACTCAGCCGCCTGTGCAGTTCGTTCGGCATACAGATCTTTGCGATCAGCACGAAGTGCGATGTTATTCAGATTGCTGTCAGGATCGGCAACAGGAGAGTTGATGATGACGTGCTTTAGCGAATTTCGTTCAAGCCGCTCGACGATCTGGTCGATTTCAAGAGAGTACGGAGCCTGTAGCTCAACGCCCTTAAATCCCGCTCGCGCCGCAGCGTCGTATCGATCGATGAGATCGTACTCGTTGAACATCCACTGCAAATTTGCTTCAAGCTTCGGCATTTACGATCCTTTTATACCCTTACATCGATAACAATCGGGTGTAACGACTAATTTTCCAGCCAACCAGAACGAGTGCGTCCATGCCGACTAATCGTTTTTTACAAGTTGATTCTAGTTAGAGGTATTTCGCAGCCCATCCGAGCCCGGCAACAGTGTCGCCAGTTGGGACATACTCACACCCAACCCAGCCGTCATAGCCAAGTGAGTCAATGTGAGCCAACAGAAAGTCGTAGTTGATCTCGCCAGTACCGGGCTCGTGTCGACCCGGATTGTCGGCAAGCTGGAAGTGACCGATGACATCCATGTTTGATTCAATCGCTCGAGTCACATCGCCTTCCATGATCTGCATATGGTAAATGTCGTACTGAACTTTCACGTTGTCAGCACCAGTTGCCTCAACGGCGGCTCGGCTCTGATTCGTGCGGAACACCGAGTAGCCAGGAATATCGATCGTGTTGATCGCTTCGAGCAGTACCGTAATGTCAGTACCTGCCACGGCTTCTGAAGCGAACTTCATGTTGTCGATCAGTGTTTCGTGCATTTTCATAGCACTAACGCCAGAAGTCGCCTTACCCGCTAGAACGGTTAGTCGGTCGCAGCCTAAAACCTTCGCATATTCAACGGCGGTTCCTACGCCGTCTTGGAACTCACCGACTCGGTCTGGAAGCGCTGCACAACCACGGTCACCAGCCGCCCAGTCGCCCGCGGGAAAGTCGAAGAGAACTTGAGTTAGGTTGTGATTGTCGAGTTTTTCTTTGATCTGCTCAGCCGGTAAGTCGTATGGGAACAGATACTCGACTCCCTTGAATCCGGCATTTGC
>JAPKFF010000110.1:0-5845 GCA_028821715.1 Dehalococcoidia bacterium
TTTACGTCTAAGTCCGAGTTGTCCGCCCAATGTCATCCAGAACATTGCCGGGGAAGTTTAGGCGTACCTAGCAGCGGCCATTGTACTCACTGCAATCACCACAAGAATCGCGTTGAGATACCCAAGCAAAGCCAACTTGCCCCGGTAAATAGCTAGCTCAGTCTCATCGGAATCACCCGTTTCAAGCCCACGACGCAATTTGGCGGTGAAGGAACCCGCAGCACCAGAGACGAAAAAGGCTGTCACCGACGTCATAATCCCGATCAGAATCATCGTGCCCCAGCGATCAGAGCCAATGTCGGACATGCTGCGCCCTGGCGTGATCGATACAAGTGCGAATCCGGACAATATTGTTACTAAAGCAGCGCTCGTTATCCAAAGGCTGTTTAGCTTGCTCGTTTTGTTCAAAAACTGGCGTTCGAGATCACCCGATGTGGAACGAATTCGGGGTTCGAGAAGTACGGCGAGATATATCGCTGCACCCACCCAAAACGAGCCAGCTATGATGTGGATGATCCGCGTTACTACTAAACCGGCGTCCAATTCGATATTCCTAACTGATTGGCGAGGCTAAACGTGCTGAGCAAGTGCCATGCAGGCGATTGCGATGATTACTCCAATTGAATCAATCTTGCTTGGCGAGCAAGACCCTTCGATCTCGCAGCTTGGTCATTTTAGCTACTTGCTCAGGAGTTGGTGGGATTCTCAAGATATTGTGGTTCATAGTCTTCGATCGTTTTAGCAACCCGAATCGAAGAGTCGATCACCCATACAGCGTTGAGATCGATCCGAATCTAGTAGCCTTCCTGTTTCGGGAATCGCTTGCGAAGTAGACGGAACGTTTCGATGTCGACGCCCGGCTCAAAGAATCCGCCTTTTATCTTTAGAACTTTGAATCCGTATCGCTCAACGAATTCCTCCGGCTGCTTCACGAAACTTTCAGGATCGAGAGCGGCGACATTAGCGATTTCGCTCTGTCCGTTCTCGTCTGCAAATTTGTTAAATAGGTACGCGACCCACTCGACCCGGTCTCGCGCCCGACCTCCAATGAAGTCACACACAGGCATACCGGCTTCTTTGGCAGCGGCATCCAACATCGCTGTTTCGACGGCCGACCAGCCCTGTGGAGTTCCCTTCCACATCAGCCGAGCCTTGGTCATCTGGTGTGGGTCGTGGCCAATGATCCAATCACGATTCACCCCAGCTTCAAAGGCTTTCCCATCGTGTGTTTCACCGACTCCGGTGTAGCCATCGGATGTTTTGATTTGAACGATAGTTCCCTCACGATACGACTCGGGAACACCGGTACTGTTCAGCAGCGGCTGATCGTGACTTGCGACAGGTGTGATGATTAACTAGGATATTTTCATACTTCGATGTCGATAATTAGACTACCCTTTGCGATGCCAAATTTTGAGACCAGATTGGTATATGTCAATGTCGTGACGGTCGAACTAGCCGGCGAATTCATTGACTCCGATTTGTACCGGTGGCAACGTCGCCACCCCATCCAACGCTACTAATCAACGTAATTTCAAAATCTATGAAAATAACGAACATAACCGTATTCCCGCTCGTTAGTCAGCGACCCGAACTCCGCGTCGGCAAACCGATCCACCCAAGCTGGTGGGGCTACGACCAAACGCTTATTCGGATCGATACCGAGGGTGGAATATCAGGCTGGGGCTGCACGGGAGTTCGATGGGAAATGGCTGAAGCAACAATGAAGGTGCTTTGGCCGCACTTGATCGGACAGGACGCACTTCAGCCAGAATCGGTCACAGAGCGACTGCACCAGTGGACGTTCTGGTATGCAGAGGCGGAGCCGTCACGAGCTACATCGGCGCGGTGAACCATGCCTTGTGGGACATTCTTGGCAAGCACACCGGTCTTTCTATTTCTCGATTGTTCGGCGGTCGCTACGTCGAAAAGGTGAAGCCTTACGCCTCGATGCTATTTTCATGGCCAGCAGACGAGATGGTCGAGAGTTTTGAATCGGGACTCGAAAAGAACTTCTGTGCCTTCAAACTCGGCTGGGGTACGTTCGGTCGAGAGCGTGATTTACGACACGACGAAGAACTCGTCAGGAAAGCACGTGAAACCATCGGAGCCGATTGTGAATTGATGGTCGACCCCGGTGGTTCAGACGTCTTCTGGCACGGTGATCTCAAGTGGGCGATAGAAGCCGCCAAGATGCTCAAGGACTACAACATATCGTGGTTCGAGGAGCCATTACGCGCCGACGACATCGATGGCTATAAGCGGTTGACGGAAGTTTCGCCGGTGCGAATCGCAACTGGTGAAGTGATACGGGGACGACTCAATTTCAATCCGTTCATCGATGAAAAGGCGTGCGACATTCTTCAGTCTGACCAAACGATTTGTGGCGGGCTATCCGAGTCAAGAAAAATCTGGCAACGGGCATATGACAACAATGTCCAAGTCGTAATTCACGGCTGGAACACTGCCGTTGGAGCCGCCGCCGATTTGCAACTATCCGCATCGATGCCGAACGGGCAGTATCTAGAATACTGGCATCCAGCGCCATATGTAAGCGGAATTCTCGCCAAACCAATGCTGCTTGATGCGGACGGCATGTTACCAATTCTCGACGGTCCCGGACTGGGCATTGAGATCGACGAAGACGCTGTCATCGCCCACGGCAAAGGCTCAGACGACTTCGGCGCACTCTAACTAGTACACTCACGTAAATACCCGCGAACATCAACTCGGAGAATCTCTTGGCAATCAACGGCAAATGGCGATACGAAGACCTCACATGGCCTGAAATGAATCAGGCTGTCGAAGCTGGGCTTATTCCAGTATTACCCGTAGGTACGATGGAGCAGCACGGCCCTCATCTACCGGTAAAAATGGATCGATGGACGGCGACCGAGGTTGCTAAAACCGCTACCGAGCAGCATCAAGATAGATTGCTCTTCATGCCTCCGGTTTCATATGGATACACAACGCATGTTATGGATTTTCCAGGATCGGTCACGATTCACCACGAAACGTTTATTCGATACGTAGTCGACATCTTGAAGTCACTTGCCTATCACGGCTTTAGCCGAATCATAGTCATCAACGGTCACGGCTCGAACATGCCGCCACTTGATCTTGCATGCCGAAGAGCCAATGTGGAAACCGACGCAAATGTGGCTCTTACTTCGTGGTGGAACCTAACTGCCGTAGACCCTGAGTTCATGGCGACGTGGCGCGAATCAGGATTCCCGGGCGGCTGCGCTCACTCTGCCGAGGCAGAAACGTCTATGGCTTTGCACATGGCCCCTGAACTTATTCAAATGGATAAAGCGGTAAACGAACAGATCAAGTTCCATGAGCACAAATCGCCATTCCAATGGGTCGATTTATGGGGTACTGGACCGGTGACGGTAACTTCTTGGACGAGCGAATACACCGACTCTGGAGTGTGTGGCGACGCACTTCTCGCCACCCCAGAAAAGGGAAAGATGCTGTTTGATGAGGCTGTCAAAAATCTCATCGGCTGGTCGAACGAGTTCTACTCTCGAGAAATCATGACTCGCAAAGATCACCACACAAGCCAACCGCTATCTGACTTGCCAGGTTGATCGGTTATTTAGTCGAACGTAATACCGATTTTCACAGCGTCATCAACTCGTTCGTTGGCGACCTCGAACGCTCGGTCGATTTCACCAATATTCACTCGGTGCGAAATGATCGGATTAACATCGATTTCGCCTGAACTAATCAGGCGTGCCGCTTCGAAGTAGCTCGGGAGTCCCGGCTCGTCTTGGGATCCTAAAACTGTGAACACATCGGCTCGACTCTTGAACATCTGCGAATAATCGAACGGAACTGGTTCCTCCGACTCAGGAAGACCAAAAAGAACAACACGCCCTTCGTTTCGTACGAGATGGAACGCTTGTGAAAGGGTAGGCGTTGTTCCGACTGCCTCAATCACAAGATCGGCTCCAACTCCATCGGTGAGATCCCGTACGGCTTCAACCGCGGCGGCGCCGGTGACGTCGATTGTCTCGTCGACGCCGTACGTCAGTCCGAGTTCACGACGCCACGCCAGCGGTTCGATAGAAATAATCTTCTCAGCACCTAGGTTCTTAAGTATGAAATCCCAGAACAGCCCTGCGCTACCCTGCCCGACGACTAAGCATGTTTGCCCTTCTAGAGATGATGGAAGTCGCTTGGCAGCGTAAACAACCGTACCCAGCTGCTGGGCAAGAGTCACAGTGTCGATATCAACATTTAGCTCAAGCTTCAGCATGTGAGCGTCATCGACGACTTGGTAGTCGGCGAAGCAGCGAGAATTCCAGATATGCGGCGTGGTGAGCACAATATCGCCTGCTGCAAACTTCTCAGATAGCGATTCGACCACTTCTCCAACCGCTTCGTGCCCGGGATGACCCGGCATAGCGGGAAACGTGTGCATCGCCCAACCAGTGTTAACCATGTGAAGGTCGCTTCCACATATCGAAGCTGCACGCGTTCGCACCAGAACTTCGCCCGCCATAGGATGCGGTATCTCTACCTCATCGCAACGAACCACGCCTTTTTCGACCGCAATCGCGGCTCTCATCAATCCTGTTCCACTGGCCATCATGAGTACGCAGCTAACTCAGTGCCATGGACCGTCCACATCTCGTCGAACATCGCCCTAATCTCGCCAAGTGACAATACTGCGGAAGTTAGCGGATCGAGTGCAATTGCGTGGAACGCCGCCTCTCTGTCGCCATCAAGAATCGCCTGAGTGGCCAACTGCTGCACAGCCTGATTTGAGCGACTCAGGGCAGCTAATTGTCCCGGTAGTTCGCCCACAGCCATTGGGTGGAATCCGAGTTTGTCGATAAGAATCGGAACTTCAACACTACTCAGATCCAGCAGATTGTCGATCAGTCCTTCGTTTGGAACGTTTCCGTTAATCACTGTTGGACGGTCAGACTCCATCGCTTCGATGATGCGGCAGGCATACTCTTCGGACCGATCAGCAGTAAGAATGCGATCGGTGTTGGCATCTTCAAGCAGCTGCGTGTAGTGATCGTCTACACGAGTTGTACGGTCCTGCAGACTTTGTGGAATCTGGTTCAATTTGAAATCTTCGATAGTTTCTTCGTTCGTGCGGAAGTACGGCGTGTACTCCGACATGTGCCGAGTGGACTCAGTGACGAAGTACCCGAACTGCTTCATAACCTCGAACCGAACGGTATCCCGAGAGAATATTTCTGGGTTTTCCATTGCTTCAAACAACTGCGGGTAGGCGTCTTGGCCGTCTATCTCGAATCGCAAGAACCATGCGAGGTGGTTAATTCCAGCAACCCAGCCTTTGACTCGATCCTTCGAGACACCGATGTAGTCGGCGAGATCGGCAGTTGTGTGCTGCACGCTGTGGCACAGACCTATCGTTGGCACATCGGTTGCTTCGGCCATGGCCCAGCAAGCGATCGCCATTGGGTTCGTGTAGTTCAACAATGTAGCGTTCGGAGCAACATCTTCGATGTCTTCGCATATGTCCATGAGAACAGGAGCCGTGCGCAACGCTTTGAAAACGCCGCCTGGTCCGACCGTGTCACCGACCGATTGATCAACCCCGTACTTCAGTGGAATAGCAATGTCGCGTTCGTAGCTGTCGCCAACTCTGATCGTAGTGAGCACGTAATCAGAGCCGTCGAGAGCTTCACGACGATCCAGCGTTGTTTCAACTTTGATATTTGTCCCGGTGTCGCGAGAAAGCTTTTTAGCGAATTTGCTCATGAGAGCAAGCCGTTCAGGATCGGTATCCATCAGAGATACCGTCGAATCGGATAGTTCAGGCACACAGACGATGTCCTGCAGCAATCGACGAGCGAAC
>JAPKFF010000111.1:0-5784 GCA_028821715.1 Dehalococcoidia bacterium
GATTTGCACGGTGCTATCCACATCCCACTCGATGCGGCTTTACGACTTCCGGACGCCGCGGCTGCTCTCGCAGATCAGGAAGACGCTGTTATTAGCGTTGCGCGATCGGGAAATGTGACTGTCGACTCATTGACTGAAGCCTGGGCCGAATCTGCTCGTCGCGGTGCGAAGAACAGCTACTAGTTCTCACCTGTCTGCCGAAGATTTTGGAAAGAACGACCGAGCATCTTGCTCCGTTGTTCTATTTAAGTTGCAAATCAAGTAGCGTTTTTTACTAAATATCGTTAACAATCACACGATTTGATTTGAGACACTTAATACAAGGTTCACACTCGTATTTTCTGTACTGGAACATTCTTACTCAATGATCGTTGTCGAAAACCTAACTAAGTCCTTTGGCGGCCGAGATCTACTCTCGACAGTCTCATTCAGTGTGTCTTCACACGAAAAAGTTGGCGTTGTTGGCGCCAACGGGTCAGGGAAGACGACCCTTTTGAAGATGATCGCCGGAGACGAACCGGCTAGCGGCGGACAGATCAATATTTCCGAAGGTGAGATGGCATACCTTCATCAAGAGTCGGATGTTGAACTCGATCGGTCTCTCGGCGAAGAGATGTGGACTGCACTTCCGATCGTGAACGCTTTACGTAAACGGATGGATGAGATCGACGCGTTACTCGTTATGGAAGACGGCGATAGTCAGGCTTTAGTCATCGAGCTTGGCGATGCCCAAGATCAGTTCCGTTTACTCGGTGGAAACGGTGTTGATTCCACTATCGCTCGAGTGACTAGCGGTTTGGGCTTTAGTTCCGGCGACATCGAAAAGTCCTGTGGCGATTTTTCCGGTGGTTGGCGTATGCGTATTTCACTGGCCAAAATATTGATCAGACGTGAAGCTCACCTCCTTCTCGACGAACCAACGAACCACCTTGATTCTGTGTCGAAAGACTGGCTGGCTGACGAACTTGCGGGATATCCCGGTGCCATTCTGGTGGTTACCCATGATCAAGATTTTCTTCAGAAGGTTGCAACTCGTATTCTCGATGTTGAACATGGAAGTGTTCAGTCGTATCCGGGAACGTTTTCCGAGTATCAACGCGGAAAAGAAACTCGCATGGCGCAGTTAGATGCTCAGGCAAGTCGACAGGAACGAGAAGTCGCTAGACAAGAGCAGTTCATCGACCGATTCCGCTCGAAAGCCACGAAGGCAAAACAGGTTCAAAGCAGGATCAAAGCGTTGGACAAGATGGATCGAGTTGACCGTATGGTCACTTCGAAGGCGACCAAATTTCAGATCAAATCATCTGGCAGAGTCGAACGTATCGTGATGAGGGCGGATGGCATTTCACATGACTGGGATGATTCTCCGGCACTGCTCGATGTGTCGTTTGAAGTTGAACGCGGCCAGAAGATAGCTTTGATAGGTCACAACGGCGGTGGCAAGAGCACGTTATTGCGCATCCTCGCAGGAGAAGTTATTCCTTCAGAGGGCGATATCAACTGGGCTGAACGAGCCAACCGTGGTTACTACGCTCAGCATCAAGACGAGTCGTTGAACCCAAATGTGACAGTACTCGATGCTGTTCGAGAGTCTGCGCAAGATCAACCAGACGGTGCGCTGCGTGGCATCCTAGGTCGTTTCCTATTTTCCTCAGACGACGTTTACAAGATGGTTCGAATGCTGTCTGGTGGCGAAAAGAGTCGAGTCGCTCTAGCGAAATTTCTCGTGCAGCCGAACAATGTACTGCTGCTCGACGAACCCACGAACCATTTAGACGCAGCTACCCGTGAAGAACTTTTGAGCGCGCTGGGTGATTACGACGGAACGATAATCTGTGCAAGTCATGACCCAGCAATCGTCGAAGAGATCGCGACGCACGTGTACACCGTCGAACATGGCGAACTTTCACTTAGCAACATTCACGCCTAAACGATCGTCTCTAATCTAGCTTGGTTTTTTTCGCTATTTGTTCTGAACTGATTCGACCGGGTTTACAGTCACTCGGTGAAGCGGTACGTCGCCTGTGTTGATGAACTGGTGACGAACGCCGCCCGGAACTAACACGGCATCGCCCGTCTTCACTGGATATTCCTTACCCCCGCACACCAAGATTCCAGCACCTTCAGTGATAAATGCTTGGTGTTCCCACTCGTGCACGTGATTTGGACTCGATTCCCCAGGGCCATGCTTTACGTACAGCATCACATAAGATGACACACCGTCGGCGGGGCCAAGTAGTGGGTTTGATGCGCCCTGTTCGTTGCGTATTACTGGTTCCATTTTGTGTTTCTTTCTTTGGTCTGTATGTAGATCGGTGTCGATTAGGTGAAAACTAAACTTGTCGCCAGAACGGTTTTCTTTTGCGTTGCGTATCGAGTATCGAATCATCCCACGGCTCCATCGTGTTTCCTTCTGGTTGAGGAGTACGACCGCTCCATCCGATTCGTTTGTGAACCCGAGCGTCCTTGTAGTAGACGATGTAGCAGATGGTGAGTAACGATTTAAATAATGCAGGTTCGGCTGATTCGAAGTTCTTTATCACCGTATCTTGAGCTACACCGTCGAGCGAAATGAACTCTGAATTGGCTGATTCGAACATCTGCATCGCATTAGTGAAAATGCCGTGAAACCTAGCTTGCTGCCCCGCTAATCGCACTATTTCAGTTGTCAAGCCCATTTTTCCAGCCGAGGGTACACCCCCCACTGACGGGATGAGACGGTCAAGAATGGCAGCCAATAGATCTTCGTTGATGTTCGTGATTGAAGTGTTGTTGGTCATGAAGTTATCCCTTCAAATCCTGTCGATGCTGAACAATGTAATCAGCAGTTCTGAGCGCCAGTGCTTGAATCGTTGGTGTCGGATTCACGGCTGCACTCGTTACGAACACGCTGCCGTCAATGACGAACAAATTATCGACGTCATGGGATTGCCCCCATTTGTCAACCACCGACTTATCTGGATCATTGCCCATGCGAGCAGTTCCCATGAGATGCCAGCCTGACTGTCGCATCATCGGGTCGACGAAGATATCTTCTGCACCGGCGGCTTCGAGGGCTTTTTTGGCGTTTTCGATAGCGTGGTCAAGTTGATCGCGAGAATTTTTGCTCAATGTGTAGTTGAGTCGCGGGGCCGGGATTCCGTCTGAGTCGGTCAATTCAGGGTCTAGATCGATTGTGTTGTGCTGTTCGGGTAGATCTTCACCAATCACCGCCATTGCCATAACGCTTCCGAGTCGCTTCTCAAGTTCTTCGTGATGACCTTCGCCCCAAGGGACAGGATCTCGGAAGCCACCGTTGGCGATCCAAGCCGGGCCTAGACTTCTTTGGAATTGATAGGTATAACCTCGCACGAAACCACGACTCTTGTCGGTTTCGTAAAACTCCTGGCTCAGACCAATGTTGCCAAGAGGACCCTGCCACGTATCCATCTTTTCAGGGAAGGTTCCCGAGATCATGGCGAACGGGTGGAACATTAGATTCTTCCCTAATAGACCGCTCGAATTCGATAGACCGCTGGGGTGAGACTCAGAACCCGAATTTAATAGCAGGCGGGGAGTGCCAATACCGTTGGCTGCCATGATGACAGCCCGTGCACTTAGATGCTGTTCGTTTCCCTTGGAATCGATGTAGTCAGCACCAGTAGCTCGTCCTGACTCATTTGTGGTGATTCGTCTGACCCTTGCACCCGTTTCTATAGTTGCTCCACTTCGAAGAGCACGTGGCCAGTAGGTGATATCTGTGCTGGATTTGGCTCGCTGGTAGCAACCCATGTGGTTGTGTCCACAGAAATTACAGGCGTCCCGGCCTTCGCCGTATCGTTGGGAATTGATGTAGCTATCGGACGGCCACCAATGCCAACCCAGCTTCTCGAATCCGCTGATTAGCTTCCTTCCATCATTGCCGATCGGTAGGGGTGGCATCTGTCGTGGACTTCGTGGTGGATTCGCAGGATCGCCATTAATGCCTGAGCAACCCATCACCTCATCGTTCAGATCATAGAATTCTTCGAGCTCGTCGTAAGAAATAGGCCAATCGTCGGCTACTCCATCGAGTGTTTTCACCCTGAAATCGGAAGGGTGGAACCGCGGGGTATGGGCGGTCCAAAGAATCGTGCTCCCGCCAACGCCGTTGAACATTACAGGGGTAACCGGTGAGTTTGAATCGTTCACCGGATAATCTTCGTCGCGTTGCCGAACGTTAGGGTCAGGCGCCCAGTTCGTCAGCATCTCAAATTCATAATCCTTAGAGGCTGAAGCGTATTTGGAAGGATCCTGCCAGTAGCCCTGTTCGAGGCATTTGACGTTAAAGCCCGCTTCGGCTAACCAAGCCGTCGCAGCTCCGCCCGATGCACCGGCGCCGATAACCAATATGTCTACGGTTTCTTGGCTAGAGTCTTTACTTGTGATCATGTGAACTTTCTTGCTTTGACTGTCATAGGTCGAATATCAAAATTCGCCTACGGGTGGCAGTGTACGCGTGTTTCGAATGATGTAAAAAGCCCTAACTAGCCACTAAACCACCAACGATAGATGTATGATTTGCCGGCCTCAGATGAACTAACAGGAGAATCAGTTGAGTAGCAATATCAAAGTTACCGACGTCAAGATCGTTAACCTTCGCACCGTAAAACACATTGGGAAAATCGAACCAGCGTGGAGTCCCGGAAGTGACATGTCGTTCGACATCGGTGGAGGATCCTTCACGGAGGTTCATACCGACGCTGGCATTACTGGAATCGGACCGGGAATGCACCCGATGTTTATCGATGCGGTTAATGAGTACCTCGTAGGTAGAAGTGCTTTCGCAGTAGAAGATCATGCAGCCGCTCTCAATTACTACGTCCCAAATCTCCAGTATCAGGGAACTGCTGGTGTCGACATGGCACTGTGGGACATTATCGGTAAGGCTGCGAATCTTCCGCTGTACAAACTCTGGGGTGGCGAAAAAGAAAAGATTATCCCGTACGCCAGCATGGTCGCTCTTTCGACACCTGAGGAACGAGCTGAACAGGCATCCTCACTGGAGGAACAGGGCTGGCAGGCGATGAAAATTCGTATTCATAACGAATCGATTGCCGACGACATAAAGATTGTTGAAGCAGTTCGAGATGCCGTAGGCAAAGATTTCACGATTATGGTCGACGCAAATCAGGCACAGAGCAGCGGAACTTGGCAGCCGGGAGTGATGTGGAACTTCAAACGAGCGTACGAGACAGCAGTTGAACTACAGGACCTCAACGTGTACTGGCTTGAAGAACCGTTGAAGCGATATGACTTCGAAGGACTCGCCGAGCTAAACGCCAAAGTTGAAATGCGAATCGCCGGTGGTGAGAACAACCCAGGATTGCACGAGTTTGTCCAAATGTGCGAAATGGACACCTACAAGCTGCTCCAGCCTGAAAGTATGGTCATGAACGGTATGACCAATCTGCGAAAGATTGGAAATCTTGCCGAACTACATGGCAAGGAAATCGTTCCGCATCACGGCGGTGGAAATATCGGCGTAATTGCTCACCAGCACCTCGTGGCATCGTGGCGACACGCTCCGTTTATGGAGTTGTTACACGACCCGCCGATTGGTCATTACAAGAACAAATTCTCGATCATGGCCAACGCACCAGAGGTCGATTCTGAAGGTTTTATGCCTCTACCTACTGCACCGGGTATCGGAATAGAAATCGACCCAGATCTAATTATCAACGACTAGTGTTCGAACTCAAAAATCTAAAACGAAACTTTAGGAGCGCCATTCAATGTCCAACGATCAATTTGCTTTTGTAGGTA
>JAPKFF010000112.1:0-5746 GCA_028821715.1 Dehalococcoidia bacterium
GCACACCAGCCGCCAACATCAATGTCGCCGCACTGTGGCGAAGGTCATGCAGTCGCACAGTTAATCCCAATGCCTTTGCGACTCGTTTCCAAGCGTGTGTGAGAGTGTCGGGTCGGACCGGCGTTGATCCGTCCAATGTGAAGACTGGTAGGTTGAAAATACAACCTTCTTGCCGGCAGAATCCAAGTATCGGGCAATGTGGTCCGGGTCTGTTGTTACTGGAAACGGCACGTCCGAGGTAGAAGAGACAATTGAGTCTGAACGTTCTTCCGCAGTCACTTGTGAATCTGAGCAAACTGCCAAGTACGTCATTGGCTCGTTAGAGTTTGCTGACCATTCTCCAATCGTTTGTTTCATCAGCGAAATCGATGGCACAAGCACTAGAACTGACTGGCTTTTGAGACGTTCAGAAGCCCAGAGACCAACTAATGTCTTCCCCGAACCGCATGGCATGACTACCTTGCCACGGTTACTCGTCTGTAGCCCATATCATCGGCAAGTATAAGGATGATGTTGGGTTTTGCCGGAGTGTTGCTCAATTACTGGATTCCTATTTAAAGTAATGTAAAAAACAGTTTGCTGAGAAAGTCGTCGGAATTCTTGTTAGCCGAGCTTTGCTAGCTTGGTGTAGCGGCCGCCGATTAGCCATTCGCCAGAGTAGATGTTGCCTGCAGGGTCGGTGGCTATGCCGTGAGGGCTATTGAACTTGCCTTCTTCGAGAACCGTTGAGCGGGCCGCATTGCCTGAATCGTCGAGTCCGTTTGGCCAGCCGGGTACATCATCAGTGCTGTTGCGCTCGACTCGGGCGATGGCCTCGTTCTCACCGATGAACGTTAGGAACTCATCGTTGATGTCGAACATTGCTAATCGTGCTCTCAGTTCGCCGACGATGATGTTGGATCCGTCGATCGCAAAGCAGCTCGGACTGGTGAGGAGCCCTTTTCCGAACGTTCGTTTGTATTTGCCTTGGAGGTCATAGACCTGGACTTGCCTGTTAGTGCGATCCGCGACGTAGAGTTCGGGATTGTCGCTACGATAGTCGATCCAAATTCCGTGCGGACAATCGAAGCGGCCACCTTCGCCCTCTTCGCCAGTGATCGTCTGAATGTAGTTTCCGTCCCCGCTGAAACGGTGCACTAGACTCGCCCCGTAGCCGTCAGTGACCCATACATCGCCGTTTCCGCCACCTGTGGTTTCGAATACTGCAACGGAGGTCGGAGCGAAATCTTCGTCGCAGTAGGCCGAGTGTGGTGGGGCTGTTATCTGTTGTATTCGCTCGCCTGTAGCCACGGATACCCGCACTGCCTGACCGCACCATTCGCCCTGCGTAGGTTCATATGCTCCGTTTGTTTTGATATTTTTTCGACCGGGGTCGGCGATCCATAAAAACTGCTCGCCCTCGAGTTTGGCCAGGGTAAGTTGGTGGGCTTCTCGAACAGGAATCTCGAACGATCTCAATAACTTGCCGCCCTGATCGAACACCATGGCAAGCGACTCGGCGGGGTGGATAGCGATCACATCTCCGGAATCGGTAACCGCCATACCGTGGTGCGCCCACCCGGATGTTGCGCTTTCTTGATTAGGAATTTTGGCCCAATCTGAAATCCACTCATATTCAAACGGGCTATTCCCAATTCGCAAGACGTGGCTCCTATTCGTTGTTATTAATCCCGGGCGCACCTATTCTACGTTTCGAACTCGTTTAGTCACAATGCTGATTAACTAAACAAATACATGTAGTAGCTCGCAATCGCGTACATCTAGACCGACCGCATTGGAGCGAAACATATGGTCATCCCGATTGTGAAATGTAAGCACACTAATTGAAACGGCCAGCGCTGTACTCCTGATACTTGGTCGAATGGTTCTCAAGTGGCCTTGTTGTTGATAAGGTGATCGAGTCAGCTACTTCCAATATCCACGAAAGATTTTATCCGCCATGGTCACCGCTCAGCTCAAGCCATCGCTAATCGTTATTCAGCTTTCGGGTGGGAATGACGCGATGAACACGGTCGTGCCGTACACCAACGGAATTTATCACGATTCACGAAGGGCGATCCACCTTACTGAACACAATGTCATCGACCTGAACGGCACGCTGGGGCTTAACCCGAGCATGGGTCCGATGAAAAGTCTGTGGGATGCCGGCAAGCTGGCTATTGTGCAGGGAGTGGGCTACCCGCAGCCGAATCGATCGCACTTCCGATCGATGGACATTTGGCACACTGCGGAATCGGATCACATTGCGGACAGCGGTTGGCTTGGTCGCACGATTCGTGAGCTGGATCCAGAAGCCAAGAATGTTATTACGGGCATCAATTTTGGTCGTGGATTGCCACGGGCGCTTCACGCAAAAGGTGTGCCAGTTGCGTCGGTTGGCAATCTTGAAACATATGGCTTGATGCCAGATATTGCAGATCGGATGACCCGTGAAATAGCTGTCGATGTTTTTGCTCGAATGTATGGACCAGACGACACTCGGGATGCAATGTTGCAGGCGATCAGCGAGACCGGGATGGGTGCTTATCTCGGGGCAGATATCTTGCGAACTGCTCCGGCTCAGTACTCATCTTCGATCGAGTATGCAGGTGTTCCGATCGCCCAGAGCCTGCGTGATATTTCGCAGGTGCTACTCGCCGACGTCGGGACCCGTGTTTTCTATACTCAGCACGGAGGATACGACACGCACGCTGGCGAACTCGAAAATCACGCGAAGTTGTGGCACGAGCTTTCGACGGCAGTGAACGATTTCATTGCAGACCTCGAAGAGCACGGTCGTGGTGATGACGCTGTAGTAATGATCTTCTCGGAGTTCGGTCGTCGGATTCAAGACAACGGCAGCGGGACGGATCACGGTTCTGGCGGAGTTGCTTTTGTTCTCGGAAACCCGGTCAAGGGTGGCTTCTACGGAGAGTATCCGTCTCTAGACCCGAGCGAACAAATCGAGGGTGATATGAAGTTCAACAACGATTTCCGGGGGATTTACGCAACGGTTCTCGACCAATGGATGGGCATTAATCCACAGGAAATTCTCAATAAAAATTACGAGCAGTTCGACATGATTAGGCGGTAAGCTGTGGCTAGCAATGACGTAAAACTGATGGCTCACCTGATGCGTCGCGCCGGTTTTGGCGCATCGCGAGGGCGGCTCGACGAGCTGGTTGAGCAGGGTTACGATGAAACGGTTGAGAACCTGCTCAGCGCGATCGATCGACCAACCAGAATCACCGACAATTTGATTCGTCGATATCACCCTGAGTATTCGGGCATGATGGGCAACCAGTCGCCTAGTGGTAACTGGATGTACCGCATGGTTTCGACCGACGCTCCTTTGCGAGAGAAGGTCGGCCTCATGTGGCACGGCATGTTTGCAACTGGCTATTCGAAGCTTGCGAACGGCAAAGTGCTGCACGACCAGATCAGGATGTTTGAGCGACATGGAATGGGTAGTTTCAAGAATCTGCTTATGGAACTTTCCAGAGATCCGGCGATGATCGTGTGGCTGGACAATTCGGAGAACCACAATGGTTCTGTGAACGAAAACTATGGGCGAGAGTTACTTGAATTGTTCTCGATGGGAGTCGGTAACTACACCGAGCACGATGTGAAAGAAGCAGCACGGGCGTTCACAGGATGGACGATTGGCAACACCGAGTACATGACGCTCAAAAGTGCACGTGACTCGGTATGGCCGTACGGCCGGCTGTCGTTCCATTTTGAATACAAGGAACACGACCACGACAATGGCGAAAAAGAATTTTTAGGCCACAAAGGTAACTTGAACGGTGAAGACATCGTCGACATCATTTGCGATCAACCGGCAACTGCAGCGTTTTTGTCGAGGCACATGTACAGTTTCTTCGTCGCCGACGAACCGCCGGTGCCGGAGTGGCCATACAAGGAGCCGCGTGATCCGGAAGCTATCGCTGCGTTGTCGAAGGTTTACTTTGACAGTGGTTACAACGTCGAGGAAATGCTGAGATTCCTCTTCAAGTCGGATTTCTTCAAGTCGGAACAGGCGCGCTATCAGCGGGTGAAGAGCCCTGCTGAATTAGTGGCGGGCGTTCTGCGATTAACGGGTGAGTTCAATCGGCCGAAAGTGGATATGAATCCGACGAACTTACAGTCGACTTACATGGGGCAATGGCTGTTGAACCCGCCGTCTGTCGAGGGTTGGCACTGGGGTACTGAGTGGATCGATTCGGGTGCGCTTGTCGAGCGGGTGAACTTCGCTTCGGAGCGGCTTGGTAATATCGAAAGTCCTGGCGTGCAGACGCTGATCGATCGAATTCTTTCGGACAACAACGGTGAGTTAAATGCCGAGGATCTGGTCGAACGTGCGCTTGATGAATTGTCGGTTTCTGACATTTCAGACAAGACACGATCCGCACTGGTCGAGTTCGCCAAAACGCAGGTCAACCAGTTGGATTCGGGCAACGCAGGCCCTGAACAGGTGGCCAATGTGTTGAAACTTGTTGGTGCGACACCGGAGTTCCAGAGAGCCTAGTTGGCGGAGTTTTTCTATGACCACAACAACACAACCCAGAACTGCGCGACTTACTTACAACCGTACGATTGGCGTGGCAGCAATGGAGGGTCGCGGTTTTTACTATCCGTGGTCAGTGGCGGTAGCGGCTGATGGCACGTATTTTGTGCTTGGGCGGGGTTCTGACAGCGATCCCCGTGGCGTCCGCATGACGGTGATGAACCTTGGCGAAGAGTATTTCGGCACATTCGGTTCGTTTGGCGAAGGCTCGGGACAGGCGATCTGGAATGCGTCGACTGCGATAGATAGTCAACAACGGCTGTTCACCAGCGACGATCATTTGAACCGCATCTTGGTTCGTACGCTGGACGGCGAGTTGCTCGATACCTGGGGCGAAAGTGGCACCGATGAAGGCAAGTTGAACGGTCCGAATGGATTAGCGTTCAACTCGAAGGACGAACTGCTGGTGAGCGATCATCTGAACGGTCGGATTCAGAAATTCACCGGAGACGGGAAGCATCTCACTACGATCGGTGAGTTCGGATCGGGTGATGGCCAGTTGAATTTGCCGTGGGGTCTGCACGTCGATGGCGACGACAATCTTTACGTTGCGGATTGGGGTAATGATCGGATCGTGAAGTTTTCTGCTGACGGCGTGTTTCTTGCCAATTTCGGCTCGGTAGGGAGCGGTGAAGGTGAGTTCGACGCACCTTCGGATGTTTGCGTTGATTCTGATGGGTACATGTACGTTGCCGATTGGGGCAATCAGCGAATCCAGGTGCTAGATGCAGACGGTGGGTTCGTGGAACAGAATGAGGGTCAGGCTACGATTTCAAAATGGGCGCAGGACTTTTTGGACGCCAATGTCGAAGAGAGTGCGGCGCGAGATGCATCCGATCTGGATATGGATCTTGTGTTCAACAGCGACGATCCGCATGAGCGATCGGCTCACATTGAGAAGCTGTTCTGGGGCCCGACTTCGATAGCGCTCGACAGCGATGGTCACGTTTTGGTTGTCGATAGCAATCGGCATCGCCTTCAGGTCTTCGATGTTGTGACGTCTGACTGATCTTTCCGGCTTCAAACGACGGGCAAAATATTTTGGTTAGTCGGGCACAACAGACCGTGTAATTCCTAGGCGTTACTTGAGCCTTAGATTCCCACCTGAGTTGTCCCAGCCCTTGACCTCATCGCCCAAGTAAGGATCGATAAATTGCACCCAACTCTCTCCGTAGAACCACTTCTGGTCAGACCGATCGT
>JAPKFF010000113.1:0-5735 GCA_028821715.1 Dehalococcoidia bacterium
TCACCGGAGAGTCCAACTCTCCCTCGTCTCCACCAAGAACACAAAAAAGCCCTCCTCTCGATTCTGAGGGCAGGGCTTTTTCTTTTCCGGTTTGTCGATAACGCCTGTCATTGAGAAACCGATTTCACCACGTTATTGAAATGAAAATAATTTCAGTCTTGGCTGTAAACGAACTCTAAACCATCCAAGTCAATACTTGGAATCTCATCCAAGTCTTCCCAATAGTCTTGAGAATGGTGCCATTCTGGCTTAGCTCCAGTTTTTGGGAGAAAAGGTAGTGCACGGGTCAGATAGCTCGGATTGAAGTTCTCTGGATCTTGCCAAGGCAGAAGTTCCATATCTTCATCCTCAGACCGCAGCTTCACTTCAACGCGCTTAGCATCTTTGCTATCCATATGGCTCAGCAAGCGACATACGAAATCTGACAATAAATCCGAGCGCACGGTCCAACTTCCACGGAAGTAACCAAATACCCAGAGTAAGTTTGGGACGCCCGTAAACATCATTCCTCTGTAAGTAACGGTGTCCGAAAAAACAAGAGGTTTTTCATCAATTAAAAAATCTATATCACCCAAGACATTCATATTGAATCCTGTAGCGACGACGACAATATCTGCATCAAGAACGCCTCCAGATTTCAGCATCACCCCACCCTCTGTAAATGTCTCAATCTCATCTGTCAGTACAGAAACTTTCCCTGCCTTAATACTGTGGAAGAAATCTCCATCAGGGACCATTGCGACTCTCTGACGCCATACTCGGTAGCCTGGAGTAAAGTGGGTATCAATATCGTAACCAGGCCCCAGAATATCTCTGACGCCACCTAGAAGCTCTTCCTTCACTTTCTCGGGTTCCTCAAATGTACGTCTCATGAAAATTGCAGTATCGCGAAGTACCTTGCGGCGAACAATTTCATGTATCCACGCATAATCTACTTCGAGCTCACGCAGGGTCTCAGCCAAGTCATCGCGATTTCGACCAGTACCATAGTAGATTGGAGACCTCTGAACCAAAGTTACGTGCGCACAGCTATCTGCTATTGCGGGTATTAGAGTCGCTGACGAGGCACCGGAACCAATTACGATAACTTTCTTGTCGACGTAATCCAGATCCTTGGGCCAGGTTTCCGTGTGCACCAACTGACCCTGAAATTTATTCATTCCAGACCATTCAGGAGTGAATCCTTCTGAATGGCGGTAATACCCTTGGCACATCCACAAAAATTTTGCTGCCAAATAATGAGTATCCCCGGTGTCGGTTCCATCGACTTCAATTAACCACTTGTTATCTTCACTCGACCACTTTGCGGATGTGATTTTATGGTTGTAACGAATATGGCTACTAAGGTCATTTTCATCAATGACTTCGCCCATGTATTTAAGAATTTCTTCGGCTGTCGCAATCGGCGGACCAGTCCATGGTTTAAATCTATAGCCATACGTATGCAGGTCACTGTCTGAGCGGAGACCAGGATAATTATGAGACCGCCAAGTACCTCCAAAATGATCCTGACTCTCTAAGACTATAAAACTCGAATCAGGGCGCTGTGTACTGAGGTGGTACGCGGCCCCTACTCCAGCTATTCCAGCACCTACGACCAGTACATCGAATGCTTCTATGCTGGTTCGATTGATCTTCTCCGAGTCGGTTGCAGTAATCATTATCTGGGCCAATCTGATCTAACTCGTTTCTTCCGGTTACACCGCCGTGCAAGTCGTTCACAACTTAGCATGCAAATCAATATTCATCCCTTAACGGACGGCAGCAAGGCCGTAACGATGCATCCAACTACGGCTGTTATTGATCGGATGTGGCTGCAATATTCTACGGTAATGAATCGACGCTCTGACCCGCGTCAAAAAACTCAGATGTGGAATCACTCGTGGCATGTTAATTCCAAATCGGTTTTATCAGAAACAGTTGATATTGAATCGTCGCCCACAATGGCGCCAAAAGAATGTCGGATTACCAAGTGGTTCAATGCTTTTTTACTTTGTACAACGGTGGATAGGCTGAATGAAAACGACATGATGAAATATCCTCAGTATATGAGGATCGATGCTGTTCTACCGCGCCGCTGGGTTCTGTCAGAAAACAGGTCTTGACCCGACACTGATTTCCAGCGCAACCCGACACGACAACACACCTATTGAGTCGCAATCCGATCAGCAAAAATGGGACTCAACCATGCCATCTCCATGTCCTGTTGAACAACCTTTACCCAATAAGGGTTCACTCCCGGTTGAACATCGTTATCCGTCACCGTGAAGTCAGCCCGATCCGTCCCAGACTCAGGCGCCAGTTCGAGGGTCACACTACGATTTAGATGCCCCAAATCTACTTTTGCTGGTCGTTCCTTAAGATGATTCAAGGTCGCGGTTATCCGAACTGAATCTGCCTCAGAAACAGCCATACGCCTCGGAGCAACCTCTCCGTGCCTGCCGAACTTCTCTCCAATAATCAAACCCGAATTCAGAACGACGGTTATCTCGGTATCGCTATCAATATCCACGTCGACAATCACACCACTCGGATACCCGCATGCCCAGCTGTTAAGACCGAGGCGTGAACCACTTTCGCGATCAAACCTAGAACGAGGACTGTCGAAACGAATCGTCTCAACATCGCCAATTGATCCATTCGAAACCTCCAGAAAACCATCCCAGATCACTCCCGAATAGCTTGACATACGACTCGCTCCATCCCACAAAACACGGACCCTAGAACCGGACGGCTTCGATCCGAACTGCTCGGTGTGGATCAACTTGAGACCCCGATACACTTCTATCCGCTCTAGTGGTCCAGTGCCCTCAACGTTAACCTTAATCTCGGCGGTGCCCTCGCTCGAATACTTCTCACCAATAAAGTGACCATCTACGGTATGACTTGCCCTAATTCGTGCACCTGTCGTTGCGTAAATACGCTTGGCCTTTATCGCATCGAGAACACCACTAAGTGTTAACTCCTCGGCGTATACACCGGTCAGACCGCCCTTCGAATATCGACGCAATTGGTGGCCCGGGCGATCGTCGCCCGGTCTACCCGTGTGGCAGTCGTTTCCGCCAACAAACCCCATTTGATATCCGCGTCCGATTGACTCCAGTAAAATCCACTCAAACGAGCCGTGAGTTGATGTAACTTCTACGGCTGGTTCAAGAGTAGGATCGTGCCACTGTAAATCAGCGTGTTGCCCCCCGACGTGAGGAGTTATAATCGTGTCTGTGCCACGATAGAAGTCGTGAAGATCTCGAACGTGTGGTAGATCCGACTCACCGTCCCGACCTAACCGGTCAGCGCCGCTCCAGCGTTTCATTGGAAGGTCATATCGTCCGAAATAAACGTTGTGATGACCGCCGGCCTCGAGATTGCCTGACCACTCAAATCCCGGCAACGGAACGAATCTTCCCGGCTCGTAATACTTCTTTTCCTCGATCTGCTGAATCTCGTAAGCGTCAGTTGAGTGAGCACTGTCGTTTCGTTGGTACCCGGCGAAATCTAAGCCTGAAACCTCGTGAGCGTAGTCAAAGTAGTTACCGATCTTGGCTGGATCAGCAATCTGACCTGAATGAGGATCACCCCAGAATAACTTTAGGGCGGGCAGTTCTTTCGAAATCCGAATCTGATTGCTAGTCGTTGTAATCCTGTTGTAGGTATCTTCAGCGCTAATGCTAGTTGCGCCAGCCTCGGTAAACACAGCACCCGTTATTCGGCGTACACCAGGCTCTTCTTCGTCGAACTCAATGAAATTCCCATCTGGCAAAATTAGACCCGGTGCAGAAATCTCAACACTGCCGCGGTATTTTTCAGCGGGGTTACCCCATCGATCCTCTGCTTTGAGAAGCAAAGCGAACTCAGATCCAAGTTCAATATCCGAAGGGGCAATAGCCGACAATGATTCGATTTGCCCACCAATGACTTCGACAACAACTGGATCAATCGGCGTAGAAGCTCCTTCACCTGTGGGATTTACGTGACATCGAAAGTAGTGCTGTATCTCAAAAAAAGTTTGAGTGCGAAGCCCACTGCCACCACCAAGGGTTATCAACACACTTTCACCTACAGCGACCCGCCCCGATTGAACGGTTATGACCGATGTTTTGTGATCGGGGGTATGAACAGAAACCGAACACCCCAACGGCGGGCTGACTACCAGAAAATCGTCGGAACCGGAATCTGAAAGCTGCGGGCGACCCCAATCAGAATCAGATTCCGTATCGATCGTTATCGTACCGCCAGATTCCAAAACGGTGTTTCCGGCTGTGTATCGTAGTTCAATGACTGCAGGCTCACCAGCCTCCACCTGCGACGAAGAAACCAACTCGATCGATCCAAATTCACTCGGCATAAGTTAACTGTTCCTACCATGCAAAAACAAACGTCATTCTATTTATGTACACAATAGACCAGTGCAGGTTAATTCTGAAGTCTCAATCAGGACTCATAGCTTCGCCCTAGTTTAAGCCGTAGAAAAAGAACCCGTCATTGACAAATCGAGAACGAAAGCACCCGAATGCGCCGCAGAGTTTGGCAACAATCTGAGCTTGTGCAATGAGTTCTGACAGCCCCTCCGCCTGCCATCCATTGCCGGACTCTACGTGGTACGTTGTGCCCGTAATCAAAAAAATCGTCACCGATTCCTTGCAAGATAACCACGGAGTTTTACGAACTTGAAGATCACCGATATAAAGACGTTCCTCATGATGGCAGGCGCCCCAAAATCAACGGGAGCGTCGAGTTGGAGCACCCGCAATTGGTGTTTTGTGAAGATCTACACCGACGAAGGCGTTGTTGGGATTGGCGAGGGCTCAGGTTGGCCAAGATTGGTCCAAATCGCAATCGAAGATTTACGCTCAATTATCGTTGGCGAAGACCCCTTCAACATCGAGAAAATCTGGCAAAAAATGCTCGTATCAACTATGGGTAACGGCATGACTGGGACACCCGGATCGGGAGCTATGAACGCGATCGATATGGCACTCTGGGACATAAAAGGCAAAGCGCTCAACACTCCAGTTTGGAACCTATTGGGCGGGAAAATTCGCGATCGAATCCGCGCCTACGGGCACGCTAAAACTCCTGAACGAGCCCTCGAACTAAAAGCTCAAGGACTCACAGCCATAAAAACCGGCGGAGTTCACCGAGTCGCCGACCAGGTCGAAGACATCCGAAATGCTGTCGGTAATGAAATCGACATCATGGTCGATGCTCATGGCCCTCCTTGGCACAACACTAAAGACGCAATCATCGTCGGGAAATCCCTCGAACAATTTAACCTTCTCTTCTATGAAGACCCCGTACCACCCGACAACATGGATGCGCTAAAGCGCGTGCAAGACAATGTAGACATTCCTATCGCAGCAGGTGAGCGACACTCCCATATTTGGGGTGTTCGTCGACTAATCGAAGAAGAAATCGTCGATGTAATTCAGCCCGACACCGGTCGAATCGGTGGCATAAGCCAAATGATGAAAATCGCAGCAATGGCAGAGGCTCACTACATATCAGTAGCCCCTCACTCGGGTTCACTAGGTCCCATCGCCGAGTACGCAGCGATCCACATACTCGCAGCAATCCCAAATGCACTCATTCTTGAACGTGTCCACGATGACGTACCCGTTCGATACGAATTAACCCAACCACACCTCGAAACAATCGATGGTTACATCGAAGTGCCAAACCTACCGGGACTGGGCGTCGATATCGATGAAGTCGTAGCTCTCGCACATCCATCCAGT
>JAPKFF010000114.1:0-5710 GCA_028821715.1 Dehalococcoidia bacterium
CACCGTGGTCTCTGGAGTCGGAGTTGGTTTCAACTGCGGTCATCACCACGGGAAATAAGGAAAAGGTACCGGTCGTATGACGACTGCGTTCACAAGGCAGACAACGATTCCGATTACGGAGTTGGAGCAGTCTGCTTTTTGCCAGACTGATGGCAACCTACGAACAAAAACCCTCGAAGAAGAATTCCAGGCTGGTGTGCGTTGGCAAAAAGTGCCGACTCGCTACTTGAAACTGACGCCTGAAGAAATTGCCGAAGGTATCGATTTTGCTCGCAAAGAAATTGATACAAAAGTGGTTATTCTGGGTCACCACTATCAGCGAGACGATGTGATCAAGTACGCCGATTTCACTGGTGATTCCTACAAGCTGTCGAAAATGGCTGCTCAGACAAAAGACGCCAAGTGGATTATTTTCTGTGGTGTTCACTTCATGGCTGAAACAGCCGACATCCTTACGTCTCCGGACCAGAACGTGCTGTTGCCGAATATGGCTGCTGGATGTTCCATGGCCGACATGGCGAAGTCATCGGATGTGACTGACTGCTGGGACGATCTTGAATCAGTTCTCGGTTCAACCGAAAGTGTTATACCGATCACATATATGAACTCTGCCGCAGCTATCAAAGCTCATTGCGGGAAGAATGGCGGACTCGTCTGCACATCTTCAAACGCTGACAAGGCATTTGATTGGGCGTTGGAACGAGGCGAAAAAATCCTGTTCCTTCCTGACCAGCATCTTGGCCGTAACACCGCAATCGCAAAGGGAATTTCTGAAGACGAAATGGCTCTTTGGAATCCCTTCTTGCCGATGGGTGGTCTTTCAGAAAACAAAATCAAGAGTGCCAAAGTATTGCTTTGGCAGGGTCACTGCTCGGTTCACACCCGTTTCACAGTCGACCAGGTCAAGGCGGCTCGAGAACGCAATTCAGAAACGACGATCATTGTCCACCCTGAGTGCACTCAGGAAGTTGTTGCGGCAGCGGATATGTACGGTTCGACTGAACTGATCCTCGAAACCATCGCTAACGCTCCTACGGGTTCGTCATGGGGAGTTGGAACCGAGATCAGCATGGTTCGTCGATTGGCAGCTGAGAATCCCGACAAGGATATTTTCTGTCTTGATCCGATAGTTTGCCCATGTGCAACGATGTACCGAATCCACCCGGCATACGTGCTGTGGGTGCTTGAAGGCATCATGGCTGGTCTAGCGATTAACCGCATCGAAGTTGAACCTGAGACCCAGCGTAACTCTCTGGTGGCACTCGAGCGCATGCTCGAAGTCGCCGGGTAGTTTACAACCAATTAATCACGACTAATTTTCGAATATAAAAATGCTCCTAACACCACGTGAATTAGAAATTATTATTGATCGTGCGCTGGAAGAGGATTCAGTTAGTACCGATGTTACTACGTCGGCACTAATTCCCTCTCATCTTGAAGCTCGTGCCTCCCTAATTCCAAAAGAACCGGGAATTCTTTCAGGACTCGACGTGGCGGCGGCTACATTCAAGCGAGTAAACCCCGATCTGGTATTTACACAGAAATTGCTTGATGGCGATCGAGTTCAAGGTGGCGAAGTTGTCGCCACAATTTCAGGCTCGATGGCGTCGATCCTTACGGCCGAACGAACTGCACTTAACTTCCTGCAGCGTATGAGCGGTATAGCAACGCTGACCGACCTGTACGTTAAGGCTGTTGATGGCACCACAGCGTCTATCGCTGATACGCGTAAGACTGCTCCGGGATTGCGGTTGCTCGACAAATATTCGGTCTCTATTGGTGGCGGTCGTAATCACCGGATGAATCTCACCGACGGGGTGCTGATAAAGGACAACCACCTAGCCGCTTTGTCGGGTGAGGGTGTGAGTTTGAGCCAAGCGATTAAACGAGCGAGGGCAAAAGCGCCACATACTGTGAAGATTGAAGTCGAAGTCGAAACGGTCGGGGCTGCACTCGCCGCGACTGCAGCCGGTGCAGATATCGTCATGCTCGACAATATGTCTCCGGCTGAAATGCGAAACGCAGTCGATCAAATCGCCGCCGAGTGTTTCGTTGAGGCGTCAGGAAATGTCACACTTGAAAACGTGACAGAAGTCGCTCAGAGCGGAGTCGATATTATTTCGGTAGGTGCGCTCACTCATTCGGTGCGAGCGTTAGACATTTCCCTCGATTACGAAACGCATAACGCATAAAACCTGCGTGACCACTCTGCGTTTAGTTTTTACAGTGTGAACCCAAAACGGGGTCACACACGTAACACCGCCAGGTAATGCATTATCGACAATGATGGTCGCCTAATAGTGAATCGAGATAATTGGCCTTTTGGTCGCCGAATCAGCACGGTAATTCTAATCGGTGCATTAATTGCACTGGCTATCGCGGCTTGCTCGGAGTCGTCTCCGACGGCAACTGAAGTCCTAGAAACAACACCGACGTTCTCTCCTGCCGATGCAACAGCAACTTGGGTTGCGTTTAAGCCGGAACGTGATCGAATGGCGTTAGAGATACTCGAGCAAAAGTCACCGCAAGCCACGGCGATAGCATCCACTCAACTTGCGATGGAAGCCGCGCTCACTCTCGAAGCAACAGTGAAGCGATCATCGGAAATTGGACCACAGCCAACTCAGGCAGTACTACCTGAACGGGCTATAGCGACGGGGCCCATAAATCGAATAGCGTTTAGCGATGGCAAGGGCTCAGTGTTCACGGTTAGCCCTGATGGTAGTGACCGAACGACGATCGGCAATGGTGGATTGCGAAACGGAGAGTTTCGATACACGTTTCCTGTGTGATCTCGCGATGGCGGTAGCGTTTCATTTTCCTCATTCCTTATTGTTGAAGAAACGGTGAGCCAGAGTTCACTGCACCGGGCCGATGCTGACGGCGAAGGCATCATCGTTACGCTGGCTGTCGATACTACCTCCCAGAGCGGCGTAGGGCCCGGTGTTCCGCATTTCACCACGTGGTGTCACCTAACGGCGATCGGATAGCGCTTACGACAAGTGGAGAGTTCGGTATCGGTTCGATGATTTTAGGATCGTATTCGAGAGAAGTTCCGAAGGGCCTAGCGATTGGTGCTCCGTTGTATATCAATTGGGCGCCAGACGGATCGGCGATCCTGATTCATCAGGATGCGGGGCTTCACATCATGACGGTGGATGGGAAGACGAGTGGGACCCTTCGTTCGATAGGCACGGGATCGATTTCGTTTAACTCCCCAACATGGTCGCCCGACAGTCAACAATTTGCGCACGTAGAATCTATAGGTGGGAAAACTTCAGTTGTCATCACCAACGTTGATGAAATTGCGACAAATGAAATCATCGCTGAATGCGACAATCGAGTCGCCCTCGGCTGGTCGCCCGACGGCAAGAACATTGCCATAGGTCGTTCGTCGGGAACATCGTTCCACACACTGTCGATTTACGACCTGAATTCCGGTGAAGAGCGAATTCTTCACGAAGGTAATGCTCGCTCGTTTTGGTGGTCGCCCGACGGAAATAAACTAGCGATTATCGAGGACTCGCCAGTAATCGATTTTGCCCACAAGTGGTCGATTATCGATGTTGAGAGTGGGGACCTGACGCCGCTTGTGACACAGGTCACTTCGGACGAATTTTTGTTCGTTCAGGTGTTCTTCGATCAATATGCGGATTCACACAACGTATGGTCGCCAGATAGCTCGCAGATCGTTATTTCCGGTACCGTGCTAGATCTCGACAATGTCGTATCATCAATCGGTGACATCGGCCTGCCAGAAGAGTTCGATTCACAAGTGTGGGTGCTCGACGCAAGCGGGGTAGAAGAGCCTGTCAGCGTCGGGGAAGGCACGATTGCTAGCTGGTCACCCCAATAAATTCGCCGCAGTAGACTAGCTGCGGCGCGGGTTGTTGCCGTCTTCAGAGTCGAGGATGATAGTCACCGGACCTGCGTTTTCGATTTCGACTTGCATAGAGGCCCCGAACACGCCTGTTTCCACTCGTAAGCCACTATTTATCTTGAATGACTTGACTAGATCGTTGAACATCGGCTCCGCTTGCTCAAGACGTGCTGCATCTGTGAAACCAGGCCGCCGACCTTTGCGGGTGCTTGCGTAGAGAGTGAACTGGCTGACCAGAAGAATGCCGCCAGTGATATCCTGCACCGACTGGTCGAATCCTGAATTACCTGATTCTTCCGGGAAGATTCGCATGTTGAGGGTCTTCTCGACGATGTATTTGAGATCGTCTTGGGTGTCGTCGTGAGTGATGCCGATCAGCAGACAAAGACCACGTTCAATCGAACCAGTTGTTTCGCCAGCGACGCTGACTGATGCTCGGTTTACTCGTTGAATAACAGCGCGCATGTTGGCCGAACTGACTAGTGAGTGTGGCTTCCAGCGCCGTGGGAGTGACTCGATCCGCCACCATCGGATTTTGAACTGCTGTCGGAACTATTGCTGCTGCTGTTATCGGATGATTTTGATTCCGAAGAGGATGAACTCGAAGAGTCGGAGTCTGATGACGAGCTCTCGCTGCTCGAAGAGCTGCCATTGGACTTACTGCCTGATGATGATCCTGAACCGTAGTCGGTGGAGTAAAAGCCAGAGCCTTTGTAGATAACCGTCGGAGCGGATATCTGTCGTTTCGACTCGCTGCCGCAGGTTGGACAGTCGGCGCCAGGTTCATCGCTGAACTTCTGAATCAATTCGAAAACATGCTTGTTTTCAATACATTTGTAAACGTAAGTTGGCATCTTTTGTGAAAGTGGGAACTATATGAAAACGCGAGAGCCGAAGCACTCGCGTGGATTTTTATAACCGATATATCTACTGATTTTATACGAGCGACGCAAGAATATACCGCGGAGTTAGCTCATCCGGTACATCTCCGAACTCGTCTGCTGTAGATCGACGGTTGATTCCTGTCGTTACGACTGCCGAATCTATGCCTGCTGAATTAGCTCCAGAAATGTCGGTTTCAAGTTGGTCACCGATCATCACTGCGTTAGCTGTGCCGGCTCGATCTATCGCTGCATTGAATATGGGTGCGTACGGTTTACCGAGCTTGGTAGCGATTAGTGAATCATTCGGGCCGTGAATTCGTTCGAGCGCTTGCTCCAGCGCATTCACGAACACAGCTGCACCAAATCCAAAGACACCGGGGCCGTTTGGATAGATGAAATCAGGATTCGGTAAGACGAGGCGTACAGGATTATTCTGTTGGAATCTTCGACTGAATAACGTTAATAAATCTTCCAGTGTCGATTCCCAGTCATACGGCCCGCTGTGCCCGAGCACAACGATATCTGGCTCTTCGCCGCTATCCAGACTCACCAGTTTTGCACCGGCACTGGTCACGTAGTCCTTTGCGTCTTGCGTGCCGAGAACGAGAGTTGGAGCGCCTTGAAGGCCGTTCTCCGAGATGTAGTCCGTTATCTGCGAACCTGAGTTGATAATCCGCTCCTTCGTAATGCTGAATCCCTTTGATACCAAAGTTTTTATTTGAGAGTCGAGAGAAGCAGAAGCGTCATTAGTGACCACAAAATAGTTCGTCTGGTCAGCGTTCATACGGTCAACTAAATCGACCGCACCCGGAAGAGCATTCACACCGTCGACGAGCACTCCAAAAGAGTCAAAGAACAGCGCGTCGTACTGTTCGGTCAGGGCTGAAATCGTCGTTTGAGTTGGAATCGTCAAAGATTAGGTATCGAGTCCGTGATTAGTCGGATG